>CAADGY010000122.1 GCA_900696665.1 uncultured Acidobacteriota bacterium
AGGAGCTTTCGCGCCAAGGCGATGATCCCCTTGCCGGTCCCACGCCGCGCTTTGATTTTTTCGTAGTAGCGCTTCAAATAAGGGCTGTACCGTTGCGCAATCAACGCACACTGCACCAGGGTGGTGCTGCCGCGCTTGCTGCCGCGCCCGGTGATCCGGCCGGAACGCTCCGTCTCGTTGGAGTTGGCAATCCGCGGCACGATCCCGAAGTAGGCCGCCAGCTTGCCCTCGTCGGCGAAGTCATCGATGTTGCCGATCACCGAGAGCAGGATGCCGCCGCTCAACGGGCCGATGCCCTTGATGCTGGTGAGATTTTTGTGCCCTTCCAGTTTGCGGCCCTCGCCGGCGATGGTCTTGTCCAGCTTGGCGATCCTCTGGTTCAGGCTCCGGATTTCCTCGACCAGGACTTCCAGTTCGATCTTCACCATGGGAGCGAATCGCATCGCCAGCACATCGTTAAGTTTCTTTTCGCTCGACAGGGCTTCCTTCTCCAGGTTGATCCCGTGCGCCGGGAGAATGTTGTTGATCTTGTTCTTCAGCGAGGTCCACAGTTTCACCAGCGTGTCCCGCGTTTGCGTCAGACTTGCCAGTTGCGCTTGCGTCTTGTCCTTCATCCTCACCTCCGCCAGCAGATCCTTTTCCAGATACAGCGCCAGGTTGCGCGCGTCGTTCGGGTCCGTCTTCTTCACCGAGTGGCTGATCACCTTAAACTGGTTCGGGTCCACCGCCACTACCCGCGCGACGTGCGGCGCTACCGCATCGCGGAACAGCCGGGTGTTTCCGGTTAGCTCGACGGCGATCTCGTCGCTCGCCCGCAGCTTCTTGATGAACCGCGGCAGGTCCTCCAGCTTCCATTCCGTCAAATTATTCGGGCCATTTTCCAGCCGCACACAGCAGGTGAACTGGTTGCCGTGCAGGCCGATGCCGATGTGACGTTGCGTTTCCATACTCCTCCTGTAATGAACTGCAGGCGGAGTAGACGGGCCCTGCGGCGGTCACCATTCTCCTATTCAAGGTCCGGCGTGCCGGCCTTACGGTGGCGCTCCAGTCACAGGTCTGACCAATCTCCTGAACGAGGTCGGACGCCTCACAAAAACATGCAGCCTGTGACCTGTCTACTCCGAGAAAATCGCTCTTCTCGGAGCTTATCCCCCGCGCAAGCCTAAACATTCATACCATCTCCTGAGACGCGCATTGTAACACTCCCACGTGGACCACTGCCGGACGCTACCTGCGAGAATCGCATCGGCCAACTCACTCCGCTTCCAGGACCACTGCTATGGCTTACTTCGGCGCAAAACGGCCGCTAAAAGGCCGCATGTTATTATGAAAATTCCCGATGCAAATTGAAAAAGTGTATGAGCCGCAGCGGTTTGAGCCGCGGTGGGCGCAGTGGTGGAAGGAGAGCGGTATTTTTCACGCTTCCCCGAAAGCGCAGGGCCGGGTATTCTCTCTCGTCATCCCGCCTCCCAACGTGACCGGTTCGCTGCACACGGGCCACATGCTGGAGCATTCCGAGATCGACATGACGGTGCGCTGGCGCCGTATGCTCGGCTACAACACGCTCTGGCTGCCGGGAACGGACCACGCCGGTATCGCCACTCAAATGGTTGTGGAGCGGCGCCTGGCCGAAGAGGGGCTCACCCGCCACGATCTGGGACGCGAGAAGTTCGAGGAACGAGTTTGGGAGTGGAAGCAGGAGTATGGCGGTACGATCCGGCAGCAGATGATCCAGCTCGGTGCGAGCTGCGATTGGAGCCGCGAGCGCTTCACGCTCGATGAGGGGCTCTCGCGGGCAGTGCGCCTGGTTTTTGTGCGGCTGTTTGAAAAGGGCCTGATCTACCGCGGCGAGTACATGGTGAACTGGTGTCCCCGCTGTCATACCGCGCTTTCGGATCTCGAGGTGAACCACGAGGAGACGGCCGGCAATCTCTGGCACATCCGCTATCCGGTCAAGGCTACGGACCGCTACCTGGTGGTTGCCACCACACGGCCGGAAACGATGCTGGGAGATACCGCCGCCGCCATCAACCCTGAGGACAAGCGCTACACGGACCTGCACGGCAAGACCGTTCAGTTGCCGCTGATGGATCGCGAGATCCCGATCATCCTCGACTCGCTGGCAGATCCTGAATTCGGCACGGGAGTAGTGAAGGTAACACCGGCCCACGATCCGAACGATTTCGAAGCCGGCAAGCGGCACAACCTTCCGAAGATCAAAGTCATTGACGAGCAGGCCCGAATGACAGCCGAGGCAGGTTCGTACGCCGGCCTGGATCGCATGGAGGCGCGCAAGCGGGTTGTCGAAGACCTCGATAAGCTCGGGCTGCTCGACAAAGTGGAGCCGTATACTGTTGCCGTCGGGAAGTGCCAACGCTGCAAGACAGCGGTGGAGCCGCTGGTTTCGACGCAATGGTTCGTGACGATGAAACCGCTCGCGGAGCCCGCCATTCGGGCCGTCGAAGAAGGACGTATCCAGTTCATACCGGAGAATTGGAGCAAGACCTACTTCGAATGGATGTACAACATCCGCGACTGGTGCATCTCGCGCCAGCTTTGGTGGGGGCATCGCGTGCCAGCCTGGCATTGCCGTACGTGCGGCAAGATCACGGTCTCCGCGGATACGCCGGAACAGTGCGCGCACTGCTCATCGGCCGACATCTACCAGGATCCCGACGTGTTGGACACCTGGTTTAGTTCGGGCCTTTGGCCTTTCAGCACACTGGGCTGGCCGGAGCAGACCGAGGACCTGGCAACATACTATCCCACCTCGCTGCTGATCACCGGCTTCGACATCCTGTTTTTCTGGGTGGCCCGCATGATCATGATGGGGATCGAGTGCACGGGTGAGATTCCGTTCCGGCAGGTTTACATCCATGGCCTCGTGCGCGACGCTGAGCGGCAGAAGATGTCCAAGACTCGAGGCAATACTATCGACCCGCTCGAGGTATCGGACCGTTACGGAACGGATGCGGTTCGCATGTCGCTCCTGATGGGAGCGGCGGTGGGAACCGACATCGTCATGACGGAAGACCGGATGATCAGCGCGCGCCAGTTTGCCAACAAGATCTGGAACGCCGCACGATTTATCTTCCTCAATATGGAACGATCCGGCGTGGAGCCGTGGATTCCCTCCGGGCCCGATAGCCCGCGTCCGGAGGCTTCCGGAATCAACCAGGCCGTTCCGCTTGAGGACCGTTGGATCTTCAGCCGCCTGAACCGCTGCGCTGAGCAGGTGAATCGCGCGCTCGAGCAGTACCGCTATCACGAGGCGGCGCAGACGTTGTGGCGATTCGTCTGGCACGAATTCTGCGACTGGTACATTGAAATCAAGAAGCTCCGGTTTCAGGAGAACTCAGGGCTGACCGCCGATTGGCGAAATATCCTGACGGTGTTCGAGAGCGTTCTCCGGCTGCTGCATCCGGCGATGCCGTTCCTGACGGAAGAACTATGGCAGCGGCTTGCTTCGAATGCGCAAGAGAAGCCCGCTTCCATTGCGCTTGCCCGTTATCCCGAGTACAATGCCACGCTCAGCGATCATGCCGCGGAGCGGGAGATGGAGATTTTGCAGGAGGTCGTGACCTCGCTGCGAAACCTGCGGGCGGACCTGAAGCTGGATCCGAAGCAGCAACTCGATGCAACCGTGTATTCGAGGACGAGTGCTCTCGACGTGGCGCGCAGCCAGAAAGAGGCGATCGAGAGGCTTGCGAACGTGAAAGTTACGGTTTCTGAAGAGCACGCGCCGAGAGGCGAGGGCGCCGTGCGCTCGTCTGCCGAGTTCGAAGTGAATCTGCGCGTTCCGGTGGCGCAAGCCGAAGCCCGGCGGAAGCGCCTCGTGAAAGACATAGAGCAACTTGAAAAGCTGATTGCCAACTCCAGGCGGCAACTCGAAGACCACCAATTTCTTAGCCGCGCGCCGGAAAAGGTGGTGCAGAACATCCGTCAGAAGCTGGCCGAATACGAGCATCAACTCGAGAAAAACCGCGCGGACCTGGATGGGCTGGCGGCATAGAACAATGTTCGATGTAACGCATCCGGAAGTAGTGGAAGCTGTCCGCCGCGCGCTGGGGGAAGATATCGGCCCTGGGGATGTTACATCGGAAGCGTGCGTGCCGGCGGAGCGGCGGGCATCCGGCCGCTTCATTGCGCGGGACGACATCATCGTAGCCGGGATCGAGCTTTTGCCGGTGATTTATGAAATGCGCGGCGGCGTCGAGGCGTGTGAGCTGAGGAAAGCAAGTGGGGACTCCGCTCGTAGCGGAGAGGTGCTCGCGAACGTGAGCGGAAATGCCCGAGTGCTGCTCGCATGTGAGCGGGTTTCTCTGAATTTTCTACAACGCCTCAGCGGTGTGGCCACCCTCGGGCGAAGGTATGTGGAAGCGGTGGCGGGTACGAAGTGCCGGATCCTGGATACGCGCAAGACCACGCCCGGGCTGAGACGGTTGGAAAAAATGGCAGCGGCCGCTGCGGGCGTGACCAACCACCGCATGGGTCTGTTCGATGCCATTCTCATCAAGAACAACCATATCGCGGCGGCGGGCGGAATCACTCCCGCGCTGGAGCGCGCGAGCCGCTCCAGGTTGCCGGTTGAAATCGAAGTCCGCACCAGGGGTGAGATTGAAGAGGCTTTGGCGGCAGGCGCAAAGCACCTGCTGCTGGACAACATGCCGCCGGAACAGGCGGCCGAAGAGATCCGCCATATTAGCGGCAGGGCCACGGTTGAGCTATCCGGCGGCATCAATCTCGAAAGCGTCCGCGCGTTCGCCGAAGCCGGCGCGGATTTCGTCTCCTCCGGCGCCATCACCCATTCGGCGGCAGCCGTGGATATCAACTTCAGGCTGGACCTGATCTAAATGCCTTTCGATTTGGAATGGGTTCGTTCCAGGCTGCCCGGCCGCGAGGTCCACTGGTACGACAGGATCGCATCCACGATGCCCGCCGGGGTCCAACTCGCCTCGGCCGGCTGTGCGCCGGGTACCATTGTTGGAGCGGATGAGCAGACGGCGGGGCAGGGCCGCTTTGGTAGAACGTGGCAATCGGAACGGGATGCCGGGCTCTATTTTTCCGTGGTGCTGGATGTTCCGTCGCAACCCGCGGAAGCTCCACTTCTCACGCTCGCCCTGGGTGTGGCCGTGGCTCGTGCCATCCACAATTCCACCGGGCTCGATTGCGACTTGCGCTGGCCGAACGATGTTTTGATCGGCGGAAAAAAATGTGCCGGTGTTCTTACTACTCTTCAGGAACACCGTGCGGTTGCGGGCATTGGCGTCAATGTCAACCAGACCAGGTTTTCACCTGAATTGGCAGCTCTCGCCACTTCGCTCAAAATTGCTTCCGGTCGTGAGCATTCCCGTGAGGTGCTGCTGGTGAGCCTGGCCGAGTCCATTGATGCGGAAACGCAGTTACTGGTGCGCGGAGCAAAGCGGGAGATACTCGATGCGTTTAGCCGGGCTTCCAGTTTCGTTCGCGGGCGGAAAGTCACCGTAGAGGACGGCGCTTCGATACAGACAGGCATCACTGACGGGCTCGATCCATCGGGTTTCCTGCTACTGCGCAAAGATGGCGGCGGGATAAGTGTAATTTTAAATGGCGGCGTCAGACCCGTCCCGGGGGCATGAATGCTACTGGCAATGGACGTCGGAAACACAAACGTTACCGTTGGAGCTTTTCAGGATGATGGACTGGCCGCGCGGTGGCGTCTGCGTACGGTCCACGAGCAGACGGTGGATGAGTGGGGAATTCTGCTGCGCAATCTTTTTGCGCATTCAGCGGTGAAGCTGGCGGCGGTGGACGGCATGGTGATTTCCAGCGTCGTGCCGCCCGTCGATTCTGTTCTGGCGGACATGGCGGGCCGCTATTTCGATCGCCAGCCGATGTTCATCACGCCGGAAACGGATACGGGGTTGAAGGTGATGTACGACAACCCGAAAGAGGTAGGAGCGGACCGCATCGTCAACGCGGTGGCCGCGTATAGCCGGTTGGGCGGACCGTGCGTCGTGGTCGATCTGGGCACCGCTATTACCTTCGATGCGATTTCGGACAAAGCCGAGTATCTCGGCGGCCTCATCTATCCCGGGCTGGGCATCTCGATTGGCGCATTGTTCCACCGCACCGCAAGGCTTCCGAAAGTGGATCTGCGTGAACCGGCGCGCCTGATCGGCACCAATTCCGTGGCGAGCATCCAATCCGGCTTGTACTACGGAACCATTGGAACCATCGACGGTATTCTTCAGCGGCTCATCGGCACGCTAGGCCCTGATACGAAAGTGATCGGTACCGGCGGCCAGGCGCGTCTCATCTCCGGGGGCTCCAGGCTGCTGAGTGAAGTAGACGAAGACCTGACCCTCAAGGGTTTGAGACTCCTCTGGGAGCGGAACCGCAAACCGTGAGCGGCAGCGATCAGGATTTCTGGGGTCTCAACTACTTCAACTATTTCACCGAGGTTGAAGAGCATTTTCAGAAAGCACGCGGCACGGCGCTGTTTCTGCTATCGCCGCTCGATTGGGCGCTTATCGAGGCGTGGAAGAACGCGGGGATTCCGCTTGAAGCGGTGCTGCGCGGTATCGACTCGGCTTTTGAAAAATGGCGGTCCCGCAAGTCACGAATTCAGATGGTGAATTCGCTTGCATACTGCGTGCAGGCCGTTTTGACCGAAGCACAGGTGATGGCGGGAGCGGCTCCGGCAACGAGAAAACCGGTTGAGGCTCCGTTCGATATCGAGGAACTGAAGGACTTTCTGTCGATGAATGTGCTCGACCTCCGGAAGAGAGACGCTCCCGCCTATGAGGCTGTCGCCAAGACGTTGGAAAAGATCCTGGAAGAAGCAGACTCGCATTATAAAGACCTCGAGTCCCTGGAGCAGCGATTGACGGCCCTCGAAGAGAAGATGATTGCGGTCGCACGGGCGCAACAGAGCGATGACGATCTTTTACGCGCGCGGAAAGAATTGGACTCTGAGCTCCGCCCTTATCGCAACAAGATGACGGCGGAACAACTCACGATGTTGGAGAAGCAGTACCTGGACCGGAAACTGCTGGAATCGGCCGGGTTGCCGCGATTGAGTCTTTTTTACCTCCGGTAAGGAAGGTTCACTTCAACGGCAACGGGACGGCTCTGCCGGACTTGACAGACATTTTCGCGGCTTCGATGATCTCCACGACGTCCACGTTGATGTCGAGCGCGGTAAGACCCTCGATGGGCTTTCTGTTCCGGAGCGCATCGATCATGAACGCGATCGGTTCGGACTCCGCCGGAGCGAGACCGGCGGCGGGCAGTTGCGCCGGTTCGGAGCGGCCTTTTCGATGCTCGACACCCTTGCTGGTGACATATAGGCTCCCAGAGCGGCCGAACACTTCAAGATCCTGGAAGCTGCGCGGCAAATCCCAACTGCCTTCGAAAATTCCCACCGCGTCCTTGTAGGAAAGAATCATCGTGGAGTTGTCCTCGACTTTCGGAAACTCCTGTGGACGCAGGTGCTGCACGGTGGCATAAACGGTCTGGGGCTTGCCCAGGTACCACAAGCTCCACAATGCGTTGTAACAACCAAAGTCCATCAGTGCGCCGGCGCCATTCTTCACCGGGTCGGTCAGCCATGCAAAGAAGTACTTGTTGAGGCCTGTGGGACCACCGGGGCCGCCATGTCCGACAATGCCGTGCAGCCTGTAGACCGGGCCGACAGCGCCGCTTTCGGCCACTTTCCGGGCGGTGTAGTTGGACGGCCACCATGCCATCTGGTAGTTCGTCATCACTTGAATGCCATGCTGTTTTGCCAATCGCTGAATTGCCACGGCATCTTTGTATGTGGAAGCGAGCGGCTTCTCAAACATCACGCTGATTTTGCGCGGTGCGCACGCCTGTACGATCTCCAGGTGGCGGTTGTTTTCGACAAATGCCCACACGATGTCTGGCTTCGCTTGGTCCAGCATCTTCTTGTAGTCGTCGAAAAAGGGAGTGGCCGTTGCACCCCTTTTCTTCGCTTCGGCGACCAGTTCGGGGATGGTCTCGGCAATCCCAACCAGCTTTGCGGGCTGGCCGGAAATCATCTTTCCCAGGTGTCCCCAAACGTGCGAGTGCACCAGACCCACCACGGCGATCTTATATTCCTGTGCCATGGCAGGAAGCACAAAGAGACCAAGAAGTGCGAATATCCGTCTCATAAGCATCCAAATTAGCATGCTAGCGCGCGGATGCCGGAATCACCGGCAGAATGACGTGCGACGGCCGCGTGGCGTCAAAATAAACTGTATTGGTTGCCGTCACCATCCGGCGGTGCTGATTCAAAGGTTCGCCGGTGTTGGGGTTCACGTCAAAGCGTGGGTAGTTACTGCTCGAAATATCGAGGCGGATACGGTGTCCGGCCTTAAAGACGTTCGATGTGGGGTACAGCTTGATCGTGAACTCGTAGACGGCGCCGGGCTTCATCAGTTCCTGTTTCTCGAGCGAATTGCGGAAACGGGCACGGAGGATGCCATCTTCGATATTCATGTCGATGCCACCAGGAAAATCGGGCGACGGCGGATGCACATCGATCAGCTTGGCGGTGAAATCCGTGTCGGGCGCGGATGAGGAAGCCCACAGCTTGACATCGATAGGTCCGGTCACTTCCACGTCTTCCTTCAACGGAGGAGTCTGGAATACCAGGATGTCGCGGCGCGCCGACAGCGGCAGGGAGTCTTTGCAGTTCCAGACGTGCTCGCCGCATTTCTGGTCCCACGCGCCTTGAAGCATGATGCCAACGCCCGACGAGATATTGCCGCCGATGGTGGGCACGGGATTCCGCGGGTCGAAGTCGTAGGCCGCTGAAGCGTTGCGCGAAGTGGGCTTTACCGTCGAAAGTCCGCCTCCGGCCTGGAGGTAATACGGCGTGAAACGGGTGCGGGCCAGCGGCCATTCCTTCTCATCCCGCCACACGCCGCCGTGCTCGTGCTGGCCTTTCGCGTTCTTGGCTTCGGTGCCCCCTCCCATGACGAATATTTTCACGGGAGCGTCGCTTTCCACGCCGTTTTCAGTGCTCTTCAGCCAGCGGTCGAACCAGCGCGCGCGAAATTCCAGCCCATTAATGGCGGCATCAGATCCGAAGTCCACCTGGCCGTGCGCATGATTGTTGTGAGCACCATGAATCCAGGGGCCGAGGATCATCTTTATCGAACTTCGCTTGGCTTTGTGAAGAGCTTCGTACGTCATCGTTGTCTGGCGCGCCCAGGAGTCGTACCAGCCGCCGATGAGGTAAACCGGGATATCTTTGTAGGCGGGCACCTGGTCCACCACGTTAAAGCCCGGCTGCTTCCAATAGGAATCGTTCTCGCCGCGTGCCATCGCCTCTACCAGCCAGTCTTCGTATTCGGGCGCCAGGCGCAGCGGTGTCAATCCTTTCCGCAGCGGCAGGTTGTCCAGGTACTGACGAACGTGTTTTCCCGCTTCGTCGAGCACGGCCTGAGTTCCGGGATCCCGCGAGGCGCGACTGCCCCGCGGCGCGCCGATCGTAAAGATCCAATTCATGAAGCGCAGTTCGAATGCGCCGCCATTGCGCATGCCGAAATAGCCCGCGTTGGCGACAGCATCCACCGGCACCATGGCCTTGAGTCCGGGCGGGTTCGATAGCGCCAGCGCATGTTGAGTGCCTCCCGCGTAGGAAGTGCCGACCGTTCCGAAGCCGCCGTCGCTCCATGGCTGCTTCACGATCCACGCGGCGGTGTCAAAGCCGTCGGGCACGTCATCCGTCATCATGTGCCAGACGCCTTCCGAGCCATAGCGGCCGCGCGTGTCCTGCACCACAGCCACATAACCGCGCGCCGCAAACCATGGCGCCCAACCTTTTCCGGCCCCATCCTTGTTGTAGGGGATGCGTTCGAGGACGGCAGGAAACTTGCCTTCCAGACGCACGCCGTCACGCGCCGGAAAGTAAAGGTCCGTGGCTAGGCGCACTCCATCGCGCATAGCCACCATTACGTTCTTCTCGACAGAATAGGAACCCTCCGGCGCTTGAGCAAACGCGGCCGGGGCAAGCAGCAGCAGTGTGTAAATGAAACGGGTGGCTAGTGTCATTCCAGTGATCTTATCCGGTTTTGACTTCAGTAGAACGCTCCTATAGACTCTTGCTATCAGGGAGAACCAGTTATGGCCGAAGTCATCTCGCAGCTTTCTGCGTTTTCGATTTTTCTCGGCATTGCGGCGGTTGGATTTTTGTTCCTACTGGTCTCGCTGGTATTCGGTGAAGTGTTTGATCATCTTGGCAGTGATTTCGATCACGGTCTCGACCACGGTCCGAGCTTTTTCAGCCCCAGAATTTTGAGTGTCTTTGTGACCGCATTCGGTGGGACCGGCGCGGTTGCATCCCACTACGGCGCGGGCGTTGTCCCCGCATCGGCCGCCGGCTTCGTCAGCGGAGTGGTTTTTGCGTCCATTATCTTCCTGTTCGCCAGGTTCCTATACAGCCAGCAGGCTTCAACGGACATGCGGCAAATCGATGTCGTCGGACAGAACGCGCGCGTGATTGTGAGCATTCCTTCCGGCGGCGTCGGACAGGTACGATGCCGCGTTGGAGAGGAACTCGTGGATAAGGTCGCCAAGTCGTTCGACGGCGGCGCAATCCCTGAAAACCGCATCGTCAGGGTAGAAGAGACGCTGGGCGAAATCGTCATCGTTCGTCCGCAGTAAAGGAAGGATTCCATGTTCGAAGCATCCCGGCTTTTGATTCCGTTGATAGTCCTGTTCGTACTGCTGGCCCTGTTTATCGCCGCGGCTCTCTTCAGCCGGAACTATCTAAAGGTGCCGCCCAATACGGTCGCCGTGCTGAGCGGGCGCAAAAGAAAACTCGCCGACGGGCGCATGGTGGGATACCGGATGGTCCGCGGTGGTGCAGCATTGCGGATCCCGCTGCTCGAGAAAGTCGACTACCTTTCTCTGAACGTTCTTACCATCCCGCTCGAAATCAAGCGCGCCTACACCCTGAAGGGTGTTCCCGTGTCGGTGAAAGCGGTAGCGAACGTAAAAATACGAAGCGATGAAACATCGCTTCACGCCGCCGCCGAACGTTTTCTCGGGATGACACATGACAACATTCAGCGAGTGATTTTTCAAACGTTGGAAGGTCACCTGCGATCGATTCTGGGCACGCTCACGGTTGAAGAGGTAAACAGCGACCGGCAGAGTTTTGCGCAGAAATTGACGAGCGAAGCAGCGGTGGACCTGGAGAAGATGGGCCTCGGCGTCGACGTCCTCACTATTCAGGAAGTGAGTGACGAAGAGGAGTATCTGAACGCTCTTGGCAAGCGGCGTACGGCGGAAGTGAAGCGCGACGCAGTGATCGGTGAAGCGGACGCGACCCGTGACGCGAAGATCCGGTCAGCACAGGCCTTGCAGGAAGGCGAGAGGGCCAAGCTAAACGCTGATGCCGAGATTGCACAGGCGCAGCGCGATCTTCAGATCCGCCAGGCACAGTACCAGGCCGAAGTGGAGCGCGAAAAGGCCGCAGCCGATCAATCGGGACCGTTAGCGAGCGCCAAGGCCAGGCAGGCGGTGATTGCGGAAGAAGTGAGAGTGGAGCGCACACGCACCCAGGAAATGATATCGGTGCAGCAGCAGGAAGTGCTCCGGAAGCAGCAGGAACTGGAGGCTACGGTTATCAAGCCGGCGGACGCGGAGCGGCAGGCGGCCGTCGTTCGGGCCGAGGGTGCGAAAGCGGCGGCGATTCTCGAGGCGGAAGGCAGACGCGCGGCTCTCATCGCAATGGCTGAAGCCGAACAGGAAAAGCTGCGCAAAGAGGGTGCCGGGCGCGCTTCGGCGCTGGAGTCCGAAGGGAAGGCGGAAGCAGCAAAAATTGAGGCGATCGGCCTGGCACAGGCCAAGGCCATCGAGGCACAGGGCATTGCCGAAGCCGCCGCGATCCTGCGCAAGGCGGAAGCATGGAAGCAATTCAACGAAGCGGCCCGCCTGCAAACGGTGCTGGAGAAACTGCCGGCCATTCTTCAGGCTTCCACCGGCATCTTCAGTTCGGTGGCGGCGCCACTCGGCAACATCGATAAACTTGTGGTTATCGATCAGGGCAATGGCGCCCCGGAGGCGAACAGCGGCGTCTCGCGCCTGGCCAAAACCGGTCCCGCTGTCGTGTTTGGACTGCTTCAGCAACTCGAAGCGCTGGGCCTGAATCTTCCAGCGGTACTGAGCCAACTCGGGATTTCGGAGCCTGTGGGCGGCAAGAGGACCGCTGCCGCCGGGGTTGGAGACGGGGCGGTGAAGGTGGATTGATGCGCCGGCGGGAATTCCTGCTATCGTGCGCGGCGGCCGGCGCCGCGCCGGATTCTATTCTCGTGCATGAGCACGTGATGGTCGATTTTGCCGGAGCGGAGAAGATCAGGCCCGGCCGCTACGATGCGGACGAAGTCTTTCATACAGCCAAACCGAAACTCGAAGAAGTGAAGCGCCTGGGATGCAGGCGGCTTCAGGAATGTACGCCCGCCTACATCGGCCGCGATGCCGTATTACTGGCGAGATTGCAGGAGGCCACCGGTGTCGAGATTTGGACCAACACCGGGATCTACGGCGCTGCTGATCACAAGTTCGTTCCCGGTTATGCGCGAAGGGAATCCGCCGCCGAACTCGCGAGCCGCTGGATTGCCGAATGGCGCAAAGGGATTGACGGCGTGAAACCGCGATTCATTAAGACCGGAGTGAACCACGGACCACTGGCGGAACTCGACCGGAAGCTGGTGCGAGCTGCGGCGATTACATCGCGTGAGACCGGGCTGACCATCGCCTCTCACACGGGCAACGGCAAAGCGGCGGTAGAGCAGGCGGAGATCGTGCTTGCGGAGAAGGTCCCTTCATCGCGCTTTGTCTGGGTGCACGCGCAGAACGAGAAGAACCACTCATTCCATGAAAAGATGGCCCGTGAAGGCTTTTGGGTGGAGTTCGACGGTATCGGCCCCAAATCGGCCGGCTGGCATCTGGAGTGTGTTCGGTTTATGGCGGAAAGAAATCTGCTGTCGCGGACCTTGATTTCTCAGGATGCAGGCTGGTATCACGTGGGCGAGCCGGGAGGCGGGGATTACCGGGGCTATACCTATCTCTATACGGATTTTCTGCCGCGCCTCGATGGCTCCTGGCGGCGGACGCTGATGTGGGACAACCCGCGTACGGCATTTGGGTGAAGCCGGAGCGCAGGTTGCGGAATAACCGGGGGCTTTGCCAAACTCAAGTTTCATGCTTTGCCGCGTGTTTTCAAGGTGTGTCGCGGCGCCACTGGTGCTGGCGTTGTGTCTTCCAGCGTATTCGTTTCAAGCGACGCCCGGGGGGGCGGAGCCATCCGTCGACCGCCAGAAAATTTCCAATGGTGGTGAGACGCTGCACTACTCCATTGAGTGGCGTCTCATCGAAGCAGGACGCGCACGTCTGAGCTGGACGCCCGCCCAGATCGGCGGCGAGTCCGGCTGGCAAGTGGATCTGCTACTCGAATCGACCGGCCTCGTTTCGAAGCTATACAAGGTGGAAGACCACTATCGCGTGATGTTAACGGAATCCCTTTGCGCCACCAGCAGTCTGTTGAAGGCCAACGAAGGCCGGCGGAAGAGGGAGACCAGAGTCACCTATGACCGCATCAACAAGAAAGCCTACTATCTGGAGTGGGACTTGGTCAAAGACGCGGCTGTAAAGCAAAACGAAGTAGCGATTCCCGATTGCGTACACGACGTTGTGGGTGCGCTGGCCGCACTGCGGGCGAAGGACTTCGACCCGCCGGCCTCGAGGCAGTTTCCGATCAGCGACGGAAAAAAGTTCATCGAGGCGAAAGTAGAGGCGCAGGAGAAGGAAACGATACAGACGCCCGCCGGTTCCTACAAAACCATTCGCTACGAAGCCTTCCTCTACAACGGGATTCTGTACTCGAAGAAGGGAAGGCTGTTTGTGTGGCTGACGGATGATGAGCGGCGGATGCCGGTGCAGATCCGCATCCGCCTGGGATTCGCCGTCGGCACCGTTACCCTGCAATTGGAAAAAGAGGAGTCTTCTTGAGCAAGATTGCACTGTGGATTGCGTCAGCCCTGTTACTGTTTGCACAGACTGATGCTTTGCTGCCAGCCCGTGATGCGGTGAAACTTTGTGAACGTGTGACGCAGTTGATGGAGGCCACGGGAATCGCGATACCGGAGTTGGCACGCGCGGGCGCGCCGGTGGCGGAAAACGCCAAACAGGCGCTGACGAACTTGCGGAGCAGCCCGGGGATGTCTCACGCCGGGTATGCTTACACCTTTCTTTCGAACGTGAAGGCCTTCCTGGCGCTTTCCGATGCTGTGCCCAAGCCCTTTCCGCTTCAGGAAACCACCGGGAAGCAGTTGGTGGAGCTGCGCGAAGCCGCTGGCCGCATTGAAGCGCATTTCCGGGCATTGCTGGAACAGAAAGAGAGGCAGTTGCGAAATCCTGACCGTGATAACCTGAAGCGCTATGCCGAGGCGAACGGCAACCTGCCGGCGCCACAGGCGAATTCGAGAGTTGTATTTCTCGGGGATTCGATCACCGACGGCTGGCGGCTGAATCAGTATTTTCCGGGGCGGGACTTCGTGAACCGTGGCATTAGCGGACAGATCACGGGTGAGATGCTAGGCCGCTTCAAAGCCGACGTCATTGACCTGAAACCGGCCGCGGTCCTGATTCTGGCGGGCACGAACGATCTGGCGCGCGGGGTGCGCGTGAATGTGATTCAGAATAATCTCTCGATGATGGCGGATTTGGCCCTGGCCCACAATATCAAGCCGATACTGGCCTCGGTGTTGCCGATCCACGATTACAATAAGGGCGTGAACCCGCAGTTTGAGCAGAGCCCGCGCCGGAGTCCGGAGCTGATTCGCACATTGAATACGTGGATGGAACGATACGCCTCCGATAAGCACATTGCGTATCTCGATTACTACTCGGCGATGGTGGACGCTTCCGGATTCCTGCGACGCGAACTGGCCGACGACGGCCTGCATCCGAACAGCGCCGGATACCGGGTGATGGCGCCGCTTGCCTTGGCGGCGATTGAGAAGACGCTGGCGCCCGCTCCAGCCGGGAGAAGACGGCGGTAGCAGCTTTTTCCCACGGGGAAATACCGATGTTGCCGAAGTTGTACGACCAGTTTTCGTCCTGGTGGACGCTGTTGTCACCCCCCAACGACTATGCGGACGAGGCGGAGTTCTACACCCGCGAGCTTATTGCGGCCGGGAGCGAACCTGCCCGCACCTTACTCGAACTCGGAAGCGGCGGAGGGAACAACGCATCGTACATGAAGAAGCATTTCCTGATAACCCTTGTCGACCTGTCCCCCGGTATGCTCTCCGTAAGCCGGAACTTAAACCCGGAGTGCGAGCACATTCAAGGAGACATGAGAACCGTCCGGCTCGGACGCCAGTTCGACAGGGTGTTCATTCATGATGCCATCGTGTACATGACAACGGTCTCCGACCTGCGGAAAGCCATCGGGACTGCGTTTCTACACTGCCGGCCGGGTGGCGCCGCCCTTTTCGCTCCGGATCACGTGCGGGAGACGTTTCGACCTTACACCGGCCATGGCGGCTGCGATGGTGAGGATCGCGGACTGCGGTACCTGGAATGGACCTGGGATCCGGACCCCGCCGACAGCACCTATTTGGTTGACTTTGCGTACCTGCTCCGGGACAAGGATGGAGACGTGCGTGTTGAGTACGACCGTCACGTAGAGGGCTTGTTTGGGCGCAACGAATGGTTACAGCTTCTCACCGAAGCCGGATTTGAGCCGCGTAACATGCCTCTGGCGATTCCGGATGTTGAGCCAGGCACATACGAGGTATTTCTGGGTGTAAAGTAGCCGGCGAAGGCTTGCACCGGATTTCGCGGACGTCCGCCTTTCCGCCTTTATAATTTACGCATGCGTCGTTTCGTCATCATCATCACGGCTGCACTCAGCCTCCTCATCGCGCTGTGCGGACTGGTCTCCGCCCGGAGCAACGTATTTCCCCATCGCTGGGTGCGCATCTCCTCTCAGTTGCGGACGGACGAGGACGTAGAGAAGATCCGTCGGCTCGCGCGCGTCGCATCCGAGAACGGCCTGACCGGTGTTCTCCTGGCCATTGGGCTGGATTCGATCGATCTGAAAGGACCTGACTACATGACGCGGCTGGAGGCTGTAAAGGACATCCTCAAACAGAACCGCCTCGAGATGATCCCGAACGTCTTCTCGGGCGGATATGGCGGCGCCATCCTCGCACACGACCGCAATCTTGCTGAAGGCTTCGAAGTCCGCGATCTTCTCTACACCGCCAAAGAAGGCCAAGCACACCTGGTTCCAGAAGTCGTGCTCGACTACAACGGACCGGCGATCGAGCGGATGTGGACCCGTGAAGTAACCGTCAAACCCTATCGCTGTTACCGTGTGACATTCCGCGCCAAGACCGAAGGGCTTCCGCAGACAAGAGCGTTCACCACCGGATCGTTCCGGCTCACAGTCCAGACAGCGGACGGCCGCAACCTCACACCCTGGAATGCCAGAATTCCCTCGACCACGGACTGGCGCGAAGCGCGCTGGGGATTCAATACCCAGGGCTACGACAAGGTAACGATCTCGATCGGCATCCGCGGCAACACCCCCGGCAATGCATGGGTCGACCGGGTGCGCGTCGAGGAGGCCGGACTACTGAATGTCCTCCGGCGGCCGGGCACTCCTGTCACGGTGCGGGCGGATGAAGGCAGCACCGTTTATGAGGAAGGCCGGGACTACGGCCGGATTGCCGATCCGCAACTGGATTTTCGTTTTGATCACGATGGCCCGTCCATTCGCCTCTTGCCCGGCAGCCGCATCCGCGAGGGGCAAAAACTGCGGGTCAGCTACTATCACGGCTTCTCGATCAACGATGGCCAGACCACTATCTGCATGGGCGAACCGAAGACTTACGAAATCTGGCGCGACATGGCCCGCCGCATGCATGCCGCTGCTGCGCCGCCCCGCTACGTGCTGAGCATGGACGAAATGCGCTCCGGCGGTACCTGCGCTGCCTGCAAGGGACGCAATATTGCACAGCTCTTCGGCGAATGCGTCACCCGGCAGTTTCAGATGCTGCGAGAAGTGAACCCGAAGGCCGACGTCTGGATATGGTCCGACATGCTCGACCCCAACCACAATGCGCGCGACAAATACTACCTGGTGAATGGCGACTACACGGGTTCCTGGAACCACGTCCCGCGCGAACTCGGCATCGTGGCGTGGTATTACGAACGGCGGGCGCTGAGCTTGCCATTCTTCTCCAAGTTGGGTTTCCGGACGATAGCCGGCGCCTATTACGACGCCGATACGCTCGATAATCCGCGCGGCTGGCTCGAAGAATTGAGAAAGACGCCCAACGCCCAGGGCATCATGTATACGACCTGGCTGAACAAATACGAGTTGCTGGCCGAATTCGGGCAGTTGGTATCGAAGTAAGCTTCGAGTAGCGCGGTGTGGCGTCGCACAACGCCGCTTGCCGCTTCGCCGCACCCGGAGTGCCGCCGTCTCGGGCGTCAAAATCATCCCGAGGCTGCGCCTGCGCCGCAATCACGGCTATCAAAGACCCATCGCACCCGGACTGGCATATATCGAACGAACTGCGCCAATGCGACGCAACGCTGGTCATGGGTGCCGCCGAGAAGACATACCGGACGGCCGAGCGGCCCAAGCCGTTCATGCAACCCTGGTGGGTTCAACTGGGTTTCCATCCTGTGACTTCACACAGAAATCGCTTTCTGGGGCGTGTGTCTCAACAGAATCAACTACGTTACGGGGTCCGGTCCGTGAGGGATCAGTGGCTGGGTGAAGCGCTGTCGCGAAACATCCGGCGGTGTTCCTTGAGAATACAACGGTCCATCACCACGGCGAGACCGGCGGCGGCAGCCCGCTCCGCGGCGGCCTGGTGAGAGACGCCTTCCTGCATCCAAACCGCTTTTGCTCCCTTACGGATGGCGGCTTCCACGATACCAGGCACGTATTCGGAGCGCCGGAATACATTAACGATATCCACCGGTTCAGGAACGTCATCCAACGATGGATAGGCTTTTTCGCCGAGCACCTCCACTTCGTTAGGATTCACCGGCACAATCCGGTATCCGGCTCTCTGCATGTATTCGGATACACCGTAAGCGGGACGGTAGCGGTTATTCGACAGGCCTACCACGGCGATCGTCCGGCTATTTTCCAGGATGCCGGCGACTATTCCCGTTTCTTGCATGTGCGGAATTCTCATGTTTGATACCCAGAAGTTTTTGGAAGCGAGCGATCTCCTCCGAGGTCAGCATGCGAAATTCTCCCGGCTGAAGCGACCCAAGCTCCAGAAACCCAATGCGGACGCGCCTCAGTTTTTCGACCAGGAAACCCAGGTGCTTGAACATCTCGCGAATCTGATTTTGCCTTCCCTCGATCAGCCGGACCTCATACCATGGATTCTGTCCAGGCCGAATGAGTTTCAATCCGGCTGGCGCGGTGCGCCTGCCACGCAGCGGAATGCCGGTACGAAACTGTTCTTCCTGCGCGGGAGAGAGTTGCCCGTTCACCTTCACGACGTAGCTTTTTGGCACTTGGCTTTTCGCCGACGTGATGCCGTTGGCGAAGTCGCCATCGTTGGTCAACAACAGCAGTCCCTCGCTGTGATAATCGAGGCGGCCTACCGGGTACACACGTTCCTTCACGCCGCGAAGCAGGTCCATCACCGTGCGGCGGCCTTGCGGATCGCTGACGGTGGTAACGCAATTGTCCGGCTTATACAGGGCGAGATAGACCAGGCGCGGCGGCGGACGTAACAGGCGGCCGTTCACCTTGATGCTGTCGCGCTCCGCATCCGCCTTGCTGCCCAATTCGGTGACGGTGGCGCCATTTACGGTTACGCTACCGGCGGAGATCAACTCTTCGGCTTTGCGGCGGCTGGCGATACCGGCTCGCGAGATGATCTTCTGGAGACGCTCCTCAGCCATCGGCGGTCTTCTCCGGTTCCTGATCGGCCGCTTCGGTTCCGGAATCCGGCGCGGCGGGAGTCTCCTCGCCCGGTTGCAGTTGCGGTTCCTCACCAGGCTGAGGCTGCGGTTGCGGCTCGCCGGACTGTAGTTCGGCTTCGTCGGAATCGGAAAAGGCCAGGCGCCTGAGTTCCTCGAACTCCTTGAGTGTCGGCAACTCGCTCAAATCTTTCAAACCGAATTGAACCAGAAACTCACGCGTCGTCCGGTAAAGGATCGGCCTCCCGATGACATTCTTCCGGCCTGCTGTCGTGATCAGCTTGCGGTCCAGCAGCGTTTTCAACACACCCGCCCCCTGCACGCCGCGAATCTCCATGATCTCCGGAGCGGTGATAGGCTGCTTGTAGGCGACCACCGCGAGAGTTTCGAGCGCGGGGAGCGACAGCTTCAACGGTGGCTTCAGGTTTTTGACGAAAGCGCGGACCGCTTCGTGGTGTTCAGGCTTGGTGGTGATTTTGTACCCGCCCGCCACCTGGCGGAACATCAGGCCGTGCTCGGGGCGCGCATACCGCTCGGCAAGCTCTTCAAGGAGAGCCTCGATTTTCTCCTGCGGCTGTCCGAGAGCGGATGCGATCTGCTGCGAAGACAGCGGCTCGTCGGTGATGTAGACAATAGCCTCCAGGACGGCACGCAGTTCGGTATTGGGGTCCGGGGCAGCGGCTGAATCGCCACCGATCAGGAATTGCTCCGGCGCCAGGTCCCCGGCTGCCGTTTCTTCCGGTTGCCGCTCGCTATCCGCCCCCACGGATTCCGTCTCTAGTGCCCTGTCAGGGGCGCTTGTTTCGAGATCTTCCATCGTTGGCTAGTTGTATTCCTTCTCAACTGCTTCGATCGCTTCACCCGACGCGAAGACCGAATCGAAATTCTCATGGCGCGCGATTTGGATGTCGCCGAACGCATCGCCCTGTTCCAGCACCAGCGCCTGGCGTCTCACCAGTTCCAGGATGGCCAGGAACAGGCAGATCATGGCGCGACGGGAGTGCTGGCTCTCAAAAAGCTCGACGGCACGCAGCGTCTGGGTGGGGCGGAGCGTCATCAATTCCCGCAGATAGGCGATCATCCCGGGCACGCTGACATCTTCTTTGCTAACTTCGTAAACCGGCCTGGTCTTGGCGCGCTCCAACACCGTCTGGAGTGTCTTGACCAGGTCGAATAAGGTCACCGCAAGCCCGGGATTGTCATCTTCGGCGATGAACTGATCAATCTGGGGGTTGGACCACACCGCCTCTTCAATGACCCTCTTCTGATGGAGCATCTCCGCCGCATTCTTGAACCGCTCATGCTCGATGAGCCTGTTTACCAGTTCTTTCCTGGGATCCTCCTCGGGAGCGATCTTGTCGAGTTCCGGGTCTCTGGGAAGAAGCGTCCTGGCTTTGAGATGAATGAGGGTCGCCGCCATGTAAATGAATTCGGACCCAAGCTCCACGTCGAGTTCCATCGCCTTCTGAACATAGTCGAGATATTGCGCCGTGATGGAAGCGATGGGGATGTCGTAGATATTGATCTGCTGCTTGCGGATAAGGTCGAGCAGCAGGTCAAGCGGACCCTCGTAATGTTCCAGGCGTATGTCCAGCGGTGACGGCACTTCAATCACGATAACATAAGCTTCCGGGCGCCCCGGCGGCGCCGCGGATCACCGGACAACAATGGGCCGGAGCGGCCTGATGTAGATGTTGCGATACGCTACAGGGCCATGATCGCCCTGTAGCATCAGCGGATTCTCACTGGCTTCCGGGAGGTTCATATGCGCGCGTGTGGGGCCTTCGCATGTAACGTTGTCCTGCACCAGTACGCCATTGTGAAGCACGCGGAGGAAGCGCGCATCCTCAATCTTTTTGCCGCCATTGAAGCGAGGCCCCCGGAACCAAATGTAATACGACTGCCACTCGCCGGGCCGCCTGTTGGCATTGCGCGCGGGCGCGGAGCCGCCAACTCCCTGGTTGTTGATCCAACGGTGATAAATGGCCCCGCCATCGGAGGTCTTCATCGATTCGATGGAGCCGTAGCTGTCGAAGATCTGCACCTCGTAGAGACCGTGCAGGTAGACCCCGGAATTCGATCCCTTCGAAATCATAAACTCGAGATACAGCTCAACATCGCCGAACTTTCCGTCCGTCACCAGGTTGGCGGTGCGGCCGTTCGGACCGTTGAGGATCGTCCCTCCAGGGGAAGGCGCCGCGGATAACCGGGTAGGGCTGAGGAGCCGTTCCCACCGCACACCCCGGGCAGTAAACCATTCGTTCGGTTTAGCGCCCTGCGCGTGCCATCCACTCAGGTCTTTTCCGTTAAGAAGCGGCTTCCAGCCTTCTTCGATCAGATAAGGAGCATCCCCGTGCATCTCACCGTCCGTCACTTCGGGCGAATTCTGCGCCGCGAGGAATATCGAGGCCAGGATGCCGGCCGCGGCAATGGGGACCCACCGTCTCATGAGTGACAGCGTACCACCTCAATAAAGCGGCGGTTCGCCGGGCGGCCGCGTTTTCCAGCGGCGATGGATCCATAGCCACTGGCTGGGGTGCTCGCGAATCACGCCTTCAAGCATCGCTTGCAGACGCACCGTATCGCGCGCCGCATCACCGCTCATCTCAATTGGCGCATAGAATCGCAGCACGTACTTGTTCTCCTTTTCCGACCAGAGAGCAAAGCCGGGAATCACCGTGGCTCCACTGTGCGCGGCCAGTTTCGCCAATCCAACCGAAGCGCACGCGGGAACGCCGAAAAAGTCGACGAAGACGCCTTGATCCAGGCCCGAATTCTGATCGATGAGAATGCCCACCGCTTCATTTCTATCGAGAGCTTTCAGGATGGCGCGGGCGGCTTCTTTCTTCTCGATGATGCGATTGCCGGAGAGGGTGCGCTGGTGCTCCACCAAGCGGTCGATGAACGGGTTATCCAGCGGCCTCACGACCACGTTCATGGGTTCGGCCATCAGCCCGTGCGCAAATGCGCTGAGCTCCCAGTTGCCCAGGTGTGCGGTGGCGAAAAGGATTCCCCGGCCCTGCCGCTTGGCCTCTTCGAAATGTTCGCGCCCTTCGTAGCGAATCCATTCGGACACATTGGACTCGTCGATGGACGGAAAACGAGCGAATGCCACCAGCAGGCGCGCGATGGAATGGAATACGCCATCGGCGACCGCTTTGCGTTGCGCGGGCGTCCACTCCGGATACGCGCGCTCGAGGTTTGCCATCGCGGCCCGCCGCAACTTCGGCAGTGCCCGGTCGAGCAAGGCAACATAACCGCGCGCCAGCATACCGGCAAAGCGGCGCGTGCCGACCCGCAGCGACGATAGCAGCAGGAGCGCAGCGGCGTATTCCGCACGATCACGCAAAGAGGAACGAGGGGGCCGGGCCATTAATCAATGAGTAAATGTATCAATGAACTCCCTGGCGGATTCATCGGCGCTATGCGATCCAGCCGCCTCCAACCACGAGATCGTCCTGGTAAAAGACGGCCGCCTGGCCCGGCGTAATCGCTCTCTGTGGTTCGTCAAACAGCACACGGGTGCGCTTCGCATCGCCGGTGGGCAAGAGCGTCGCGGGAGCGGCGATGTGCTTATTGCGGATCTTGACTGCGGCCCGGACGGCTTCGGTAAGGCCTGGAATCGAGATCCAATTCACATCGCGCGCCATCAGTTCGCCGCGGAGGAGATCCTGGTTTCGCCCCACCACTACACGCTGGCTCGCCGGTTGAGTCTCGATGACATACAGCGGTTCGCCCGCGGCAATGCCGAGCCGCCGCCTCTGCCCGACAGTGAAATGGTGAACGCCCGAATGCCCGCCTATAACTTTTCCGCTGGTGTCGACGATCTCACCGGACGCAGCGTTTGCGGGAATGCCCTGCTCCTCGAAATACGCATCGATGAACGCGGCGTAGTCTCCGTTGGGCACAAAGCAGATTTCCTGGCTGTCCGGCTTTTTTGCCACCGGCACTTCGAGCTCAGCCGCCAGTTTGCGCACTTCCTCCTTTGTCAGGTCCCCGAGCGGAAAGAGGGTGCGGCTCAACTGCCGCTGCGTTAGCCCGAACAGGAAATAGGTTTGGTCTTTTGACGCGTCCGCGCCGCGGCGTAGTTCATGACGGCCCGTCTCTTCGTTCCAGGCGATGCGGGCGTAATGACCGGTTGCGATGCGCTCTGCGCCCAGTCCGGCGGCAAAATCGATGAAGTCGTCGAACTTTACGAAGTTGTTGCACAACGTGCACGGAACCGGCGTGCGCCCCTGCAGATATTCCTGAATGAACGGCCGGACCACCTGCTCTTCGAATCGCTGCTCGAAGTTCAAAACGTAGTAAGGGATTCCGAGTTGCTGGGCCACATGGCGCGCATCGTATACGTCGTCGAGTGAACAGCATCGGCCGTGTGCGCCCTCAGACGAAAGCTCAGGGAGCCGGCGCTGATTCCAGAGTTGCATCGTGAGGCCGATGACCTGCCGGCCCTGCTTCCGGAGCAGTGCGGCAACGGTAGAGCTGTCGACGCCGCCACTCATCGCGACCGCTACCAGCGAATCAGTCATGGTGGGCATAGGCGGGTGACAGGCTGCGCAAACGCCCAGCCGCTTCGACGACGGCTTCGGCCAGCGCATCCACCTGCGCGGCGGTATTCGAGCGGCCCAGCGAAAAGCGCAGGCTTGCGCGCGCCCTCTCCTTCTTCAGGCCGAGTGCGGTCAGGACATGGGACGGCTCCACGGCGCCACTTGAACAGGCGGAACCCGTCGAGACAGCAAAACCGGCGAGGTCCAAGGCGATCACCATCGCCTCTCCCTGCACGCCATCGAAATAAATGTTGGTGGTGTTGGGCACACGCGCCACGGCGCCGCCATTCACTCCGGAGTGCGGAACCCGCTCCAGGATGGCGCGCTCCAGGCGGTTGCGCAGGGCGTCGAGCCGAGACGACTCGGCTTCGAGATCGCGAACGGCGACTGCCGCGGCACAACCGAGCGCCACTGCGCCCGGAACATTCTCGGTTCCCGGACGCCGGTCCCTCTCGTGATGTCCTCCAAATAAAAGCGGGACCAGCTTCGTACCCTTGCGAACGTACAGCGCGCCCACGCCCTTCGGCGCATAAATCTTATGACCGCTGATGGTGTAGAGGTCCACGCCCAAAGTGTTCACGCCGACAGGTATCTTTCCGAACGCCTGCACACCATCGGAATGAAACGCGATACCCGCCTCGCGGGTGATGCGCCCAATCGCTTCCACCGGCTGAACGGTTCCGGTTTCATTGTTGGCGTGCATGAGGGTGACGAGCACGGTATCTTCGCGCAGCGTCTGCCGGACACTGTCGGGATCGACCACGCCGCCAGGGGAAACCGGAAGGTATGTGACCTCAACGCCTTCGCGTTCGAGTTGCGCACAGGTGTTCATTACCGCGGGGTGTTCGATGACGCTGGTGATGACGTGCTTGCGGAGTTTCGTGCTCGCGCGCACCACTCCCAGGATGGCCAGGTTGCCGGCTTCGGTTCCGCCGCTCAGAAACACGATTTCGCGCGACTCCGCGCCGATTGCCGCTGCCACTCGCCGCCGTGCTTCTTCGAGCGCCTGCTTCGCCCGCTGGCCGTTGTGGTGGATACTGGATGCGTTGCCATACACTTCGCGAAGCGCTTCGATGTGCTCGGCGAGCACCTCCGAAGACACCGGAGTAGTAGCATTGTGGTCGAAATAAAAGCGGTTCACAACGGCGATTACTTCAATTCTAACAGCCATGTCCACTCTCATCGCAAACCTGCCGGTGCTCCTGCTGATCGCGTTTTCACAGGCCGCTACCGCGCAACTCACTTCCTGGAGTACGCAATCCCAGGCCGCAGTGGGTCCCCGCAATCAGGCGATCGCACAGAGAATCGCCTCAGACCACTTGGGAAATACTTACGTCGCAGCAAATCTGCTTCAGGACGTCACCTTTCCATCCGCTTTCTCGAACGCGCCGGAGTTGCGCTACGATGTGGCGCTTATCAAATTGGACCCCACGGGTAAAGAGGTATTCCGGGTTGAACTGCGGGGCAGCGGTAACGACAACGTCGCCGGTCTTGCAGTAGACATCGCCGGCAACGCGTACCTGACCGGCTTCACCGATTCCACCGATTTTCCCGTGTTCCGGCCGTATCAGCGGGAGCACCGCGGCGAATCCGGCAGCGCCTTCGTCGCGAAGATCTCGACTGCGGGATCGGCAGAGTATGTCACTCTGCTTGGCGGCTCCCGGGGAGATGCGGGCAGTGCAATCGCCGCCGGCCCGGACGGCAGCTCCTACGTTACCGGCTGGACCTCCTCCACGGACTTTCCAGTGACGGAAGGAGCTTTTCAAAAGGAAGGTCCTCCCTACGACCCCTTTGCTACGTTCTCACCCCGCACCTATGCCTTCGCCGCTAAATTCAGTCCGGACGGCAGTCGCCTGGTTTACTCCACCTACCTCGGAGGCGACATGGCCCGTTGCAGCGGCGGCAGCAACTGCATAGGCATTGTAGGCGGCGCGGCAGGCTTGGCGATTGCAGCGGATGCGGCGGGCAATGCCTACGTGGCAGGCAACACGAACGCCACGAATTTTCCGGTCACCCCCGGCGCGCTCCAAACAATGTGCCGGTGTATCCGGCGCGTTGGCGATGTTTTCGTGTCGAAGCTGAACCCCACGGGAACCGCTCTGGTGTACTCAACGTACCTCGGAGGGGACGCAGTTGGCTTCGAACCTTTCCCGGGTGGGGATGAGAGCCTCGTTTCGATCGCGCCCGATCCCAGGGGCATGGTGGCCGTGACCGGTATCACGCGCGCCGCGACATTTCCAACCACCATGGACGCTCTGAAGCTGCGAACGGACTATCGGGGCGATATGCGTCCGCCGCCGGCCGATGGATTCCTGAGCCTGCTGTCGGCGGATGGCGCATCGCTGTTGTACTCTACCTTAATAGGCGGCGGCGCCGGTGAGTCTATCGCCGCGGTACGGCGCGGCCCGGCGGGCACGTATTTCATCAGCGGAACCACCTACTCCCGCGATTTTCCGCGGACTACCGGTTTTGAACGCGGATCGGATTTCCTGATTGAGTTCGATCCGCTAGAGCGCCGTGTTCTTCGCGCGCAACGCTGGCCCACCGGGGCTACCGGTGGAGACATGGCTGCTAACGGCCAGGGCGCAGTGCTGTTGGCGGGTGGCGATTCGGGGGTCCTCACCCGCCTTCTTCCTGGCGATTCGAACCAGCCGCAGATCCTCGGGATCGCCAGCGCAGCCGGCTCGCGGACGGCGGCAGCCGTTTCGCCGGGCGAGTTGGTTTCACTCTATGGTGTTGCCCTTGGCCCGGGAGAGCCCCGCCTTCTGGAACTTTTTGAAGGGTGGCGGGTCACCACAGAGCTTGGCGGTGCTCAAGTGTTGTTTGACGGGATTCCCGCACCGCTGCTTTACGCACAAAGAGACCAGATCAATACGGTGGTGCCGTTCGAGATGGCCGGACGCGAATCCGTTTCCATCCAGGTGCGAACCGCCACGGCCGGGATGACTCCGGCGTTCCAGGTGACGATTGCCGAAGCAACTCCCGAGCTCTTTCGCGACCCTCCGGATACAACGAATACCGGCTTTTTCTCCGCACTGAATCAGGACGGCACGCTGAATTCATTTCGAAACGCCGCCGCGCGCGGCACCATCATCGCTCTGTTCGGCACAGGGGCGGGCCGTCTGGAACCCACTCCAGAGAATGGCGTGCTCGCTGCGGAGCCGCTGTCTCGAGCGGCGCTTCCGGTGCGTGTCCTGATGAACGGGCAGCCCCGCGAGATCTTATACGCCGGCGCGGCTCCCACGCTGGTGGCCGGCATGCTGCAAGTAAATGCGCGCGTGCCGGAAGGACTGTCGGCTGCTAGCGGCGTCCAGCCCGTACATGTCCAGCTCCTCGCTGGACACCACCGGGCGGAACGCGGCTACATCGTCGTGGGACCATGAGCCGGGCCGCTATGCTGGATATGGGATTCATCCGCTGACCTATGCCGCGTTCCATTATCACGCTGACCACCGATTTCGGCGCCTCCGATCATTTTGTGGGGACGATGAAGGGCGTCCTTTTGAGCATTGCGCCGCAGGCGCAACTCGTGGACATTACACATAATCTGAACCCGTTCGAGATTTCCGAGGGCGCTTTCGTCATTGGCCAAGCCTATCGTTATTTTCCGAAGAATACCGTTCATCTGGTGGTCATCGATCCGGGTGTCGGCACCGCGCGGCGGCCAATTCTGGTCCAGGCTGGCGGGCAGTTCTTTGTCGCTCCAGATAACGGTGTACTCTCGATGGTGTATTCGCGGGAGAAGCCGAAGGTACGCGCGGTGACGGCGGACAAGTTCTTCCTCAAACCGGTGAGCCATACATTTCATGGCCGCGATGTTTTTTCTCCCGTTGCGGCTCATACTGCCCGCGGCACTCCCCCGGCCGCTTTCGGCAAGCTCATCAAAGATTATCTACGCCTCGATCTCGAAACACCCTCCCGCACCGGTAAGCGGGTGTGGACGGGAACCATTCTCAAGATCGACCACTTCGGAAATCTGATCACGAACTTCCGCATGGAAGAGTTTGAGGACATACAAACGCGCCGGTTTGAAATGGCCGTGGGAACACGAAGACTGTGGCGTCTCGCCAATACTTACGCGGAAGTGGAACCGGGTGAGTTGGTTCTGATCGCGGGGAGCGCCGGCTTTATCGAGATCTGCGCCAACCAGGCTTCCGCCGCCAAGTTGTTGGGCTGCGGTGTGGGCGCACCAGCCGAACTGACTGTCTATTGAAGCACAACGAGGAACAATGCCGGAATTACCCGAAGTGGAGGCGGTTTCGAGAAGGCTCCGCGAGAAGGCGAAAGGGGCCGAAATCCGCCGTGCGCGGGTCTTGCGCCCCCGCACAACTTATCCGCAACCGGCGTCGAAGGTGCAGCGGCTGGCTGCGGGGCGGACCATCGAGACCGTCGAACGTCGCGGCAAGCATATCCTGATCTATCTGTCGGGCGGTGTTGTGCTGGCCTGCCACCTTCGGATGACCGGCAATCTTTATGTCATTCCCGATGCTGGAACCCGGCCTCTCTCCACACGCCTGTACCTGGAGCTTGCCGACGGCCGCGGAATCGTGCTGGACGACCGGCGCGCGCTCGGGGTGGTGAACGCATTTCCGCTGGCGCAGGCCCAGACGCTGATGAACAAACTCGGAATTGAGCCTCTCAGCGCTGAATTCACGCCCGGGCGCCTGATCGAACTTGCGGCGCGGTCGAAAATGCCCGCGAAAGTGTTTCTGATGGATCAGCGCTTCATTAGCGGATTGGGCAACATCTACTCTGCCGAAGCGTTGTACCGGGCGCGAATCCACCCGGCCACGCCCACTAACCAGATTCGCCCGGCGAGGCTATGCCGCCTTCATGCCGCAATTGTTGATGTCCTGAACGATGCGGTAAAATCAGCCTATATCGCCTATGAACGTCCTGGGCAGTTCCGGGAAGCAGAGCGGTTTCCGCTGGCAGTCTACGGTAGGGAAGGCGACCGCTGCCCCGTCTGCCACAGAAGGATACGCCGGCTGACGCAGGCCGGCCGCTCTACTTACTATTGCCCTGGTTGCCAGCGCTAAATCGATGACCACCTCCACATCCCCGGCAGCGAAGTCCCGTGCCATTGAATTCAGGAAGCGCCTTCAGGAGAAAGCGCTGGTCGCCGACGGCGCGATGGGAACCATGCTCTACTCCCGCGGCGTCTTCATAAACCGCTGCTATGACGAGCTGAACCTTTCGGCGCCAGCCATGGTGAAGGAGATTCACGAGCAGTATGTAAAGGCGGGCGCGGAGTTGCTCGAAACCAACACGTTCGGCGCGAACCGGATGCGCCTCGGCGCGTTTGGATTAGCCGAGAGGTTGCGGGCGATCAACGAGGCCGGGGTCCGCGTGGCGCGCGAAGCCGCCGGAGAATCCGCTTTCGTGGCCGGCGCTATAGGTCCTTTGGGAGCCCGCATCGAACCCCTGGGGCCGACTTCCTTTTCCGAAGCCCGCGACATTTTCGCTGAGCATGCCCGTGCTCTGACCGAAGCGGGAGTTGACCTGCTGCTGCTGGAAACTTTTTCGGATCTCAACGAACTCAGGGAAGCCGCCTTGGCGGCGCGGGAGGCGGCCGGACCGGATATGGTGATCGCCGCGCAGGTCACCATCGATGATTACGGCAATCTGGCGGGCGGCACTACGACCGAACAGTTCACGCGCCGCATGGATGAGTTTCCTGTCGATACGCTCGGGCTGAACTGCTCAGCCGGTCCCCGGGTGATGCTCGAAACCATCGAGAAGATGGCGAAGTTTTCGGCCAAGCCGCTGAGCGCGATGCCGAATGCCGGCCATCCCGCAACGGTGGAGGGCCGCAAGATCTATTTGTGTTCGCCGGAGTACATGGCCCAGTACGCGCGCCGTTTCCTGTGGGCTGGCGTCAAGATCATCGGGGGCTGCTGCGGAACTACACCGGAGCACATAAGAGCCATCCGGTCCGAAGCGCGATCCCTCCAGCCGGCGATCCGGAAAATCGCCGTGACGGTGGAAACTCCGGCCGAAAACCAGAAAATCTTCAAAAATGTTCCGGTCGCGGAGAAATCCAAGCTCGGTGCGAAACTCGCGGCGGGACGGTTCGCCGCCTTTGTCGAAATCCTGCCGCCCCGGGGCGTGGACGCATCTAAGGAGATTGCCGGGGCCAAGGCGTGCGCGGAACAGGGAATCGATTGCATCAATGTTCCGGACGGACCGCGTGCCAGCGCCCGCATGAGCGCGCAGGTGACCTGCCAGTTGATCCAGCAGCACGCCGGTATCGAGGCCGTTTTGCATTTTTGCTGCCGGGATAGGAATATTCTCGGAATCCAGTCCGAACTTCTCGGCGCACACGCGGTGGGCATTCGAAACCTAATCTGTATCACCGGAGATCCGCCGCGAATGGGCGGGTACCCTGACGCAACGGCAGTATTCGATGTAGATGCCATCGGGCTTACAAACATCGTCAGCGGCCTGAACCGCGGCCTCGACATCGGCGGAAATCCAATGGGATCGCAAACGCAGTTGCTTATCGGCGTGGGCGCTAACCCGGGTGCGTTCAACCTGGAAGAGGAGTTGCGCAGGTTCGAATGGAAAGTGGAAGCCGGCGCCGAGTACGCGGTTACCCAACCCGTGTTTGACCTCAATCTGCTGGAGCAGTTCCTCAAGAAAACCGAGCACCTGCATATCCCGTTTATCGCGGGCATCTGGCCGCTCACCAGCTATCGAAATGCGGAGTTTATGGTGAACGAGCTACGAGTTCCCGTACCGGAGCAGTTCATGGAGCGTATGCGGCGGGTGGAATCCGCCGAGCAGGCGCGCCAGGAGGGGGTGTTGATCGCTCAGGAGATGGTGCAAAAAGTCCGGCCGATGGTGGCCGGAGTGCAACTGAGCGCCCCGTTCGGACGGTACCAGATGGCCATCGAAGTTGCTCAAGCCATTGGGGCAAGATAAACTACGAGTCTCACGCCAGTGGCCACCGATCTGATCGAGATAGATTCCGAACAACCAAGCCCCGATGCCCTGGAAAAGGCGGCAGCCGCTCTCAGGCGCGGCGAAATCGTCGCCATTCCCACGGACGGGCTGTACAGCATCGTTGCCGACCCGCTGAACCTGCAGGCGGTCGGGCGTGTTTTTTCCGCTAAAGGGCGGCAGGTTCACCAATCGCTCCCGTTGATTGTGTCCGATCTGCTCATGGCGCAGGAGCTTGCCAAAGAGACATCGACCCGGTTCTACCTGCTGGCCCGCCATTTCTGGCCCGGGCCGCTGACCATTATTGTCCCGGCATCGGAGAAAGTGCCCCTCAAAGTTACCGGGAACACCGGGAGGCTGGGGCTGCGTCAATCCGGCTCCCGCGTTGCGACCGCGCTGGTCGAGTGGCTCGCCCAGCCCCTGATCGCGACCAGCGCCAACATATCTGGACAGCCGACATGCCGGAGCGGTATCGAAGTTTTCGGCATGATGGATGGCCGCATCGACCTGGTTTTGGACGGTGGCCTGTGCACGGGGCCTGGCAGTACTACCGTGGATGTTACAGAACCTTATTGGCGCGTCATTCGCGAGGGTGCCATTTCGGAGAAGGAAATCGCGGATTGCCTGGCTGTGGGTGGCCTTTAATCTGTTATGATCGACGAGGAGCGTGTCGTCGAAAGCAAGTGAACGGTCTCCATAATTTGATCCAACAGTCAAGTCATGGAGCCCGGCTCGATGATGCGTTGGTGTGCAAGCTCCCGCGGATTAACGCGTTGGAGAAGCCTGAAAACGCTCGGAGGGCTCCCCCGTTATAAAAGAACGGGGTCAATGACGGAGGCTGGCACGGCCCAGCGGTACGCTCCGATCCAAGCAATCCCGTCCGCGTCCCACGCAAATAGCTATGAATCTCCTTTTTATAGGCGATATCTTCGCTTCTCCCGGGCGCAATATCGTCGCCGAGCACCTTCAACGCATTGTAGCGGAGGAACACATCGACCTGGCGCTGGCGAATGCCGAGAATGCCGCGGGCGGTTTCGGCATCACACCCATAATCGCCGAAGAGCTCTTTTCCTGCGGCTTGGATGTCCTGACGTCCGGAAACCATATTTGGGATAAGAAGGAGATTTATGAGTACCTCTGCCGCCAGCCGCGCCTGCTGCGCCCCGCAAATTACCCCGCCGATCTGCCCGGCAAGGGAGTATACATTGCCGAGGCCCGAAACGGGATGCGCTGCGTCGTCATCAATCTCCAGGGGCGCACGTATATGCCTGTCACGGAATGCCCGTTCCGTAAAGCGGACCAGATTCTACAAGCGCTGAACCCTTCCCTAAAGGTTCGAATTGTCGATTTCCACGCGGAACTGACCAGTGAAAAAATGGCGATGGGCTGGCACCTCGACGGAAGGGTCTCCGGCGTTTTCGGTACTCATACACACATCCCCACCGCCGACACACGGATTCTCGAAAACGGCACGGCATACCAGACAGACGTGGGAATGACGGGTCCCTACGATTCCGTAATCGGGGTTCAGAAGGACGTCGTCATCCGCCGCTTCCTTACCGCCATGCCGGTCCGCATGGAAGCCGCCAAGCGCGGTGCGGAACTGCATGCCGTCATCCTTACGGTGGATGAGGAAACGGGTAAGGCTACTTCCGTGCGCCGGTATTCCATCAAGCAGCGCTAGCCGGAAACCGTTCCCCACACGGATTGTGGCTCAGCCGCGCGTCGGTGAGAGCGCCGAACCCGCAAGATTTGACTCCTCAGGCGAATGGTGGCAGAGTGATTATAAAGTTGGTAGGAGTTTGTCTCAATAGAAGGGAGATAGGCCATGAAGCAGGGGCGTACCCGAAATCCGTACGCGTTATTTGCAGCCTTGATTTTGCTTGCGGCGGTGGGATGGTTTTCCAAGCAACCACTGCAAGCACAAGTGCTGTATGGATCCATCATCGGTACCGTATCCGACCCGAGCGGTGCGGTAATTCCCGACGCCAAGATTCAAATTACCAATACGGCGACGGGCCTGGTCCGGGACACCGTCGCCGATGGCAGCGGTCGTTTTTCGATAATTAACGTTTTGGCCGGATCGTACGATCTGAGAGCTGAGGCGACCGGCTTTCGGCCGTATTCGAGCACCGGCATTAGCGTCAGCATTAACACAGTCACCCGCGCTGATGTAAAGCTCGAGGTCGGCGGCGTTACGGAGGCGGTGACGGTGGCCGCATCGGCTGCACTTCTGCAGACAGATAAATCGGATGTGCACACCGAAATTCAGACCACGGCTCTGACCAACCTTCCGCTGCCGGGTTATCGTAATTACCAGACATTGATCAACCTGGTTCCCGGCTCCACGCCGGCGGCATTCCAGAATGCGGTAGTGGACACTCCGGCGCGGGCGTTGACCACGAATGTGAACGGCACCGCGCGTAACAACAACAATACCTTGACCGATGGCGCTGCGAACGTTTTTATCTGGCTGCCGCACCACACGGTTTACGTGCAGCCGGTGGAGAGCATCGAAACAGTGAACATCACCACTGGTTCGTTCGATGCCGAGCAGGGGATGGCGGGCGGCGCGGCGATCACGGTCGCCACGAAGTCCGGAACGAACGATCTACACGGCTCCGCATTCTGGTTCCATGGCAACCAGCACCTCAATTCCGGGGCTTACGTAAAATCTTCGACGTATGTGAAACCGGTGTCAGCCTTCAACCAGGCCGGCGGCACCATCGGCGGCCCCATTAAGAAGGACAAGCTGTTTTATTTCTTCAGCTTCGAGCGTACTTGGGAACGCAATGGTCTTTTCGGGGACTATGGCGTACCTCCGGCGGACTTCCGGCGCGGCGACTTCAGCGCATGGAAAGACTACTCGATTGTTTATGACCCAGCGACCATGGTCAACAACAACCCCGCGACCCGGACCCCGTTTCCCAATAACGTGATTCCGGGTAATCGGATCAGTCCCATCTTCAGCAAGATCCAGCAAATGGCGCCGGCGCCCAATCAGATATCGCCCACAGATCCTTTGAACCTGGACGACAATTTTGGAGTTGGCGGCAGCATGAAACTGGACCGGAGCAACTATGACGTCAAGGGGAATTGGGCAGCCAGCCCGAAACTGATGATCTGGAGCAGCTACAGCCGCATGGATGCGCCGGTAGCCGGCAAGTATGCCTTCGGCGATCTCGGCGGCCCGGAGATGGGTACTCACGGATTCGGCGATACCAATGTGAACATTCCCCGCGCCGGATTCACCTATACGTTTTCACCGACCTTCCTGATGGACGGTGTGTTCGGCTACTCGCGCTTCGACCAGGAGGTGAGCATCCCAGGGCAGGATCAAAACGTCGGCCTGGATGTCTGGGGCATTCCAGGCACCAACGGCGGGCGCCAGTACGCGGACGACCGGCGGTATGGCGGCGTGCCGCACCTGGCCGACTTTGGCTTCGACCGTTGGGGCGTAGACGCGACATGGGCGCCGCTGTTCCGCAACGATCGCAGCTACACCTACACCACAAACTTCAGCAAGATCTGGGGCGCTCACGAAGTGCGCTTCGGATATGACATGCGGCGGCACGAGATGAATCACTGGCAGCCGGAAACCGCCAATCCGCGCGGCAGGATCTCCTTCTCGGGCGGCTCCACTGTGTTACCCGGCCAGCAAGTCCGAGCGCCGAATTCCTACGGGGCGGCACTGTTGGGCCTTGTCAATGAGTACACGAAATCCATCCAGTTCCTTCTGATGAAGACTCGCGAGTGGCAGCACGCCTGGTATTTCCGCGACCGGTGGCAGGCTACGCGCAAGCTGACCTTGAACCTGGGATTGCGCTACGAATACTATCCGCTGATCAACCGGGGCGACCGGGGCATCGAGCGGTGGGACCCCTACACCAATATCGTGACAATGGGCGGACTGGGCAACGTACCGTGGGAAAACGGTATTAAGGTGAGCAAGAAGCTGTTCGCTCCGCGTGTCGGATTTGCCTACCGTGTAACTGACGATTGGGTGGTCCGCAGCGGCTACGGAATTACCTACGATCCCATTCCCTTCTCCCGTCCGTTGCGTGGACTCTACCCCGCGACTCTGACCGGAACGTGGAACCGGAGTACCGCGGGAGCGGATTTCCGCGATGCTTCCTACGGTTGGTACAACCAGATTAGCCAGGGCATTCCGGATGTTCCAACCCCCGACATCAGCACCGGCGTTTTGACACTGCCGCTGAACCTCGACATGGGGCCGCGCAGTCCGTGGGGAGGTATGCTCCACCGCGGCTACATCCAAAGCTGGAACTTCAGTATCGAGCGCAAACTGCCGTTCGATGCTGTCGGAAGCGTGGCCTACGTCGGCACCAAGACCGTCCACCAGTTGCTCGACCGGGACATCAATGCGACGCCGCCGGGCACGCTCAGCAGTTCGCAACGCCCCCTGGCTCTGCTTTACGGCAAGACGAACAATGCGCAGATGTGGGATGGCATCGGCAACGGCAGCTATCACGCCCTGCAGGCAACCTTCGATAAGAACTTTTCGCGCGGCCTGTTCATGAAGGGTTCTTACACCTGGTCAAAGGCGCTCAGCATGCAGGATGACACCGGATGGGCCGAATTGCCCTATTGGGACTGGGAACCGATGATCAACCGGAACTATGCTCCGGCGGGTTACGACCGCACTCACATGTTCACCATGGCGTGGGTCTACGAACTGCCGTTCGGTAATGGCCGGAAATATAACCTGAGCGGGATTGCAGATACCATTCTCGGCGGGTGGCGCATCAACGGAATGTTCAGCGCCTATACCGGCACACCCATTAACATAACCGCCAGCGGCGATTCCGTCCGCTGCTTCAGTTGCCAGCAGACGGCGGACGTCGTCGGTCGGGTACGCCGGATCGACAACGAACGCGGCCCCGGAAAACCTTTCCTGGATCCCGCAGCTTTTGCCGACCCGCTGTGGTCTTTCAACGCAAGCAACCCGGTTTACCGCTTCGGAACGCTCGGCCGTAACGCCATCCGGGGACCCGGCTTCTGGCGCCTGGATCCGATGATCTCGAAGATATTCAGTATCACCGAACGGTTCAAGGCCGAATTCCGGGCGGAAGCCAATAACGGTACGAATACGCCCAGGTGGAACAATCCGAATACAAGCCTGGGACAGATTCAGAGGAACGCCGCCGGGCAGGTGACCGACTATCGCAACTTTATGGCGATCACCGGCGCCGGCGAACTCCGAGTCATACGGCTCGGCCTGCGGCTGAGCTTCTGATATGGGGCGACCTTGTCAAGGGTTCACGAAAAGCCCGGCTTTCGTTTTCGACGAGAGTTGAACCAAGCCTGAAGACAGCAGAGCAGGTGACACGACAAGAGGCAAATGCGACGGTTGATCACTCTGATATCCGCGGGTCGAGACCGCACAGTCGTGATCCGTCGGGAGCTGCCTCGGACTAGGGACGCGGGTTGGGCTGG
>CAADGY010000123.1 GCA_900696665.1 uncultured Acidobacteriota bacterium
CGCCGTTCATCCGTCCCTTAAGCCCCCCTTAAGCCCATGTACTCACACCTTTGGCCATCTCGCTCGCAGAATCGGCACTCAACCCTGAGTTCTCACACGCGCCTACCGTCCCGATGCGAAGTTCCTGACCACCGGCGGTCATATGTAGCGAAATTTCTTTCAACAGAGGTAAACAAGATGGTGAATTTGTGCGTGCTGAAACACCACCAGTCCGCCGGAGTCACCATGGCGCTAAAGAACATGTCGCACGGGCTGGTAAACAATGTCAACCGCAGCCACTCCAGTTCCACCTTGAACGCATGCGGCACCTTCATTCCAACGGTTGTGGACCATCCTATCATCCGCCAGAAATGTGTCCTGCATATCCTGGATGCGGTCAAAGCCGCGTATCATGGCGGGCCGGGCGGGCGGGTTGGCAAATACATGTGGGAGCACAAAACGATGTACGCGGCGACCGATCCAGTGGCTCTCGACCGTGTGGGGTGGAAGGTCATTGACGCCAAACGCGCGGAAGTAGGCAGAGAGCCGATTGCGCTGGCCAAACCGGATCAGGATAGCCGTTTTCTGAACATGCAAGTGGAGCATATCGAGATCGCCGGGGCGCTCGGCTTGGGTGAATTCCGTGACGAAGCCATCGATCTTCGCAGCTTCAACCTGACGAGCTGAGCCACCCGTTTTCAGTCACGAAGTCATGAGCGGAAGGCGTGCGCGGCAACGATCGCCGCACCTGCATCCGTGTGTTAGGATTGAATCAACTAATCGAGTTTCTTCCGGTACCGTGAGGTCAGCCTAGCCGGTATTGTGGGTGTGCTCGCTTTTGGTTGGGGTGTATGGAGGAGGAGAAGTTTGCAATGTATTTGGACGATTCGTTTCGAGTAAAAGTCGGCTTGGCCGAGATGCTCAAGGGCAGCGTCATCATGGACGTAACGAACGCCGAGCAGGCGCTGATTGCCGAGAAAGCAGGCGCCGCGGCTGTTATGGCCCTCGAGCGGGTTCCCTCTGACATCCGTAAAGAGGGCGGCGTTGCACGCATGGCTCCTATCCGCAAAATTCGTGAGATCATGGCGACGGTTAGCATTCCCGTTATGGCGAAAGCGCGAATCGGGCACTTCATGGAGGCGCGCATTCTCGAGGCGCTTGAAGTCGATTACGTCGACGAGAGCGAAGTCCTCACACCCGCCGACGAAGAACACCACATTGCCAAGCGCGATTTCAAGGTTCCGTTCGTCTGCGGCGCCCGCAATCTCGGCGAGGCCCTACGGCGCATCGCCGAAGGCGCCGCCATGATCCGTACCAAGGGCGAGGCAGGTTCCGGGAATATCGTCGAAGCAGTGCGCCATATCCGGACCATCGTCAAGGAAATGAAGCAGCTTACGGTTCTGGGCAAAGAGGAACTGGTAAGCGAATCCAAGAAGCTCCAAGCTCCGCTTGAGTTGGTCCAGTGGGTAGCGGCGAACGGCAAGTTGCCGGTGCCGAACTTTTCCGCGGGCGGAATTGCCACCCCCGCCGACGCCGCGCTGGTCATGCAGCTCGGAGCGGAAGCGGTATTCGTCGGCTCCGGCATTTTCAAATCTGAAGATCCGGAAGCTCGTGCCCGGGCGATCGTGAAGGCCGCCACGTATTACAACGATCCGGTAAAGCTTCTGGAAGCGAGCGAGGAACTCGGCATGGCGATGCCGGGACTCGACGTCTCCAAGCTCCAGGAAACAGAGTTGCTGCAAACCCGCGGATGGTAGCCGGCGTCTTCTGCGTGATCCTTATCTGGTGACAGGGGTTGTCCGCGCGTGCCGGATGCCGGATCCTTCAGCCCACCTTACAGCGTCGAGGTAGAGTGCCGCCAGAGCTGTTTCGCTGATTCCAAGCCGCGCGCTCAGCCTCGCCGCAACGTCCCACTGTCCCCTCTCGTAAGCTTCCAGCAAGCAGTGTAGCCGCGCTATCGGGGAGTTAGACGGCTCACCAAGCAGAGCGGAGCGTACGTCCGCCGCAAGAGGCATCTCCTCCAGCAAGGTTTTCATCGGCCGCTCCAGGATGGCGTCCAGCAGTGAGAAAAGCCCCATAAGAAACAGCTCCGATTTGCGATGTTCCATCCCGGCTTTGGGGGCGACCAACTCGCACAACCTGCCCCGGACAAGCGCTGTAACCATTAGCTCGCGCGGCTTGTGCATAGCGAGATTTGCTAGAACGATTACCGCCACCCACTTCCTCACACCTGCGTCCCCTAGCAGGCTAAGCCCTTGTCGGACCGACACGATTGTACGAGAAAAGGAGAAAGCCGCCGAGCCCATATACCGGAGGAAATTGTAAGAAAGGGAAACATCGCTGCCGATCAAGGTGGCGATTCTGTGATAATCGATCTCCGGCTGGCGGATTTCGTCGAGCAGGCGGAGATAGTTTATCTTCAAGGGGGGGATTTGCCGGCTTTCGATGATTTGCGGACGGGCCAGAAAGTACCCTTGAAAGTATGCGTACCCCATCCGGTGCGCCTGTTCAAAGTCCTGAATGGTCTCTACTTTCTCAGCGAGCAGAAGCTTTCGCTTGCCGTAAGTCTTTGCAATCCATTCCTGTTCGGCTGTTGTGGTTTGAAGAAAGTCGACTTTGATGATATCCGCCAAATCGGCCAGCGCGCCGTTTTCGCCGCGTCCGGTGAAGTCATCCAGGGCCAGCAAATAACCCTGTGTTTTCAATTTCCGGCAGGCATTGATCGTCTCCGCTGTGGCGGAGACCGTCTCCAGAACCTCAACAATCAGTTCTCTTGGCGGAAGGATCGATGGAATGTCCGTCAGAAGCAGGTCCTCGGTGAAGTTAATGAATGCAGGCCGGCCACCCAGAAGAGAGCGGGCGCCGATAAGGAACATCCCATTCGCGATCACGGACGACGTAGCAGCGTTTCCGTCGAAGACCTGCGCATTCGCGGCGGCCCGCTGCCGGAACAGCAATTCGTAAGCGTAAACCTTTAAACTACGTTCGTAGATTGGCTGACGCGCGACGAATACATCCACATTATCCTTATCGCCCTGGCACAGAACATTGTTACAAGCTCTCAATATTAGAGATTTTTAATTTCAGTTCTATACTCGTCGTCCGAATCCTGCCGATAGATTGACGGGAGGCGAACGACAATGCTGAGTCATAGTTCCGTCCCGCTTCGTGAATATGTGGACGGCATTGTTCAATTTCGGCCAGCTCAATCCGACCTCAAAATCCGGGAGTTGGCCGAAGCGGATCCAAACTGGGTAGATACGGCTCGCGAGGTGTTCCGGCACTGGATGTTGAGAGATCCGGAAGGCTTCGCGCGCACAACGGATGCCGCCTTGAGTGAATCCCCGAAATCCACAAGGCGCCACATGAGCGACACGCTCCTGCTCAAAAACGATCTTCTACTCGTCCCGCTCTGCCATCCGGGCATCTTTACGCTCGAGGCAGCTCTTCAACTAGCGAAGGCCTACCTGACACAGGAACCGCTGTTGGATATCCGGCTTACCAGAGTCTCCTGGGCCAACGTGAGCCGGGGTGGTAGACCTACCGGCGCGGATTTTAGCGTGCGGTGTCTGGAAATCGTCGAAAAGATTTCGGATTGCAAGCGGCTCAATGTCGTGCTTCGGAAATATCTGGGAAGTCCGAACGGCGCGGTGAGAGCCAAAGCGGCATTATTACTTAGCAAGGCCTTTTCGGATTCCAAGCTGCTGGCAGGACACTTTTTTTCCGAACCAGACCCGCGGGTGCGCGCGAACATTCTCGAAGGTCTGTGGGAGGCGTCGCCCGATCCTGAGATAGCACATCTCTATTGGACTGGAGTGCGAGACATACACCAGCGAGTGGTCGGAAACGCCCTCGTGGGACTTTGCCGGATCGGGGACAAAAGGGCGCTGGACGTAATCCGCAGGATGGCGGCCGATGGTTCGCCGGCCTTTCGCGCCACCGCCGCGTGGGCGATGGGAGAATCGGGAGACCCGGACTTCCGCGATGTGCTGATGTCCATGCGGTCGGACGCGGTGCCCGCGGTACGCTGCAGCGCATTGCGCGCTCTCGTGAAAATCCGAAAACAGACGAACCGTCCTTCCGAGACCGCTCCTGTAGCCTGAAGCGCAAATCAGTACCCGGCGGGGAAGCGCACCAATGGTGTTGGAGGTCAACCGCCGTGCTCGCAATGGCGTAGGATGGTCCCATGTACGTGTTTCGAGTTTCCCTGCCGGCGCTCCTGTTCGCCGGGGCTATGTTATGGGCCGCCCCAGCGGCGGAGAAAAAACCCATTGCTCTTTTCAATGGAAAGGATCTTACCGGATGGACCCATTACTTTTGGGACAGTGCCGGCAGGAAACAGGACACCACGACGCCAATCTCCGCAGTGTGGAGCGTCGAGAACGGTGAACTGGTTTGCCAGGGCAGGCCGGTGGGTTACATTCGCACGGTTAAGGACTATGCTAACTACCGGCTCAGTCTCGAATGGCAATGGCCGGCAGGCAGCAAGGGCGGCAACAACGGCGTCCTGGTGCACACAACGACGCCAAACGCGCTGGGGCCGTGGCCAAAGTCGATCGAGGTGCAACTGGCCTCCGGAAACGCGGGCGATTTCTGGGTAATCGGCACTACGCTCGAGGTTCCTAACGTGGAGAAGCGCCGGGAAGGACGCCGGCATTTGAATCTCACGGACGGGTCAGAGAAACCCATCGGCGAATGGAACAAAATGGAGATCGTCGCGAAAGGAGACGAGATCATCGTTCATGTCAACGACGAACTGGTGAATCACGCCACCCGGTGTAGCGAGACAAAGGGCGCTATTTCGCTGCAGTCGGAGGGTGCACCGGTGCGTTTCCGTAATATCTACCTCACTCCTCTCGACTAGCGAACCGGATGGCGCGTGCCAGGCTATAGAGGCGATCTCGCCTACATTCACCACAAGGCTTACGGGACGTTTGCCAGGAATGCGGCGCCGGCACTGATCGGGATGCTACGCCAGAACGGTATCCACGCCGGCCTGGTGGTGGACCTTGGGTGTGGCAGCGGTATCTGGGCCGCGGAGCTGGTCCGTGCCGGCTATGAAGTCTTCGGCGCTGACATCTCACCATCTATGCTGAAGATCGCCAAGAAACAAGCGCCGGGAGCGACCTTTGTGCCCGCATCGCTGTTCAGCGTTGATATACCTGATTGTGCCGCCATCACCTCCATCGGAGAGTGCCTCAACTACACGCTCGATCCCGCCAGTGGCTGGACGCAACTGCGCCGTCTGTTCCGGCGTGTACACGATGCGTTGCAACCCGGCGGGCTGTTTGTGTTTGATATCGCGCAACCGGGTCAGCTTCCGCCCGCCGCACAGCGCAGGGAACATTGGCAGGGAGAAGATTGGGCCGTTTTGCTCCAGGTGACCGAGGATCGCAGGCGGCATCTTCTCACCCGCACCATCACGATCTTCCGCAAAGCCGGGAGGCTCTTCCGGAAAAGCCAGGAGGTCCATGTGCTTCGCCTGTATGAAGGACCGGCGATCCTGGCCGCTCTCGAGCGGACGGGTTTTCGCGTTCGCACGCTGCGCGGCTACGGCACTGCCAGGTTGCCGCGAACACACATCGCGTTTGTCGCGCGCAAGCCAGACGCGAAATAACGATTCCTTCGGCGTTCGCTGCTAGAATATGGCGAATGACTGTTGCGCCCGTCGTCTCAGAAAGCCGTGTGCGTTATGCCGCGGCCGCTATTTTCATGCAGATTTTGCTGGGAGTCCTTTACTCCTGGTCGGTGTTTCGTGTCCCGCTCGCTCAACTATATGGCTGGACAAAAGCGGAGACTATCGCGCCGTATCGCTATTCCCTGCTCGTATTTGCGGTGGGTATGATTCTGGCTGGATTCTGGCAGGATCGCAAGGGACCGCGTATCGTCGCCACTGCGGGGGGATTCCTGCTTGGAACCGGATGCCTGCTGGCGGCCCGGATCGGCGAGACTGTCTCAGGATTGGTGATTGCGTACGGTCTGGTAGCCGGACTTGGGGTCGGATTCGCTTATGTCACACCGATCGCGATGTGCATCAAATGGTTTCCGGACCGGCGCGGTATGATCGTGGGTCTGGCGGTGATGGGCTTCGGAGTGGGGCCGCTGGTATTTGGTCCATTGCTCGAAGCATTAATCGGCAGTGACCCCTCGCGATTTGCCGAGACCATTCCACGAACATTCCTCATTCTTGCCGCCATCTTCTACGTTGGCGTCGTCGGCGCAGCACAGTTCTATCGTGTGCCCCCTGCCGGCTGGAAACCCACCGGCTGGGTGCCTCCACCGGGACGGGCTGGCGCGGCCGAGCTTTCGCCTTCGCAGATGCTGAGGACGTGGCAGTTTTATGCGCTATGGCTCCTCTACTTTCTCGGCACCTCGGTCGGCCTGACAGCCATCGGTGAGGCCACTCCGCTGCTTCAGGAAATGGCTAGCACCACCGCCGCCATGTCGGCAGGAACGGCCCTGGGGATCATGAGCGTCTTCAATGGCGCTGGAAGGCTGGGATGGGGTAGCGTTTCGGACCGGATTGGCCGCAAGAGCGCCCTGCTCGCCATGTGCCTGGTATCGGTGCTTGCCTGCCTCGGCTTCCTTCGCACTGCTTCCGGATTTTGGCCGCTGCTCACGGGATTGTGCCTGGCCGCATTCGCGTATGGCGGCTATCTGGCGCTCATGCCCTCCTTTACGGCGGACTACTACGGGCCGAAGAACGTCGGCGCCAACTATGGACTTCTCTTTTCAGCCTGGGGAGCATGCGGCTTTCTGGTGCCCGGTTATTTCGCGCAAATCATGGACGTCGCCCGTATCTCAGGCGACCTTGCCTCCGGTTACCGTGAAGTGTACTGGAAACTGGCTCTGCTCGCCGCTGTGGGCGCGATTATCGCCGCGCTGCTGCGTCCGCCGGCACGCGGGGGTTCACGGCATTGACGCCGGGCTGCGCTCAATAATTGAGCACGCGTTCGATTCCGCGGCGCAGGTCCTCGACGCCCGGCAGAACCTCGGCTTCCAGGTTCGGAGCGTTCGGCACAAAGGAGTCCTTTGCGGCGACACGGACGACCGGCGCATCCAGCATATCGATGCAATGCTCGGCGATGCGTGCTGCTATCTCCGCGCCGAACCCCATGGTCAGTGTATCCTCGTGTGCAATGACCACCCGGTTGGTTTTCCGGAGGCTTCGGAAGATCAGTTCCTCATCGAGCGGAACCAGTGTCCGAAGATCAAGAATTTCGATCGAACTTCCTTCCGCATTCATTTGCCGGGCGGCTTCCAGCGCGTGGTAGACTGTTGCGCCCCAGGTGACGACCGTCACATCCGAGCCGGGAAGCACAACGCGACCGTGGCCAAACGGCAGAATATAATCGCTATCCGGCTCCAGCGACTTGGCCTGAACCTTGCGGTACAAGCCTTTGTGCTCCAGAAACACCACCGGGTCTTTGGCGCGCGCGGCTGCCTTGATCAGTCCCTTGGCATCCGCTGCGTTGCTGGGGTACGCCACGTACCACCCCGGAATGTGCGAAAAAAAGGACTCCACGTTTGTCGAATGCCACGGGCCACCTTTGATATATCCGCCTACGGCCGCGCGCACCACGACGGGGCATTCCCATTCGCCTTGACTGCGCCAGCGGACCGTTGGTATCTCTTCCCGGAGTTGGAGTGCCGCTGGCCACAAGTAATCGGCGAACTGCATTTCGACGATTGGCTTGTAGCCGCCGATCGCCATGCCCGCCGCCACTCCGGCAATACTGGCTTCCGCCAGCGGTGAGTTGAAAACGCGTCCGGGAAAACCGGTTGAAAGTCCGCGGGTGACGCCAAAGACACCGCCTTTCGGATCGGCAATGTCCTCGCCCCACATCACTACTTTGCCGTTTCGCTCCAACTCCTCCCGCAGGCCGTGGTTGATGGCGTCAATCATTGTAACGGGCTGGTCTGAAATAAAACGCGGTTCGGAAGGCTCTCCCAGCACGACCGGATCGTCCGCATAGATGTTTGCCATTACGTGGACGGTTGAAGGTGCCGGATGGGCATCCGCCTCCTCGGCGGCGTGATCCACTTCCGCTTTCACACCGGCCCTCCAGGCGGCCATTTCCTCCCCGGTCAGCAACTCGTGCCGACGGATGTACTCCTCCGTCTGCCAGATGGGATCGCGCTCTATGAGCTCTTCCAGTTCCGTCTGCTCACGGTATTTCCGGTGGTCGTCAGAAGAAGAATGGGGATCCAGCCGGATGACGCTCGCCTCTATCAGGATCGGTCCGGCTCCCGACCGGACGGCGTTGATCGCCGCCGGGAGCGTCTGGTACATAGGTTCAAACCAGGTTCCATCAATGCTGTAGCTGGGCATTCCGAATCCACGGGCAATCCGGTGGATCTCGGAAGCGGTCTGTTGATGCTGCTGGGTGCTGATGGCGTAGCCGTTGTTCTGCACGAGGAAAATAACCGGCAGTTTCTCCCGGTATGCCCAGTTCAGAGCTTCGAAAAATTCGCCCTCACTGGTGGCGCCATCGCCCGAAGCGACATGAACGATTTCGTCGCCAGCCCCGAGTTTCACCGCGCGGGCCATGCCCACGGCATTCAGGTACTGCGTGCCGGTGACGGCCGTCTGAGCCACCAGTTTCAGCTTCCGCGAAGACCAGTGCTCGGACATGTTCCGTCCGTTTGAATTCGGATCGCCCTCCCGGCTGAGCATTCCCAGGAAGATGTCCTTGAGCGGCATGCCCAAGCCAACCGCGATGGCTTTAGACCGGTAATAGGTGAAAAACCAGTCGTGCCCCGGACGGAGCAGCATCGTCATCCCGATCTGTACCTTTTCATGGCCTCGCGTTGAGGCCTGGAACGAGCATTTCCCCTGTTTGACGAACGTCTTCATCCGCTCTTCGATGTAGAAGACGGTAAGCATCTTCCGGTACAACTCCAGGGTGACGTCGTGCGGAACGATGATGCTGCCATTCGGAGGTGACGTTGTTACTGCTGAATCCATACGTTGTATCCCTGATTTCAGACTACAATATGCGGCTGCACGAGTGCGTGACACAAGTTACAGGGGGGGCTTTGACGGATGTGGCTAAAGGGGAACGGCCGTTCTACCGAATAGTGAAGCATGGGCGCTTTTCGTCTATTGCTCGCCACGGTTTGCATGGGTGCCATGGCAGTCTATCCTCAGCGGGTCGGAACACCCACGGGAGAGCTAACGAATTTGAGTGTCGAGGAACTCTTCAGTGTCCAGGTGACCTCGGTGGGGCGTAAAGCACAGCAATTGTCACGGTCTCCCGCAGCCGTGTATGTACTCAGCGCGGAGGAAATCCGAAGGTCGGGAGCGACTTCAATCCCGGAAGCGCTCCGGTGGGTGCCGGGCCTAACAGTTTCACGCCTTGATGGGCGCTCGTGGGTGGTATCTGCTCGGGGATCGGGACGCCTTTACTCAAACAAGATCCTGGTAATGATTGACGGGAGATCCCTGTATACGCCACTGTTTTCCGGGGTGGTCTGGGATTCCATTGACGTTCCTCTGGAGGACATAGCTCAAATCGAGGTGATACGCGGGCCGGGAACGGTGGTGTGGGGGCCGAATGCCGTCAATGGAGTGATAAACATCATCACAAAAAGGACAAAGGCTACCACGGGAGCGGAGGTGAGTGTCACGGCCGGTAACGAGTTGCGGACAGGTTTGTTCGTCCGCTGGGGCGATGTGCCGCGCGATACGCTCTCCTACAGAATCTGGGGCAAGCTGGAGCAGAGGACACCAAGCTATTCATCGCCAGGTTACTACTTCCACAACAACAAATACGTTTACCAGGTTGGCTCTTTGGACGGGCTGGACTCGACCACGGGCCGCGCTGGATTCAGACTCGACTGGCAGCCGAACAAAACAGATGAGTGGCTGCTTCAGGGTGACATCTATAAACTGAGCCGCGAGGATCCGGTGACTTACCCGATATTGCTGCCCGGCCTGGTGGAGTTCTCCGCTGAACGCGCTCGTTATGAGGGTGGCTCCATTCAAGGCCGCTGGAGCCGCACTAAGGCCCCCGGCATGGAAGACAGCGTTCAGTTTTCTTTTGATCGTAATGAACTGGGCTTTCCATATCTCACCGCCAGACTGAACAACATCACCATCGACTACCAACGGCGTCGCACCATGGGCGAGCGCAATGAGCTTTATTGGGGCGGCGGCTTCCAGCAATATTGGGATTCCACGGCGAGCCGGCGGTCCATCTGGTTTACACCGGAGGACTCATCGTATCGAGCTGGTAACGTCATCGTAAGAGACGAGATGCAGCTCCTGCCCGGACGTTTGCTTCTTTCGGCCGGCATACGGCTGGATTACAACTCCTACGGTAACTTTGAACACCAGCCCAGTCTCCGCTTACTCTACACACCTAATGCGAAACAATCAGTCTGGTTCGGATTCTCACGGGCGGTGCGGGTGCCCAGCCGTTACGATCGGGATCTGAGAACCGCCTCCGGGCAGGAATACATCGGAGGTGCTCCGCTTTGGGTCGGTCTTGCCGGGTCACGAACAACGCGCTCGGAAATCGAGAGAAGTATTGAGGCCGGATACCGCCTCCAATCGGGCCAGCGTTGGTCACTTGACGTTGCGCTCTTCAGGAGCGTGTATCGGAACTTACGAATCTTGCGGATGCCATCCATGCCGGAGATCGTCTCACCGCGGAGCGCGCCGCCGGGACTCCTGCCACTGGTGCAGGAAAGCGCGGGACTTGGACGCTCGTATGGAGGAGAGTTTTCTGCCACCTGGCACGTGCGTCCGTCCTGGAAACTCGCGCCCGCTTATTCCTATCTCAATCAGAATCGCTGGCTGCCTCGCACAGCCGCTAACTGGTATACGTGGGAGGATTGCATGGGCGGTTCTCCCCATCAGGTGCTTTTGCGCTCAAGCCATGATCTTTCGGAGAGATTGCAACTGGACCTGATGGGAAGAGCCCGCTCCAGAAACAAGGGCTACGAACTGCCTGGCGCTGTACTGGCCGATGCACGAGTGAGTTGGAGGTTCACCCGCTCTGGCGAATTGAGTTTCTCACTACAAAATCTTACGAACCGCCAGGTTGTCGAGAGTTATTCCGAACCGCCGTACGCGGCAATACCATTACGCAGGACTTTCGTCGTCAAATGGACACACAAGTTCCTCGCCGACTGAAAACAGGCATAAACCGCGTGTTGGGCTCCCGTCTGATAGCGTACGTTGCTGTCACCTTCATGCTGTCCCTTTCCGCGCTCCAAGCGGCCGAGCCGGAAGACGAACTCAAGGCAGCGGTTGTGCTGAGCTTCGTCCGCTATACGGAGTGGAAGCCCTCCTCTGCTCCAGACACCGTCATCAGGGTCGGCGTTACCGGGCGTCCTGGTTTCCGGGAAGCCCTCAAGCGAACTCTGGAAGGCAAAACGGTTGGAAACAGTCTCATTCGGGTAATCGATCTCGAAACAGACATGGATGCTCCCCGCTGCCATGTCGTGTACTTCGCAACCACAAAGAATTCTGAGGCCCAGCACGGCCTCTCCATGAACCGGGCAGCACGTGCGATCACGATCGGCGAGGCGGACCAGTTCATTGATAGCGGTGGCGCCATCGCCGTTCACCTTGTGGACGGGCGTATCCGGTTCGAAGTGAACTTGATGGAAGTTCAACGGGTGGGCGCATCTATCAGCTCCAAGTTGCTTCGATTCGGGCGCATCCGGGTTCCGGCGGGAGGCAGTGGATGAGAAGCTCCTCCACGCTTCGTTCGAAGTTCATGGCATTGATGCTCGGCGGTAGCGTCGTCGCGGCGATTCTTGCCGCCGGTGGATTTGCCTGGCTGGATTTGAACCGTTTTTGGGCACGGACAACGGACGAAATCTCAGCGATCACGAGTATCGTCGCGGACCAGGTGGGCCCCGCCATTACCCTTCGGGACGCAGAGGCAGCACGCGAAATTCTCCGATCGCTCGGGGCTGTCGGTTTCATCCGCCATGCTGCCATCTATGACAAGCGCGACGGTTGCTTCGCGGTGTATCAGCGTGACAGTTCTTCCATCTGCCCGCCCAAACCACAGGACGGCACCACGTATGGCCCTGGAACTATGATCGTCTCGGGTGGCGTTTTTTCGGATGGCGAACGGCTCGGCACCTTGGCGCTTTCGGCCACGGTTCCGTCGCTTTCCAAAGTGTTACACGAATATCTCGATGACTCTTTGCTCGTTCTTCTACTGAGTTTGATGGTAGCAACGGTCCTTTCCGTGACGTTACAGGCGCGGATTCTGACACCGGTATTGAAGATCGCGGAAATCGCCGGGCGCATCGCGCGCACACATGGATATGGAGAGCGCATCAACTTCGCTTCGCATGATGAGTTGGGTGTGCTGGCCAGTTCGTTGAATGCCATGCTCGATGAGATTCAACATCGCGATGCGGAGCTGCAACGGCACCGGGACCGGTTGGAGGAGGAAGTAGCCGAACGCAGCCGCGTGAACATCGAGTTACGCCAGGCAAAACAGAGGGCCGAGGATGCCGCCCGGTTGAAGAGTGAGTTCATCGCGAATACAAGCCACGAGATCCGCACACCGATGAACGGCGTTATCGGCATGATCGCCCTGGCGCTGGAAACTTCCGCAGACCCGGAACAGCGTGAGCACCTGGAGAACGCGCTCAATGCCGCCAGGTCGCTCATCGTGGTGCTGAACGACATTCTCGACTTTTCAAAGATCGAGGCTGGAAAGATGACGATCGAGAGCATCCCATTTCAACTCCGGAAAGTGCTCAGTGAGTCACTCCGCCTGTTCGAGTGCACTCTGCGTGAGAAAAACCTCGACGTCCAATTCACCGTCGGCGAGGAGTGTCCCGAGTGGGTGCGTGGAGATCCGACGCGGCTTCGGCAGGTCATCGTAAACCTGGTGGGAAACTCGGTGAAGTTCACCCCTGCCGGCACCATCCGGCTGACGGCGGCAAGGCTGACTTCGGACCGGGTCCGTTTCGAAGTGCAAGATACAGGCGTGGGAATTGCCGCTGAAAAGATCGGTCTGATCTTCGACGCGTTTACCCAGGCGGACGGCTCGCACACACGCCAATACGGTGGGACGGGTCTAGGTCTGGCTATCACAAAACGCCTGGTGAGTCTGATGGGCGGCACCATCAACGCGCGCAGCGAATTGGGATGCGGCAGTTGTTTTACCTTCGAACTCCCCTTGCCCGAAGTCTATGACTGTCGCGTAGGCGAAGAGCTGGGGACTGTCTCTAAACTTACTCCCGGTCTGGAACATTTACAGGTGCTGGTCGCCGAGGACAACATTATTAACCAGAAAGTCGTTTGTTCTATGCTCGAGCGTCTCGGATGGTCTGTGGTCCTGGCGGCGAATGGCAAACAAGCAGTTGCCCTGTTCAGGGACCGTGTGTTTGATTTGCTGCTGATGGATATTCAGATGCCGGAAATGGATGGACTGGAAGCAGCTCGCAAGATACGGGAAGAGGAGCGGAAACGGAATGGGAAACGCACGCCTATGATCGCCCTGACAGCCCATACAGGCCAATCGCAGCACGAGGAATGTATGAGTGCGGGAATGGATGCAGTCGTCACAAAGCCGTTTGAACTTCAGTCGCTTCTCGAGTCCCTGAACGCTGTTCGTGCCGCCTCGGCGGTCACCTCCGAACAGGCTTGAGTTCCACCTTGCGGATCAGAAGCTCGGCTCCTTCCGACTGGATCTGGATCTTCCCTTCCCTGTGCGACGACTTTGTTCCACGGTTCACGATTACCCCATTCAGGATGTTGATCAGTGTGCCGCCGTCCGCAACCACTTCCTGCCTGTTCCACTCTCCCACAGGCTTCTCCACATCGCTCGGCCCGCGAAAACCGATCCTGTCTACCCAGTCCGGATCGCGGCCGAACCAATTGAAACGGCCCCGGTCGCGGGTCCGCGGTTCGCCGCCCTCCTGCCAGTAGAGTTCACCGCCCTTTCCTTCGCGGCTTTCCACCGTTAGTGTAGGACGGTTCTTGCCCGCGACCAGAATGAAGTCCCCCGTTCCACCTTCAATAATTTGTGACTCAATCGATTCGAGCCAGATTCCTCCGGCTGCGCCGTCCTCTCCAACCGCGTGCACCAGGATTCCGCTGTCGCGCGCCCTGTCCTTTCGGGAACCCCACGTCGGTCCACCCCATTTCCATTCGACAACGAGGTGGTAGTCTCTCCAGGACTGCCGGGTTACAATGCCGCCCCACTCCTCACCGGAAATCCGGAGCAGCCCGTCTTTCACTGAGAAGACGCGTTTCGGATCCTCGTATCGGTTCTCGCGGAGCCAGGTGTACCAGTTGCTGATATCACGGCCATTGAACAACTGAACAGGTTCCTTCGGACGGATCGCCGCAACGGGTTCGGCGAAAAGCGGAATGAGGCCAACGCACAGGCAGAGAAACGGTTTCATTCGTCCATTGATACCACGGCTGACGGCCTATGCGGGAGATAGGGATCCACTCGTGTTCCAACCTGGAACAGGCATTCGAAAGTGGCGCGTTCCTGCGCGGGACGACAGCTTTCCGCCAGCCCGCCGGGACTGTGCAATTCGTTAAGAATCAGCATGCTGAGGGTTGCGTTGAACGGCATGACACATGCAATTGCTCAAGGCGTGATACTAGCTCACCGCTTTGCCGGCATCCTGTTCCTGTCTTTTTGCCTGGTCACGCCCTCCCACACGGAGACCCGCCGCCCCGAACCGGACGAGGCTGCCCGCAAATGGACCACTATCAAAAAGCCGCTTCGGAAGGCGGCTGAGACCGAAGGTAAGTGGGAGGTTTTCAAAGATATCACAGTCGACGCGGGCAAGAGCGTTGTGCTTGATTCGAGAATCGATTATTCTTCTCTCGACAAGGTGGCCGTTGCCGTACGCTCGGCGTCCGATTCGCTGTCCGATCTCGAAGATCTCACCCTACAGACGTTCTGGTCAGTACCGGATGCCGATTATTTCAGCGCGGCGGAGATCAAGTTCGGGAGGACTTTTCCGTTCACAAACAGCGGCAGCGTTTTGTTTGGCGTCTACGGCTCGGAATTCCGGTTAATCCTGAGAAATGAGGGAGGCCTAAGCTTGAAAGTCGGCCAGCTTCTTATCTTCTGCCGGTCGCAATAGCCGGGCTTACTCTGCTTTCAGCGTGGCGTACTTTGCGATGATCTTTTTCAAGCCAACGCGGAAACTGACCGTCAGTTTGGTATCATCACCCTCTCCCTCCAACCTCACAACCTGGCCGCGCCCGTACGTAGGGTGATAGACAATCGATCCTTTATGAAATCCCCGGGCCGGGAGACCAGCCGCCGGTTTGGCGGGTTGGGCCGTTTTCGGCGGCGTTGAAGGAGCTGTTTTCCTGTTCAAGGGCGGTGGCGTGAGGCCCCGCTCCGTAAAGTATTGCGCGATGTTGTCCAGCGAGTTATAAGTCTTGCCGGTGTATGTACTGCGCTTGACGCTTTGACGGACCTCGTGCTGCTCCACGAAAAGATCCACTTGGCGAGTTTCACGCCTTCCGCGGTGAAGTTCCTGCACGAACTCGCGGGGAATTTCGGCCAGAAACCGCGAAGGGATGCAGGGCTCCGGCTGTCCGCCGCCCCAGCGCCGGCGGGAACGCGCCCACGTTAGAAAGAGCCGTTTCTCCGCGCGTGTCATACCGACATAACACAGACGGCGCTCCTCCTCGAGAGCCGCCTCACTGGTCACTGACCGGCTATGCGGAAACAATCCTTCTTCCATCCCCGCGATAAACACCACAGGAAACTCCAGGCCTTTCGCGTTGTGTAGGGTCAGCAGTGAGACCGCGGCGTGTTCGTCCAGGGCATCTGCATCGGCAACCAGGGCGGCGTGGTCCAGGAACTCCGTTACCGTCTCACCGCGTTCGGCCGCGTCAACGGCGGCATTCAGCAGTTCGTTTACGTTGGCGATGCGCGACTCGGCTTCGGGAGAGGAATCGGTCTCCAGCATCTTCATGTAACCGGTCCGGTCGATGACCGCTTTTAACAGTTCCCCGGCGCCAAGGGCAGCCACCTCCGCCAACTCCTCCAACAAGCGCCGGAACGAAGACAACGCAGCTTCGGCGCGAGTAGACAACTGCTTTTCTTCGATCATGCGATCCATGGCGGACCACAAACTCAGATTCTGCTCCGTGGCGAACCGTTCCAGTTGTTCGATGGTGCTCCGGCCGATGCCGCGCGCAGGGGTATTGATAATTCGCAGTAGGGCGATGGAATCGTGAGGGCTTATGCTGGCGCGGACGTATGCCAGCAGGTCCTTGATCTCTGCGCGCTGATAGAAGCTGAAGCCACCGATGACCAGGTATTTCCGCCCATATCGCCGCAATGCCTCTTCAATCTGCCGGGATTGTGCATTGGTACGATACAGGACGGCGATGCGTTCGGCGGGATTACGCGAGAACATCTGTTCGATAGTATCGGCGATAAACAACGCCTCATTTTCGCCATCCCATGCCTCGTAGAAGCCGATGAGTTCCCCCGCGCCGGATGCCGTCCAGAGCCACTTTCCCTTTCGCGCCGTGTTATTCGCCACCAGTGCGCTGGCTGATTCGAGAATGTTCTTCGTGGAGCGGTAGTTCTGTTCCAGCCGGATTACTTTCGCGTCAGGAAAGTCACGCTCAAAGTCCAGAATGTTTCGTATGTCGGCGCCACGCCAACCGTATATCGACTGGTCCTCGTCCCCGACAGCGCAAATATTCTGATGGGCCTGGGTGAGCAGTCGCATCAGGTCATACTGGCTGCGATTCGTATCCTGGTACTCGTCGATCATTACGAATCCGAACCGCCGGTTATAGGCGGCTCTCGTCGCCTCGTCTATGCGCAGCAGCCGCACCGCTTCGAGCAGCAAGTCGTCAAAATCCAAGGCATTTGCTTCTTCGAGCCGCCCTTCGTACATCTCGAACAAAGATGCGAGCCGTGAGCTTTTGGGATCCGTTGACGCACGGTAAAGATCCGCCGGCGTCTGGCCCTGGTTTTTCGCATGAGAAATTCGGGATAGCACCGAGCGGTAGGGCATGAACTTTTCGTCGAGCCCCGCGTGGCGGAAGATCGCCTTGATCAGTGCAGTCTGGTCATCTTCGTCATAAATCGTGAAATTACGCGTAAAGTTTGAGCGAACCGCCGCCAGCGGGTCACCGTCACGCCGCAACAAACGGACGCAGAAGGAATGAAAAGTGGAAACAATGGGTCCGGAACGGGAATCCTGTGATCCGGCAAGGTTCAGAACGCGATCGCGCATCTCGCCCGCCGCTTTGTTAGTAAAGGTGACGGCAAGAACCTGATATCCGGGAATCCCACAGGTTCGGATGAGGTGTGCGATTCGGTGGGTAATGACACGTGTCTTGCCGCTACCGGCACCGGCAAGGATCAGAAGCGGACCTTCGACGTGTTCCACCGCCTCGCGCTGTTGGAGATTCAGCGCAGTCAAGAAATCCATTTAAATCTTGTATATTCTTTATATTACCATGTGCCCGCCGCGCTCCGGCCGGCTGTCCTTCAAGTTGAAGATAGAACCACAACCAAACTCTTACCCGCAAACATTGTTCCAGGTCACCCTATTATTTCCAACGGGAAAGGAACTCGGGGTGTTGTCTGGAGGTAGGCAGACTGGTAAATACTAGGCCATGGCCTACAAGACCGTACCTCCCCCACGTAACCCATATCTAGGTGAAAAGCTCGAAGACCTATATGCACGCTGGTCAGCTTTGAACGAATTGATCTTATCGCTCGAGCGTTATCATCGAGTGAATCGGAAATCGCCGCAGGCGATTCCGGCCGCGAAAAGGCCGGCTGCCATAGTGCCCCATCAGCTCGCATCGTAACCATATGGGTTGGTAGGCCCTTTGCTTTTTAGCCCTACACTTTGTAACCTGTCTGGTGGCCGGTGCGCCTTATTGGCGTGAACCCATTGAGGTTTGTCAACTGGCCCGGCAGACCTCATGCTGGTCGATTTCGAACTAGTTCAGCGTGCCCGCGAGGGGGATGATGCCGCTTTCAATTCGCTCGTTTTTGCTTATCGCAAGCGGATTCTCGGCACGGTCTCGCGTCTTATCGGACGGCCCGAAGATGTCGAGGACGTCGCCCAGGAAGTCTTTCTGCGGCTGTACTTTTCTCTCGACCAGTTGCGGGCCCCGGAGGTTTTTGAGCCGTGGTTGTATCGCCTCACGGTGAATACCAGCTATGACTACCTCCGTAAACAGAGACG
>CAADGY010000124.1 GCA_900696665.1 uncultured Acidobacteriota bacterium
CCGGCCGATGTGGGTGCAGAACCAGCGGAACAGTTGGCACGGCGTCGAGTACGCTTACCACTCGGACGTGGACATTTCGGTTTACTACAAGCGATACGCGGAGACGCTGCTCGCGGTGGACGATAGCGTCGGCAGGGTGCTCGATGAATTGCGGAAACGTGGGGAATTGGATTCCACGCTGGTCATTTACATGGGCGACAATGGTTTCGCGTTCGGTGAACACGGCCTCATCGACAAGAGAACTGCATATGAGGAATCGATGCGCGTGCCCATGCTGGCGCGCTGCCCGGAACTTTTCTCCGGTGGACGAGTGGTGAACGAAGTGGTGGCGAATATCGACGTGATGCCGACTGTGCTGGCCGCCGCCGGACTGGAACCACCAGCGGGACTCGACGGCCGGAACATGCTGCCGGTGCTTCAGGGCAAGAGTAAGGGATGGCGCGACGAGCTGCTGTACGAATACTATTGGGAGCGCAACTACCCGCAGACACCCACCATTCACGCTCTGCGCGGAAACCGTTACAAGTTCATCCGGTGTCACGGTATCTGGGACATCGATGAGCTGTACGACCTGCAGGAAGATCCACTCGAGGCGCGAAACCTGATCTTCAGTGAGCAGCATGCCGGCATCGCGAAACAGATGCGGGAGCGTTTGTTTGAAGTGCTGGAACAGACAGGCGGCATGAGCATTCCGCTCTACCCGGACCGCGGCGGAACCAGCAATCTGCGAAATCCGAAGGGCTCGAAAGCCGCGGAGTTTCCGCCGGAATTGATGCGCCCGCCTGTCCGGCGCTGATCAAAACGCGAACTGAAGCATAAACCGTAACGTGCGGCCGTCATTCAGCGTGTTGGTGATCTGGCCGAAATTCGGCAACGCGAGCTCATTGCCTGGCGCGGCGAACTGCGGGGTATTAAGCAGGTTGATGGACTCCGCGCGAAATGTCAGGCGCTTTTCGCCGGCCACCAGCCAGTCCTTGGAGACAGCGGCATTCACGTTGCGGATGCCGCCTTTCCGGAATGTGTTTTGCCCGAGATTACCCCGCTCATCCGTCGGCTCCATGTATTGAAATGCGGAGCGCGGAAGGCGCTCACGCGACGTGTCCGGATCGCCGATGATACGGCCCAGCACCGATGGATCGAGAAGATTCGGCCTGTCTCCTCCGTTGGCGTCCACGTTGCCGTAGCCCGGCGCATCCGAACCCGCGAGCACGGTGAATGGCGTGCCGTTTTTCAGCAGCAGCACCGCGGACAGGTTCCAGTTTCCGAACGCCTGCCGCACCCAGTTGGATCTCTGAAGAATGATCGGGGTCTCATAAGCAAGCCGCCAGAGGAAGGCAAACGGCTGGTCGAACGAGCTCGGACCCTTCATGTCAGCACCCTGCAGAAACTCCGACTGACTTCGCGACAGACGCGAGTCCTGATCGTAGGCGGTATTCGAATAACTGCTGCCGAGGTCGAGCGCCTTGCTATACCAGAACGCGGCGTCCATAGATACGCGCCGCCAGTGCGGCAGCAGAAGCGACACACGGGCCGCATCGAAATAGCCGCGGGAGCCGTTGATAACCCGCCGGATCTCGGCGAATCGCGGATCGGCGCGGCGCGAATTCACGGTCGCGGTGGTCTGTGGAATCCCGGGAACCGGATGCGAGCGGTTGGTGTACCACATCAGCAACAGCTTGTGAGACCGGCTGCCTACGTAGCCAAGTTGAATGCGCCAGTCGCTCGCAAGGGCCGGCTCCCAGGTAAAGTTGTACTGGTGCGAGTACGGCACCGCCAGTTCGGGATCGAGCACATAAGTGGTGCTCAGCGCATCCGGAACACCGCCGGAGTGAGTCAGAGAGCCGAGCGGGTCCAGCAGGTAAGGCGAGGGAATAACGATCTTGTGATTCACCGGTGGGGCAAAGCGGACCTGTCCGAAAGTAACAGGAAAGATCTCGCCATAGTCCAGCCCGTAGGCGGTCCGCAGCGTACCCAGCCAGGAGGGCATCCTGTAGGCAAGCCCGAAACGAGGAGCAACGTTGTTGCAGTCGCAACCGTACGGGATGATATTGAAACGGTTCACTTCGAAGGGAGTTGTCACCGGCTGATAGCGCAGACCGAGATTGAGTGTCAGATCCGGCCGCACACGCCACGTGTCTCCAGCGTAATACTGCATGTCCCAGTTCCGGAATCCGCGGTGGATATTGCCGATGGCCCGTATATGCTGCGTCGCAAGACCGAGCCGGAAGTTCTCGATCGAGCTTCTACCGAAGTCGTTAGTGAACGAAAAGAAGCCACGATGCGTGTCGGATTCGATTCCGTTGAACTGCCGGCGCAGCAGCCCGAACCCCGCCGTCCAGGTGTGGTTGTCCCGAAGCTGGCGAATCATCCCACCGTACCGGAACATATTCATCGCACGGTTGATGGGAATGGCGGATTCCGGACCCAGCGAGGTCAGTCCGCTGATGGAGATATTCGGACCGACGGCATTCTCTTCGGGGACCAGCAGCGAGCCGACGCGGTCGAAGCCGGCGGAGAAGTCCGTCAAAGTGGTGGCGGTCCAATTGCGGTTCCACGTGATGCGCGCCGTGTGAGCGCGCGTGTCGGTGTCGGGATTCTGTCCGGAGACCAGTTGAAATGCGTCGACGCTTTGCGAGGTAAACAGATAAGAAAACAGGAGGCGATCCCGCGCTCCCACATCCTGCTGCAGGCGTGTGGCGCCGGTATCGCTGTTGATGTGTTGTGGAGCGTTGGTGTTCAGCGCGCGCTCGTTAATATCGGTCCGGTTCGGAAGCGCGAGGGGATAGGCCGCAAGAAGACGCGCGACGAATGCGCGAATGGCGGGATCGGTGGCCAGTGGTGTCCGCTCATCGGGGCGCGGCACCAGTACGTTTCCATTCACACTGCCGCGGATCTTCTGCTGGCTGCCCTCAACGGAAAGGTACGCCCCGTCCCAGGCGGGTAAAGAGAGGCGGAATCCGTAATCGTTTTCATGCGCAGCCTGCACGTCGCCCACCTGAAAAAACGAACGGGCGCTGAATATGCTGTTCAGGTGAGATGCATGCAAACGGCCGTGAATTTTGTCGAACGCCCCCGCGCCAAGGTGTAGCGGGCTGCGTGGAACCACTCCGAACTCCGCGCCAAAATAACTTCGGTCCGGTTGGAACTCCTGTATCACCGTCACGGTTGTGCCAAGGCGTACGTTCAGTTCCTTGAGCGCATTGTTGTCCACCAGGTTGAATTGAATATTCTCGTTGCGCCGGCTTTCGCCCGCAGCCGTATCGGTCTTTCCCAGAAGATTCAGTTCGGTGCGCCGGGAAACTTCGGAAGCGGGCTTCGGCGGCTCTGGACTCTCGGGCTTGGAATTTTCGGACAGACCCTCTTTGGGCGAGGGCTGCCAGGCGTATAAGGCCTTTCCGGTTCCCGGCAGGGCAATGACAAAAGCGAGAAACAACGTAGCCAAGAGAGACTGCATGGTCACCCAGCAACATAGCAGACCTCCGGACCCGCCGTGCAATGCCTGGCTTTTACTGATCCAGGTAGACGCTATTTCCCTTGCTGTCCATGAAGTAAAAAAAGCCGCCGTCGCCGCCGGCGGTCATGCTGCCCCCGCCCGCATCCACGCGCCTGCTCCATGCCGAGTTACCGCTGCCGCGGGAGCGTGCCTGCTGCGCCAGGCTCACCATGTTGAACATCGCCGGTCGACCTTCGGGCCCTCCGTTGCCGTATGCGTCGACCCACCACCGGCCGGGCAACACCGTCATGAACTGACGAAGAGTCATCACGTCGATCGGATGCAGTTCTCGGCCATTAACAAAAACGCCGGTGCCGCCGCTGGAACAGTCTACGGGCATCTTCGGACCCAGCTTAAGTCCCGCGGGCATAAATCCCGCGGCGGGGCCTTTCCATAAGCCGACCGCGCCGCTGCTGGCGTCATACCAGAGATCGGCATCGGGAAGGCGGAATCGATACCGGCCCTCAGCCTCTTCCAGGCGGGCTATCTCGCCGGGTCCCAGAGGCCGCCCGTTGATCCTGATTTTCCGCTCCAGCCGCCGGTTGCCGGCGTCTTCTCCGGCCCAGATCGCCGTAGCAAAGAATATGGCTGCGGTCATCCCTGCAATGAGAGTCACCATCCGTCAGCCCCTCCTTTGCTGCTAAACGCGAATTCACGTGACCCGAACCGTCAAAATCGTGAGTAATGCGGTGCTCGCGGGTACCGCTCGGAGCGCAATGTAGTATAACTGCCTTGAGATGCGAAGCATAGTACTTCTTTTTCTGATTGCCGCCGCCGGATTCGGCCAACCCGCGGAGAAAACAGTCATCGTGAGACCAACTGAAATCGACGATGTACTGGTGAATCCCGGAATTGGCTTTATGACCTTCCAAAGGTTCAATGGCGATGCCCTGAACGAAGGCTTGAAGTGGACCGAGGGATACCCAATCGTTTACCAGGAGTTCAAGGGGACTCTTGAAAATAAGAACCACCCGATGACTTCCATCGCCTATTTCCGCGTGTATTGGAAGTTTCTCGAACCGGAACAGGGCAAGTACCGGTTCGACCTGCTGGACACAGCGCTCAAGACCGCGCACAACCGCAAACAGACACTGATGCTGCGCGTAGCGCCCTATGGCACCAGAAACGATAACGACGTGCCCGATTGGTATCGCACCATGATGGGGCCTGAGCCTGGACTGAAAATCGCGAAGTGGCGTACGAACCCTGAAGACCCGCGGTACGCGCAGCATTTCGGAAAGCTGATCCGCGAGATCGGGAAGCGCTACGACGGGCACCCGGACATGGAGAGCGTCGACCTTGCGATCGTCGGCGCGTGGGGTGAAGGCGCGGGCGCCGCGGATTTGACTGAAGCTACACGGCGGGCGCTGGTGGATAGCTACCTGGAATCGTTTTCGAAAACACCGCTGGTGATGCTGCTGACCGACGAGAAGACGAATAAGTACGGCATCTCAAAGAAGCCCGTCGGCTGGCGGGTGGATTGTCTGGGCGACATGGGCGGCTTCAGTAATCCCAATTGGTCACACATGCAGGATTACTATCCGCAGGCCATCATCAATTTCGGGATGAAAGATGCGTGGAAAAAGGCGCCGGTCTCGCTTGAGGTCTGCTGGGTGATGCAGCACTGGAAGAACAAAGGATGGGACGTGGATTACATCATCGACCAGTCGCTGAAGTGGCACATCTCCTCATTCAACGGGAAGTCTTCGGCCGTGCCGGATGAGTGGTGGCCGCAGGTGAACCGCTGGCTCAAAAAGATGGGTTACCGGTTCGTGCTGCGAAAATTCACCTATCCGGCCGCCGTGCGCTCACAGGGGAAGATCGCGTTTACGACCTGGTGGGAGAACAAAGGCGTCGCACCCATTTACAAAGAGTTCCCGCTGGCCCTTCGTTTGAAGGGAACGCAAAGAACCGAGGTGCTGCTCACGGACGCCGATATCCGCACGTGGCTGCCGGGCGACAATTTGTACGACAACGCCGTCTTCGTTCCAGCGGGAATGCCCGATGGCGAATATGAACTCGCCATCGGGATTCTGGATCCGCAAACACGCGTGCCGGCAGTGAAGCTCGCGATAGCGGGAGTGGACGCCGGCGGCTGGTATCCGCTCGGCAAAATTCAAATCTCCGGGAACTGAGCCTCTGGCCCGCTTGCCAGCTTACAGATATTCTGCCGGGAACTTCCACGGATGCCGGTAAGTGGGCCTCGCCAGTTTCACCGCTTCCTTGTCGCCAACAATCTTTTCGGTCTTTGGATCAAAGCGGACGGAACGCCCCAATCGATAAGAGAGGTTCGCAAGAGTCAGCGCCAGATCCACCTTGTAGTGATAATTGACGCTGCAACTCGGCTCCTTGCGGGACTTGACCGAATCCAGCCACTCGCGCTCGTGGCCGGGTGAAGCGGCAATCGATTCGGGCGGCGGCGTAGAGTCTTTCAGGAAGTCGCCTTCTGGAACGATCTCATGTTTTCCGTAATCGGTGAACAGAGTTGCGTTCACGCCGTGGAAGTAGATGCCCAGGCGCCGCGCGGGCTTGCCGCGGCCAAAATCGAAAGCGAAGCTGTTGGCGCAGTTCATCATCCAGGTCATCGTGAAGTTGGGGTACCGCCACGTCACTTCCTGTGTGTCGGGGGCGTCGCCGTCGTCGCGGATCACGTAGCGTCCACCCACGCAATTGGTTACTTCGGGCACGCCGAGATTCAGCGCCCAGATGGGGAGATCGATAATGTGCGGCGCCATGCCGGGCGTCCAGCCGAACGAGTAGTCCCAGAAAGAGCAGTGATTGTAGCTGTCGGCGTAGAGCAGCGCATTGAAAGGACGCTCGGCGGCGGGACCCAGCCACATTCCCCAATCCAGCCCTTTCGGCGCGTCCTCTTTGGGGGCATGACCAATTCCATTGACGCCCTGGTTCATCACGTTGAAGGTACGCACGACGCTGATGGGACCCAGTTTCCCAGACCGGACCCATTCGACCACACGCCGGTAATTCGAGCCGGCATGAATCTGCGTACCGATCTGGCTGATGCGCTTGTGCCGGTTGACGGCGTTCCGCACGGCCAGCGTTTCGTCAGGATAGAGTGTCATGGGCTTTTGCAGGTAGATGTCCTTGCCGGCCTCCACCGCATCGATCGCCATCAACGCATGCCAGTGCGGGGTAGAGGCGATAATCACGGCATCGATGTCTTTTCGCGCCAGGAGTTCGCGGTAATCGTTATGGCCCTTGGCGGTGCTGCGATGCAGTTCGAGAGCCTTTTCGCGGCGGTCCGTGGAAACATCGCAGATACCGGTGACAACGACGTCCGGGTACTTGGCGCAGTTAGCCAGATTTGACCGGCCCATGCCATTGACGCCGATAACTCCCAGGCTGATACGGTCGCTCGGTGGCGTCTGGCCGCCGAGGCCGAGCGCGGATGCGGGCACCACGGCGGGCGCCGCCAGCGCGGCGGAGACCGCCGTCTGGAGCACGTCGCGGCGGGATAAAGCATTTAGCGCGGATGTGGTTTTCATGGTGAGTCCTTATAGTTACATTGGCCGGTGTTCCCAGGCCTTCTGAATCATCGCTCTTATATTATCCGCTGGCGTATCGGCGGGGATGGCGCAACCGGCATTGAGTATGAAGCGCGGCGTATCGCTGAACACTCGCAACAACTCCCGGGTCTTTTCTTCCACTAGCGCGGATGTGCCGTTGGCGAGCACACCGCTGGGATCGAGATTGCCGATGAAGACTGTTGTGCCGCTCAGGGTGTCGTGCGCCAGGCGCACGTCCGTCTTGTAGTCAATCTCGAGCCCGTCCGCGCCGGTTGAAACCATGTCCGGAAGAATACGGTCTGTTTTCCCGCAAATGTGCAGGAAATAGGGTTTGCCCGCCGCATGCGCCGCGCTGACCACACTCTTTTCATACGGCAGTGCAAATTCTCGATAGAGGCGCGGCGATACCAGGTCCGGACTTCCCCAGCTATCGCCATTTGAGACCATATGAGCTCCGGTGGCTGCCATGAGCCCGATGAATTCGGAGACGGCGCCAGAGCACCAGGAAAGCAACTTGTGTGCGCTCTCATGGTTCGCCTCGTCCATCAGGTCCATCATCCACCCCTCCGGCGATCGGACGGAAGCAGCCAGCGAATACGGAGCCTGGTCGCAGTTACCGCGGATGTACACTTCGTCGCCGAAGTGACGTTTGAGAATCGCCGTTGCTTCGAGCCACGTTTCGATACCGGCATCCTTTAGCAAGTTGGGGGGAGCAAGATCGGCGACTTCCTGGAGGCTGCCTATCTTCCCTTCCCCGCTACAGCGGGCAGGTGCATCGTCGGGGTAGTCGACCGGAACGCCGACAGCACCCGCGAGGGTGGCGGTGTCTACGTCAACCACAATACCGTCGTAGCCGTAGCGCTCCACCGATTCGATAAAGCAACGCGCGATCGCCCGCGGGTTGCGCCGGTACTCACGCATGGAGACACCGGCTTCGCGCGCCGCCATCAGGAAGTTATGCAGCATTACCGGCACACGGTCGGGAGGTCTTCCCCCGAGGACAGCGGCGATTCTCTGGTATCCGTTCATCTTTGCCTTCCGGCCGGATCGAGCACAATACCCGGCTGCTCTATTATGGCCTATCAGATCCGTTTGCACTATGCTGATAACATCGTTCTGAACCGTACAGAAACGGCATCCTGATATGACGCGACGGGAAATACTATGCACGGCAGGGTTTGCTCTGGCGGGTAGCCCTCTGCGCCTCACCGATACTAAGGGTGAAAAGCTCGTGGTATCGTACGGGGGCAAGACGCTGCTCGAGTATCGCTATAGCAGCAGCCGCCCGAAACCTTACGTGCATCCATTGTGTCTTGCCGGAGGAGAGCCGCTGACTTTGGACGCTCCGGAAGACCACGTGCATCACCGCGGATTAATGGTGGCATGGTCGGAGGTCAATGGCATCGATTTCTGGGGCGAAATCAACCCCGCGAGACACGGGCAGATCGTGCATCAGCGCTTTGAACGCAAGCAAGCCGGCGCCGCCGCGGCCGAAATCATTTCCATCAATCACTGGGTGGCGGAGGGAAAGCTGCTTTTGATCGAAAAGCGCACGCTGACAGTGCCTCCTCCGCGGGAGCAGAGCGTATGGGTGGATTGGACGACGGAATTGAAGGCACCCTCGGAACCGGTGAAACTCGCAGCCGGGCAACATGTGTATAACGGGCTGGGGATCCGGTTCGTCCACAGCATGGATGGCGGAGGGGTACTCAATTCCAATGGAACGAATACGATTGAAAAGGCCAACGGGGATGCCGCGCAATGGTGTGCCTATTACGGCAAACTCGATGCGGCGGGGATGGCAGGTGTCGCCATATTCGATCATCCTCAAAATCCCCGGCATCCGAACGCCTTTTTCGTGATGAATAGGGCATTCGGGTATATGAGCGCCGCGCCTACTTTTCGCGCGCCGTTTGATCTTGCGGTAAACCGCCCCATCCGGTTTCGCTGGGGCGTTATGGCGTTCAGCGGGGAACCGAAGCCGGACCGTCTGAACCACCGTTTTCAAAGCTGGAAGGTGGAGGGATGAAACAATTCGGAGCAGCCGTTCTAGGGACGGGCGACGTATCGGGCGAGCACATCAAAGCCTATCAACAGAATCCTCATACCGAGGTTCGAGCCATATTGAGCCGCGACAAGGCGAAAGCGGAAGCCA
>CAADGY010000125.1 GCA_900696665.1 uncultured Acidobacteriota bacterium
GGTCTCGCCGGAGTTGCCGCTCCCTTGCCTGGTAGTTGTGACAGCCGCTGTCCGGGATGAAGGGACCAGCCTTCATTACCTGCCACCCGGCGTGGAGGTGTCGTGCCCCGATCCCATACCGGCGCTGCTGGAGAAGGAACTGCCGGCAACAGGTTGGGCCGTCCGCTCCGGCAAGGTGTGGACGACCGATGCTCCGTACCGCGAGACCAGAGCGCAGTTGCAGCACTGGGCCGGTAAAGGTGTTGTCGCGGTCGAGATGCAGGCGGCATCCCTGTTCGCATTCGGAAAGGCGCGCAGCGTCCCGGTCGGCTGTGTCGCCATGGTGAGCAACGCAGTCGATCATGAAGGCGATCAATTCGACACCGGCTCTCAAGAGGACGGACTTCGCATTATTGCGGCCTGTGCACGGGCCTTCCGCAACAGGCCCGGCGTCGCGTAATACACCCGGTTGACCGGCGGCCAGGTGCAAACGATCCTGGCAAACAACAACGAATACCATCCGGCAAGCCCAAATCGAGATTGTTAAGGGGCCGCGAGAGATCCGCCAGCATGGACGCGCTGGGAGCACCGGCGTCGTCCATGACCGCGCCGGGCCAATAGAAGTAGTTCAGAGCGAGGCCTTATAATCCCAAGATCATGGCCGGCAAGCCGAGCATAGGCGGTATGCGCGTGACCGCCGGAACAGTAGTGGGACTGCTCGCATCCGGCCGCTCAAACGCGTAGATTTCGGCAGCGTATCCGCACCTTCAAAAGGAGGACATTCGGCAAGCTCTTATCTCATGCCGCTTGGTGGGTCAAGGAGATCGAGATTCCATTATCCGCAGCATAAGAATTCCGGTGGATATGAATCTCATCGCTGTAGATCCTCTTTCTGCGTCAACATGGGTTTGAGGCGGCGCACTGGTCTTCGGTTGGCGACCATGACCCTGGCTTCGAGAATCTGCTCTCCCTGCCCTCACTGCGCCGCACCCGCCGCTTCCGGCTCCAGGAATGGTTCACTAAGTACGTAATCGGCCAGGCGCAGACTTCCCGAAGTCAATGCACTGATGCGGGGGCCAGGCAGGATGATGCCGGCAAGGTTCAGCGGATCGGCGTTCGGAATGGCGAGGGTATCTTCCGGATGGGTCCCGGCACGGCGCACGGCGCGCAGCAGTTCGACGGCTTCGGGACGGGCGAACTGCTCGCCAGTGAATCCGGAAACAAAGCGCCCTCCGCGCAATTCCCCTTGTGCCTCTTTCTTCCGGAGCACCGGTAGTAACTCGCGCCATTTGGGAGCGAGGGACTCACGCGCCAGCAGATCGCGAAACAGCACACCCCAGCGCAGCAGCAACTGATCGGCGAATTTTGCGGCGCGCTCCTCCTCTGGTGAAGCGGCGGGACGGCGAAGCAGAGCCCAGCGCCCTGCGGCATGACGTGGACGGGCGCTTCTTCCCCGCCCTTCCCCGCGCCTCCGCTTCGGATCGATCAACGCCCGAAGATTCTCAAACCCGTCGGCGGTCACCAGGCCGGCGGCGACCAGTTCCCACAATGCGTCTTCCACTTCGCTGGGAAGCCGCTTCGTGACACGCACGATATCGCCGAAAAACGAAGCCCCCTGTGTCTTCAACTCGTTGAGCACCTCCTGCGCGGCATGAGACAGCATGGCGGCCTCGGAAGGTCCCGCATCGGCGATCAGCCAGTCTGCGTCCGCCCGCAAAAAAAACGTAATCGGCGCAATGCGTGTGGGGCGCACGCGGCGGCCTTCGGGATCTTCAAAAGCGCTGTGCGGCGAGAGCCGCCCCCACATCACCTCACCCGAAAGACAGAGACGGTCCAGATCTTCATGGCCATAGCGGGCGATCCGGCGCGCCAGCACCTGGGGCTCCCATGCCACCGCAGGGATTTCATAACCCTGCAACTGACGCACAATGTGCAGCGTTCCATCGGCTCCATGCAACTGCGAACCGGCCGCTAGGTGCTGCCACCGGAGCAGAAACCGATGGAAATCGAGAGCCGGGACCGGTTCGATTTCGCGCCGCAAACGTCCGATTGTGTAGCGATGAATGCGTGCCAGAATGCGACGATTGCACCACTCGACACCCTGGGATTGTTCCGAAGGACGGAACTGCCCGCGAAGCACCTGGCCCTCGCCTTCCAGGGTCGCAAGCGCCTGCTCGATTTCCGCCGGCGGAAACGCGAGTCTATCGCGGAGTTCGCCGGCCGTGACCGGTCCCGTCGATTCCATCCATCCCCGCACAGTCGCGATGGGGTCCTCAAAGGACGTCAAACGTTCAGCGGCGATCCAGAAATCCTTGCCGCCGCGCCGGAGAACAATTGCCCGCCCTTCGGCCGACAGGGCTTCGAAGAACACCTGCCACCCGGGCTCAGCCGGCAACACGACCAGGCTCAGCAGAGCATCGTGCAGCTCATCCGCGTCCCGCACCGTGGGCCAGGCTTCCTTCGAGACCTGCTCGATAGCGGAAGCGTCGAGCACTCCGGCCCCGCCCGCGAAGTCGCTTCGGAGCGTACTACGCAACTGCACGGCGCGGGCACGGCGCTCCTCGAGCGGCGCATCATCCAGAAACGCGTACGGGTTGGCATTCAGGATCTCATGCGACAACGGCGAAGGTTGCGCGTTGTCCACCGCTACCGTGCGAATCGCACCGCTGTCTATTGCTTCCAGGATGTGCCGCAACCCGTCGAGATCCATCGCTTCGTGCAGACAGTTGTCGATGGTCTCTTTTACCAGCGGATGATCCGGGATGCGAATGGGGCCGGTCAGGTTTTCAGCGCA
>CAADGY010000126.1 GCA_900696665.1 uncultured Acidobacteriota bacterium
GCCATCTCCAACTCAATCGCGAATGTAGTGTAGACTCGGTAACCGCCTAAACCTGTTTTCAATGGCTTAGGCCGGGTTTCGTCCCTGTGGTGACGAACTTGGGTTAGCGGCTGAATAGAGTTTGGATTCAGACGTGCTACGAGGCGTAACGCCATGGAACTGGTGATCATCGGGATGGTTCTTCCAGCGAGCTTCGGGTTTGCTTATGCGGTTCAGCGGATGGCGCTTCGGCTGTTTCTGCGCGCCCTGGAGACCCGTTAGCCGTCAGAAGCCTTCGAGCAGGTGGCGCATCTTTTCTTTTTTTGTTCGAAGGTAGCTCTCGGTCGATTGGACCGGCTCAACGAGACAGGGAACACGTTCCGCGACCTGTACTCCCGCCCGTTCCAGCGCTTGAATCTTATCCGGGTTATTCGAAAGCAGCCGCACCGCCGGAATCCCGAAATAACGGATGATCTCCGCCGGCAGTTCGTAATTTCGCAAATCGGCCTTGAATCCCAGCAGTTCGTTCGCCTCTACCGTATCGGCGCCATTGTCCTGCAACGCGTAGGCGCGCAATTTGTTGAGGAGCCCGATCCCCCTGCCTTCCTGGTGTTCGTAGATCAAAAGGCCCCGGCTCTCTTCGGCGATACTGGTGAGCGCCATTTCCAGTTGCAGGCGGCAGTCGCAGCGCAAACTGTGGAACACGTCCCCAGTGAGGCATTGCGAATGAATTCTGACCAGCGGAGGATCGCCCTCCATATCCCCCATACGGAGAACCACAGCTTCCTCCAGCGTGTCGCCGCGCTGTCCTTCAAATCCGTAGATCCTGAACCGGCCGAAGCGGCTGGGGAAATCGGCTTCAGCTACTTTCGTCAGCCGGAATGTGGAAATGCTCATCGCTAATCGGTGGGCAGATCGTACGAGTTTAGGAAATCGTCTCCGGCTATCGGATGGATTCCGGCCTTGCGGTCTGTGGCTCGTCTGCCCCGGTGACCTTCCTGTGGAGCTAAGTTCATTATAATGTTCAGCAGCCACCTATGGTGGAACAGGAACTGGTCACGCTGCTGCTAAAGGTGGCTGTCGCCGCATCGCTGGCGAGCATCCTCATCCGCTTTAGCACCTTTAAACGCATGCTCATGCGGGAGGAACGAACGTTGGCGCAGCGGCTGAAACTCGCCTTCGGTTTTTCCCTTATTTATGGATCCGGTGTCGCCACACGCGTGGTTACCAGAAGCTATCATGCGGTAGACCTCGGCCTCGAAGGAAGCTTCCTTTCCGGTATTCTTGGCGGGTACGTAACCGGACTGGTTTCCGGCGTGATTATCTCGATCCCGGCGATGGCAAACGGCGAATATCTTTCCATGCCGCTGTTTGCGGGTGTCGGGGTGCTTGGCGGCCTGCTGCGGGACGGTGCTCCCGACAAAGAGGAGGTCTGGCGGTTCTCGCCGTTCATCGACTTGAGTCTCTACCGTCTCATCCGCCGTTGGGACGATCACCGCCGCACTGCCTTTCATGTTGTATTCCTGATTGCTATCCTCTTTGCGGAAGGCGTCCGGTGGACCGCCGTCGAAGTGTTTGGCCGCCGGGCTGTCTTCTCTCTGCACGTGGACGATGCCCCGCCTTTGCTGGTGGCCACCGTGTACGCGACGACGCTTTTCGTAGTAACGGTACCGCTGAAGATCTGGAACAGCGCCCGAAACGAGATGAAACTGGACTCGCAGCAGCGCCTGCTCACGGAAGCACGGCTGGAGGCCCTGCGGAGCCAGATCAACCCGCACTTCCTCTTTAACACCTTGAATTCCGTCTCCTCGCTAATTCGTACGAATCCGGAACAGGCGCGAGTGGTGGTCTACAAGCTCTCCAGTATTCTCAGGAGGCTGCTCAGGAAACACGAGAACCTGAACCCGCTTCGAGACGAGCTCGCGTTCATCGACGATTATCTTTCCATCGAAATGGTACGGTTCGGACCGAAGCTGCGATTTTTGAAAGAAATAGATCCGGAGACGCTCGGATGGCAGGTGCCGAGCATGATTCTCCAACCGCTGGTGGAAAACTGCGTCCGCCATGGCATCAGCGGTAAGGTTGATGGTGGCACGATCCGCCTGCGAACATCCCTGGTTGGAGGAAAGCTTCATCTGCTGGTGGAAGACGACGGCGTCGGCATTCCGGAAGCGAAACTGGCGACTTTGTTCGAACGGGGAATCGGCGTTACGAACGTGAACCAGCGACTGAAAGTGTTCTTCGGAAACGATTACAGAATGTGGATCGACAGCAAGCCTGGAGAAGGAACCCGGACTGAAATTGAAATCCCCAGTATGCAGCCCGCCCTCGCCGCAGTATCCTAGGAGTTTGTTTGATACCTATTTCATACAGGGAGCATAGCTTGGATAACGTTCAATTCCCGCTCGTGGGCTGGCGCGCAGACGGATTGCCCAAAACCATCGCGGACCGTACGCGGAAAGTCTACGACCGGGTCGCGATGGTTTATCCCCTCTCTACGTTCTTTTTCCATTCCCGGGCACACCGGCACGCTCTCCAGGATTCGGGTATTACAGATGGCATGAGAGTGCTCGAAGTTGCCACAGGGTCGGGTGAGATGTTCCGCCGCCTGGTGAAAGTAAACCGGTCCGGATCGACGGTGGGTTTCGATCTCTCACCCAACATGGCCGCACGCACTCAGAAGCGTGTCCAGCGTGAATTCCCGTCGTCCCGCACCATCTGCCACGCGGTGGATGCCCGCTATATTCCGTTCCGGGATGAGGCCTTTGACGCCGTCGTCTGTTGTTATCTGCTCGAGTTGCTGGCGACCGACGATATCTATCGGGCTTTGAACGAGTGCTATCGCGTACTCCGCCGCAATGGCAAGTTCGCGCTGATCTGTATCGGACAGAATACACGCATGTTCAACCGTGTTTATCGGGTTGCCGGCAAACTGGCTCCGGCATTCTGGGGCAGGCAAGTGGAGCAGCGCGTTCCGGAGATGATCGAACACGTCGACTTTGACATCATCTCCGACCGCGTGGTTACCCAGACAGGCTACCCCTCACGCGTACTGGTTGCCCGGAAGTAGCGGGGCCAGCGCATTCCTGATAGAGTATTTGCTGCCGGCGCCCCTGTGGCGCCTCCAATCTACAGGAGTTCGCAATGGATACCCATCGCCGGGATTTTCTCCGAAGCGCGGCACTGGCAACCGCGCCCGTCTTTATTCCACGAAAGGTCTGGGGCGCCAACGATCGCGTCACTTATGGCGTCATCGCCACGGGCGGGCGGGGCCGTTATCTTAACAACAAATTTCAGTCGTTGGGCGCTCAGTGCGCGGCGCTGTGCGACGTGTACGAGCCCCACCTGGAAATGGCAGTGAAGGACTCACCCGCGGCCAAGACCTATGTAGAGTACCGCGAACTGCTCGAGCGCAAGGACCTGGACGCCGTGATTCTGGCCGGTCCGGACCATCATCATTGCCCGATGATGCTCGAGTCGCTCTCCGCCGGAAAGGACATCTACGCGGAAAAGCCGCTCTCGAAGACGCTGGATGAAAGCGCGAAGATGGTGAGCGCCGTCCGCAAATCGAAACAGGTGGTGCAGATCGGAATGCAGCGCCGCAGCGCGCAAGCCATCATGAAGGCTAAGCAACTGGTGGACGACGGGGTTCTCGGTTTCGTCTCCATGGTAAAACCGCAATGGCACTGGAATGTGTCTAGACCGCTTGACAATTCCCCGCTACCCGGCAAGATCGATTGGACGCGTTTTCTTGGCAACGCCCCCAAGCGCCCGGTGACGCCGATGCGCTTCCGGCGTTGGCGCTATTTCTGGGATTACGCGGGCGGCAACATGACCGATCAGGGCACCCACCTGATGGACGTGGTCCAGTGGTTCATGAAATCAGGGCCACCCAAATCCGCGGTCTGCTACGGCTACGTCGGCAAGATGGAAGGCGCCGAACACCCGGATGTTTTCTCCGCGGTCTTCGAGTTTGAGAAGTTCATGGCCACCTGGACGCTCGACTACAGCAATTCCTATGAGAACGGCTGGTCCATCACGTTCATGGGCGACCGGGGCACCATGATTCTCGATGAGAAGGGCTACCGCGTGTACGCCGAGCCATGGAAACCGGAAAATCCCCCCACGCACCAGGAGGATGCCCCCGTTCCGGTTGAAGCGCACATTCAGAATTTTCTGGACTGCATCAAGTCGCGCAAAGACCCCAATTGCACCGTCGAAATAGCTCAGGCGGCTGTTGCGGGACCGCACCTGGCGAACATCGCCCTGGTAAAGGGACGACGCATGCACCTGGGCGGCGATATGGTGAAGGTGTCCTGAAGATCTACCGGACTACTCCCTCGAGCGGGCTGCTGGCTGTAGCGTAAAGTTTCTTTGGCATGCGACCCGCTTCATAAGCCAGGCGTCCTGCCTCCACCGCAAGCTTCATCGCCGCGGCCATCTTTTCAGGCTCATTTGCGGCCGCGATGGCCGTGTTCATCAGTACACCATCCGCCCCGAGCTCCATCGCAACGGAAGCATCCGACGCGGTTCCTACACCTGCATCGACAATCAGGGGCACTGCCGTGATCTTTTCCCGCAGAATGCGCAGGTTCGCGGCATTTTGCACTCCCATGCCGGACCCGATGGGCGCGGCCAGTGGCATCACCGCCGCCGCTCCGGCGTCGATCAATTTCTTTGCGTTCACCAGGTCGTCATTGGTATAGGGCAACACGACGAAACCTTCTTTCACCAGAACGCGTGCCGCTTCCAATAGACCTTCGTTGTCGGGGAACAAGGTCTCCGGATCGCCAATTACTTCGAGCTTCACCCAATTGGAGAGACCTACTTCACGCCCCAGCCGCGCCGTGCGGATTGCCTCGTCCGCGTTATAACAGCCCGCCGTATTCGGCAGAATGAATATCTTCGTGCGATCGATATAGTCCAGCAGGGATTCTTTCGATTTATCGGTCAGGTTCACACGGCGCACGGCCACCGTGACCATGTCCGTTCCCGAAGCCTCATGACAGCGCTGCATTTCCTGGAAGCTGCGATACTTACCGGTGCCTACGATTAAGCGCGAGCGGAACTCACGATCGGCAATTCTCAGTACATCTGACATATAGTTTCATTGTAGCTGCGGCACGGGTTGCCGGACTGCACCAGACACCATGAAGAAGCTGTCTCCCGCCTACTTCGCGATGGTCATGGCCACAGGCATCGTGTCCATTGCGGCCCGGCTTCTGAACATGCCGGGACTTGCGAGTGCTCTTTTCTATTTGAACGCCGGCATCTTTGGGGTGCTGGCCATGCTGACCGCTCTGCGTTTCGTTCGTTTCCGCCACGAGTTTTTGGCCGATCTGATCGATCACCAGCGCGGTCCGGGCTTCTTCACCTCTGTAGCGGGCTCCTGTATCCTCGGCAGCCAGTTCGTGTTGATCTCCGGCCGGTATGAAATGGCGATCATCCTTTGGGTTGCGGGCATCGTCCTGTGGGTGTTCCTCACTTACACGATATTCACAGCGTTCACGATCAAAACCAGTAAGCCGCCGCTGGCCGAGGGATTGACCGGAGCCTGGCTGCTGGCCGTGGTGGCGACGCAGTCGATTGCAGTGCTGAGCGCGCTTATTGCGGTCCATTGGGAACAACCCTACAGACTGGAGCTCAACTTCTTCGCGCTGTCGATGTGGCTGTGGGGCGGCATGCTTTACATCTGGATGATCTCGCTCATCTTCTACCGGTATACTTTCTTCAAGCTCGCTCCCGGGGACCTGACGCCGCCGTATTGGATCAATATGGGGGCCATGGCGATTTCAACGCTGGCGGGCGCCCGCCTGATTGAGAACTCGCCTCATGCGCCGTTCCTTCACTCGCTGCTGCCGTTTCTGAAGGGGTTCACGGTCTTCTATTGGGCCACGGGGACCTGGTGGATACCGATGCTCGCCGTTCTGGCACTGTGGAGGTACGGCTACCAGCGGTTCCCGCTCCGGTACGATCCTCTGTACTGGGGCGCCGTGTTCCCTCTGGGCATGTACACGGTCTGCACATTCGAGATGGCACGGACGATGAAGCTGGATTTCCTTATGGGGCTTCCTCGCTACTTCTTTTTCGCCGCCCTCGCGGCATGGACGGCGGCATTCGTGGGATTCGGATGGCGGATGGCGGCTGGAGTAGTTCGCTCTACACGGCTCCGGCGAGGCAAGTCCACCCCATTACCGCTTTAGCGAGCCTGGCCATCTGCTCCGCCCCGTCGGCGTAAAATGCGGTCAAGCTCATCGCGCAGCCGGCGCTTTTGCGATGCCAGCGAGGCATCGGCCGCCTTGTTACGCAGTTCCCGGGGATCGCTCCGATAGTCGTATAGCTCCTCGCCTTCCAGGCCGCCGGCCCACATGGTGTAGCGGTAACGTTCGGTTCGAATCGAGTAGCCCATCACCGCCCCATCCGGCCGGGCACGCCGGACCTGTGTGACGGCAGGCTTCTCCCAGCGGCTATCCGGTTTTCGAACGAGCGCCGCAAGGCTGCGCCCGTGCAGGTTGGAGGGTGTCCCTTCGAGCGAGCATAGCTCCGCCAAGGTAGGGTAAAGATCGAGCAACTCCACGGTACGCGCCGAGCCGGCGCCACGCGCTTCCACGCCGGACCCGCCGATCAACAGCGGCACACGGGCGGAAGCCTCGAACAGTGTCTGTTTCATCCATTGCCCATGTTCACCGAGTTGGTAACCATGGTCGCTCCAGAAAACGA
>CAADGY010000127.1 GCA_900696665.1 uncultured Acidobacteriota bacterium
AACGCCAGCAGCGTCCGCTGTCCTTTCAACACCAGGATCACGCCATGCTCCCGCGCGAAGGCCCGTGCGATATCCACACGGTCTTTGAGAATTGCGGCCGTGGCGAGACCGGTCAGGCGGGACATTTCTCCGGGGTGGGGAGTCAATATGCGCAGCCTGCCTTTCGCCTGAAGATCCCCGCCAGCCAGCGCGTTCAACCCATCCGCATCGACAACGGTGGGATGGGGGCAGTGGGCGAAAACCTGCCGGACCAGTTCAACGGTTTCAGAGTCCACGCCCAAGCCCGGTCCAATGGCAAGGACATCCTTGTGCCGGACAAGCCCGGAAAGCCGCCCATCGTCGTAGCTTTGGATCGAGATGCCCCCCGAAGCGGTTTCCGCCAGCGGCTCTGTCATTAATTCCGGCGCATGGGCGGCGATGACATCGATGGCAGAGCTTGCCGACGCCACGGTCACCAGTCCCGCGCCGGCGCGCACGGCGGCCATGCCTGTCATCGCGGCGGCTCCGCTCTTTCCTCGTGAGCCGCCAACAACCATTACGTGTCCATAGGTCCCCTTGTGCCCTTCCGGTACGCGCGCCCGAAGCAGGTGGCGAAACTGCGCCGGATGGATCTGAGACAGGAAAATCGAGTCATCTCGCTCATACAAGTCCGTCGGGGTGCCGATCTGCCGGACAACGACTTCACCCATCCGGCCGCAGGCCGGCGGCAGAGCCTGGCTCACCTTCAGCGCGGTAAACGTGACGGTATAATCCGCCCTCACCGACTCACCCTCGCATTCACCGGAATCGCTTGTTAGGCCGGACGGTATATCCACCGCAACCACTTTCGCCGCAGGGAAGCCGCTGTTGATCGCCCGGATCAACTCGAGGTAAGCGCCTGAAACAGCTCCCTTGATGCCAGTGCCCAGTAACGCGTCGATGACAAGGGTAGCCGAATGCATCTCCGGCGCAAGATCGGCGGATACGGGGCAGCCACACGCCCGCAGCATCTTGTAATTTTCCGCAGCGTCCCCTCTTAGTTCTTCGGGCGAGGCTGTAAGCACCACGTGGAGCGCGGCCGGTTTCCATCGAGTGAAAAGCTGCCGGGCCACGACAAACCCGTCGCCGCCGTTGTTTCCTTTGCCACAGAACACAATAATCCGGTGACCGGACAACGGAGAGAACTTCTCTGCCAAAAATTCGACTACGCGGTGCCCGGCATTCTCCATCAGGACAATGCCGGGGATACCCAGTTCGATCGTGCGCCGGTCCACCTCGCGCATCTGTGCGGCGGTAAGAACCTTCATCCCTATTGCCTCCGCGCGACCAGCAGCGTCATATCGTCCTGCAACTCGCCCGCGCCGGTCCACTCGAGAACGGAATCAATCACCGTGGCGACGATTTCCTCCTCGTCCCGTCCTGCATTCTTCTGCAGCACCTGTATCAGCCTTTCGTCGCCGAACATCTCGCCATACTCGTTCTCCGGTTCCGTGACGCCGTCGGTGTAGCAAACCAGCAGGTCCCCGCTAAGCAGTTTCATCCGGCTTTCATCATATTTGGCAAACGGAAACGCGCCTACGACAATTCCATTGACGTCCAGCCGGATGACTTCTCCCCGGCGGATGACGATAGGAGGCAGATGCCCCGCATTGGTGTAAGTCAGCACACTGCTGGTATCGTCGTAGACGCCGAAATAGAACGTCGCGTACTTCTCCGGCGCAGTGTCGGCATACAACTGCTGGTTGAGTTGCGCGACAAACTCCGCCGTCGCCACAACAAGCGGAGCCTGCGCGTTGCCGGCGGCGCTATCCAGGCAATGACGCAGTTGCGTGCGCAAAGACGATTGCACCGTCGCCATCAGCAACGCGGCGGAGATACCCTTTCCAGCCACGTCGCCCAGAGCAAGCGCCACTTGCGTATCTTCCAGACACTGGTAATCGAAATAATCGCCGGACACCAGGCGTGCAGGATTGCACGTGGCAACAAGCCGGAGTGTTTTCAGCCTGGGCGTTACCTTCGGGTACAACTGGGCCTGCACCTCCCGCGCCAGTTCCAGCTCTGACTGAAGGCGCTCTTTTTCTTTCGCCACCAGCACGAGTTGCTCAAGGTTCTCCGTCATGCGATTGAACGAGATTCCAAGCTCAGCAAGCTGGTCATTCCCCTTCACTTCGATGCGATGCGAAAATTCCCCCTTCATTACTTTCTGCGTTCCCACGTACAGGCCATGAACGGCGCCTGTGATGGTGCGCGTCAGAGATACACCGATAATCAGCGCTATCAGTTCGACTCCGAGAAACAGTCCGGTGATGATCGTAAACAGAATGAACAGCAGGTTCTGATCCGTACCGGCACGCTCGGTTGAAGTTGCTTCGGTCGAAATCGCCCGCAGGACGGCGGAGAACCTGGTGCGCACGGCGATGATGACCTTCCGCGTGGTGCCAGGCTCATCCCACACCGCGGCGGGCATCAGAGAGAACCAAAGCACTTCTTTATCGAACCGGTTTACCGCTGCTCCCAAATGGCTTTTTCGCCCCGGTTGGGCCGCGGGAGCGCGAATATTGGCTCCATCCACCTGGAACGTGACACCGGAGTTTGGAGCCGCAGTCGCACGGGCTTCGACCGGTGCTAAGGTGTAATTCACTTCCCCAAGGTCAGGAACCAATTCGGACAGATAATCCTGCGTAAGCGGAACCAGCGCCGTTACATCCACTCCGTTCCGCCGTACGCGGGCCCAGGCGTACAGGATGTCATCCTTAAGCACCAGCCCGTTCTGGTCCGGCCAATCACCCGGCGGCAGTTTCAACTCGTTGGCGGCAGGAAAGCTCCCTCCGCCACTACCACGAACAATGAGTTCGAGGCCGGGAAAGCGGTTCCGCCCATAATTGCTTGCGTTCTGAAGAAAAGCAACACGCTGCGCCGCGGGCGCACGGGCGAGCCACTCGACCAGGTTGCCGAGCGAATCCGCGCGCCGGTTTAGCTCCGAAGTGACGAGATAAACCGAGATCTCGCTGGCAATCAAGTACGCCGCGAGGCCGCCAAGAATCAGTATCAGACAAACCGGTACGACCGCTATAAACAGGTAGACTACATAGAGCCGGTTGCGCAACCGCCAGATCGCGCTTTGAACCCAGCGGCGCAGATGCCGGATCAGGACCGCCATCCCCGACGCAAACATCCCGACCTGAAGGAAGACACGGGCGCTGCTACCGGGCCAGACAAGGAGAGAGAAAAGCCAAAGGACAAAGAAGGCGGAGAAAATTTTCTCCGCGAGGCCCACGTTCCGGTACAAAGACGTAATCCAGCCGTTCCGGCTGTTACCTATCATCTTTTCGAGAATACCTTGTGCTACGGAGCCGCGTTAGGGCCGGCGCACCTGTACGTCAGCGGAATTTCCGGAGAACCGCCACCAGCCGGCCCTGAATTTCAAGATCTTGTAACGGAACCACAATAGGCTCCATGGCGGCGTTTGCCGGCTGCAGGCGAGCCATCCCGTTCGGCTCGCGATAGAACCGTTTCAGAGTTGCTTCGGACTTCGATACCACTGCCACGACAATCTCGCCATCGTGAATCTCCGAAGCCTTTTCGATCAGCACGTAATCGCCGTCACAGATATGATCGTCGATCATCGAATCACCGCGAACCTGTAGGGCGTACATGTTCGCGTTATGTGCGAAATCGGAGAACGCGAGACTCTCTTCGGTGGCGAACGACTCGACAGGGGAGCCGGCAGCAATACGGCCCAGCAAAGCGACGCGTGGCTCCGCAGTCGACGCCACACTGCGCCGCCTTTCCTCGCAGTACGCGGGAGAGACTTCGACGGAACGGCTCTGGTTGAAGTTGTGCCGCAGGTATCCTTTCAACTCCAGAGCAGCGATGTGCTTGTGCACGGTTGCCAGCGAAGCCAGTTGCAGCCCGCCGGCGATTTCTTCGTAACTGGGACTGAAGCCATTCTCTGCGACAAAATCGCAGATGAAGTCCAGGACTTCCTTCTGCCTCCTGGTTAGCGCCATGCTTCATTTTTGGCGAAGAAAAAGGAAAAGTCAATAGGAAAGCGTCCTATCGCTGCCGGCTGATGCCGAGGGCGCGGATTCTTTTGTGTAAATTCGTGCGCTCCATCCCCAGTGTGCGGGCGGCGTTCGAAACGTTCCAGTTCGACTGTTCCAAAGCGCGCAGTACATGATCGCGCTCAGCCGAATGCCGCGCCTCCTGAATGGTGGAACGCGGCTGGGACGTTTTGGGGTGCCGTATCTCCACCGGAACCGAACTGGAGGCCAGTGTCTCGCCGGGTGTGAGAATGGCCATGCGCTCTACCGCATTGCGCAGTTCGCGGGCATTACCCGGCCATGGATAGCGGCTGAGGATCGCGTAAACCTCCGGCTCGATCTTCCGTGCGCGAAAATTGTTGCGGACGCAGAACTCATCGAGAAAGTAGTCGGCCAGAGGTGCGATATCCTCAACCCTCTCCCGCAGCGGCGGAACTCGAATCGGAACCACCGAGAGCCTGTAATACAGATCCTCCCGAAATTTTTCCTGAGCCACCATTTCTTCGAGATCGCGGTTGGTGGCGCCAATGACGCGCACCGAAACGCGGATCGGCTGCTCACCACCCACCCGATGAAATTCCCCTTCCTGCAAAACGCGAAGCAGTTTGGCTTGCGAAGCCCCGTGGAGGTCGCCGACTTCATCCAGAAAGATCGTTCCACCGTCGGCCAACTCGAACTTGCCCCGGCGCGCGGACACTGCTCCGGTGAACGCACCTTTCTCATGGCCGAAAAGCTCGCTCTCGATCAGTTCGGTCGGAATCGCGGCGCAGTTCACCTTGACGAACGGACCCGAAGAAAACGGGCTTTCGCGATGAACGTGGGCGGCCAGCAGCTCCTTTCCGGTCCCTGACTCGCCGATTAGAAGTATGCGCGCGTCCGATCGAGCCGCCATGGTGGCTTGTTCCACCACGCGTGTGAACGTGGCTGAGCTCCCTATCATCCGCGGCGCCGACCCGACCAACTCGCGCAGGCGTTCGTTCTCTGCCCGCAGGTTGGATTGCTCCAACGCGTTCCTTAACGCCAGCAAGACTCTGTCGCGGCTTAACGGTTTTTCGAGAAAGTCAAATGCGCCTGCGCGAGTGGATTCGACGGCATCGGCAATCGTTCCGTGTCCTGAGATCATCACCGCCGGCGCGGTGATTCCAAGTTGGCGCATCGATCGAAGAATGCCGATGCCATTGCCATCCGGCAGGCGTACGTCGATCAGGTAAGCGTCGCCACGCCGCGCGTCTGCGCGTGCCTGGAACTCGGCTGCTGTCCGGCAGACCGTAACCGAGTAGTTTTCCCTCTCCAGGATCAGCTTCAGCGAGCGGCCGATATTTTCTTCGTCGTCGAGGATGACAATTCGTGTTGCGGGCATGATGGATCTTTGACGTCTGCGGGCGTGGGAGACTCACGGACCGGCAACAGAAGACGAAAAGCCGCTCCGCCGAGTTCTCCCCGAATCAGTACAATGTCACCACCGCACAACAACGCACTGCGGCGTGCGATGGACAGGCCCAGCCCCATTCCTCCTTTCTTAAAAGAGATGGCCGGTTCGAATAGGGTCTCGATCGCCTGCATACTCAAGCCTGGACCGGAATCGTGAATCTCCAGAGCGATCATCTCCTGGCCTGTATCCCGCTCGACCCGTGTGGCGGCAAGGACAGCACCTCCTGCTCCGGCGGCCTCGGCCGCATTCTCCAGCAGGTTCGTCAGGATTCCTTTCACAAGATCCTCATCCGCTATTGCCCGCGGGGTGTCCTCCACGAGCCGCAAATGGTAGGCCACCTCAGGATGTGCCGTTCGCAGGAATGCTATTCGCTCCTCCAGTAGCGCATTCACATCCAGGATAGCGGGGCGTACGGGCGGTTCGGCGGCGAACTCAGAGAACGCGCGTACGCGGCGTTCCAGGCTGTTCACTTCGTCCACGACGATCTGCGCGGCTTGTTCGAGAAAGGCGCGGTCGCCATCGGCGCCTCGCGCGCTGATCTCCTCAATCGTCAGCCGGATCGGCGTCAGCGAGTTCTTTACTTCGTGCGCCATCTTGCGCGCAAGTTGCTGCCAGCCCGCCAGCCGGGTCAGATACACAAGGCGCTCCCGGCTGTGATGAAGCTGCCCTGCCATGTGGTTGAACGCCCGAATCGCTTTACCCACTTCGTCTCGACGGTCCGTCTGAAGCCGTATAGACAGATCGCCGGCGGACAACTTTAACAGGCTGTTTGTCAGTTCTCCAATGGGGCGGCTGATTCGCGAGGCCAGATAGACGAGCACCAGCAGCGAAACCAGCCATATGGCCGACATTAGAAGCACATAGGTGTACGTGAAGCCGCGGCGCAGATCGCGGGCTTTCGCCGTCTCGATGAGGCTGCGCGCGCGGGCGTATTGTTCGGACAGGCGGTCCATGGCAACGGCGCCGAGATCTTTCGAGTAAACATCCACTGCCGCGCCGCGCCGCACCAGGTACTCCAGCCGATCGCCTTTCCGTCCTGCAAGATTGAAGCGCGTATCTTCCCCGCTGTCTGAAAACTCCACTACCGCGGCGGGCCATTTCTCGCGGTTTTCCGGCAGCATTCGCACAGGCTTCACTTCTCCGCGGTCAGCGGCCGCGGTCAGGTCTTGACGCGCCTGCTGGTAATACTCGCGCCCGGTAGTTTCGAGCAAGCGGGAGATCTCGTCCAACTCGCGCGTAGAGGCGTAAGTGAGGCTGTGCTCGAGCAGCGATGTCGTCATCCACAATGTCAGCCCGAGAGGAACAACCGTGGCGGCCACGAAAACGGCGATCAGACGGTCCCGGACGCTCACATCACCGGTCCTTACCACCGGACTGGCGCAGATCACCCAAGCGCATCGGCCCTGCTTCCACGGACCAGCGGGGATTCTGGGACCGTGCCGTCCGGCTGAAGATTTCGATCAGGATGGTGAGATTGATACCTGGATCTCCCACCACGGGGGCGCGCTCCTCCGCATCTTCCGTCCTGACATCCAGCCTGACCCAAAACGGACGCTGCGGAGAAAGAGATTCGGTAGACACCATCAACTGCTCGATGCACCAGTTCTCGGCGGCACGGGCGGATAGATTCGAGACGGGCTTCCTGACGGGCTGCACACTCGTTACCGCGAACTTCTCCTCCCAGAGATCGTAGCTTACCGCAAACCTTTCGAGGGTGCGCGCCAGCATCCTCACTCTGGCCTCGTCCAGGAGAGCAAGCTGGAAGTCGAAGAACACCGATGCTCCGTCGCGCAGCCGTTCGAGAGATTTGCCCGCCAGGAAATGAAGTCCCGGAGCGGAGACGTGCAGCCCGCCGGGCTTCGCACGCACCACCAGTTCCGCGGCGGCCGGCCCCGCGTGGGGGAAGAAGACGAAGCCGGCCAGCAGCCACTTTCGCCGGGTGACGAAGCGCAGCCCCGGTGCGGAGTTCATTTAATAGTTCATACCTGCCATAAATATGGGCTCGGCACGCCCCTCTTTCACGGGAAATGCCAGCGCCAGCATGAACCGCCCCTTGCGGAAGCCCAGCCCCAAGGAATGTCGTACATCCTGTTCTTCACCCCGATCCCAGACGCAACCGGTATCGTAAAAAACCCGGAAGATCCGGTACCCATATTCGACGGTGCCGTGTGCCATCCGGGTACCGCCCAGCGGATCCAGATCGAACTTGTTCCAGCCGCGCAGAGTGGATGTATTACCCACAACGAACCTCTCATACAGCGGCGCGCGGCCGGAAAGGAAGCCCGCGTTGAAACGGGCTAAAGCATGATTGCGGCCACGTGCAAAGCTGTAGACCGCATCCCACGTATGCCGCGCATAAATGAAATCCGTATCGAGGAGTGTGGTGGCCGCGCGCAGGCTGTAACCTGCATCCAGGTCGTGCTGGTTCTCCGAACCCTCCCAAGAACGGTGATAGCGCAGGGAATTTACCACCGCGTTAGCGGCTTCGGTCCTCGCGGCCGGAAACTGAGTTTGAAGTCTCTGAAAGCTGGCGCCGAATGTCCACGTGATGGAACCCGTGGGAATCACGGTCATCGAGGGTTCGAAATTCTGCCGTGTACGATAGATGCCGGGGACGTCCGGATTCTGTTGCAAAGCGGTGAGCGTTGCCCGGTTCCATTGCTGATGATAGCTTTCAAACTGAAAGCCCAGGCGGACGTTACCGGTTCCGAGCGACATCCGCCGGTATCCTGCCTTCAGGCCGGCAAACCGTTCCAACAACTCATCGCCGTCGCTTAGAATGGCAAAGCTGAACTCATTGTCATTCACCGGTTGCGTCACTTCCAGCACGCCGCTCCAGCCTTGCTTGGAGTGGTAGAGGAATCTGGGCGCTGAGAGATCGAAATTGTTGGGCCGCTGCCGCGCCTCGAAGATCACCCGCACGTACTCTGGGCTCGACCCGCGCGCCACTCTAGCCACTACCGTATGAACGCGTAACGCGCTCCGGATTCGCTTGCCGATCTCGTCGAGCAGCTTGTGGTCCAGTTTTTCCCCGGCCAGTGCCTGAATATCCGCCAGCAGCGCCGGACTTAGCCGCGATTTGTTCTTCGCCTGCACCTGAACATCTTCCACGGTATATCGGGAGTTGACGTTGATCTCGACATCCTGGTTGCCGAACGCCGGAAGTACCCACAGCACCAGCGCCATAGCGACAACTTGCTTCATACGATTTACCTGTGGAGCAGTTGCCATGCCATTCGCAAAAGCCAACCATTGCAAGGAAAACCCGGCGACCTTAGTGAAGGGAATTCACGACTGTGACAGGACAACCGCGTTACCGGCGTGTGCGCAGAAGGCGCGCAAAGGCGGCAGCGGTGCGGAAGTGAGCAGCAGCGGCGTCCGAGTTTAGGGATTCCTCTAACTGCTGTAGCCGGTCGATGTAATCGCGCAGGGCCGCGCGAATATTGCCTGTATTCGTCTGGAGGATGTCGCTCCAGATCTCGTAGTCGCTCAGAGCCAGGCGGGTTGCGTCCTGGAGACCCGGTCCGGCCACCAGCGTCTCTTCGGACGAGTGCAGCGTACCGGCAAGGAGCGATGCCAGCGCCGTCGAAGCAAGCTGCGGCAAATGAGACGTGAACGCGACCACTCTATCGTGCTCTTCCGGAGAAAGCACCAGGACCTGCGAGCCGATACGTTCCAGCCAGAGCCGGAACTCGCGGACCGCCCCGGTGTCCATTTCATCTGGTTGCCGCGGCGTCAGCACATAGGTACGCCCGGCAAACAGCGCCGCATCCGCCGCAGCGACACCTCGCACTTCCTTGCCGGCCATTGGGTGTCCACCCAGGAACTGAGCGCTCCGGATGGTGGTCGCGGCTTCCACAATTTCCCGCTTTGTGCTGCCGGCGTCGGTGACCAGCGTCCCCGGTTTCAGACAGCCTTCGAGCGACGTGATCGTCTCCAGAATCGCCCGGATGGGTTGCGCGAGATAGAGAAGATCCGCCCGGCGCGCGGCATCGCTCAGGGCCGACGGCTCGTCGATAGCTCCGAGCTTCAGTGCCTTATCCAGCGTTTTGCGCGAGCTGACGCCGAGTATTGTTCCGTCAAATCCGGCTTTTCTAAGGGCCAGAGCGAAGGATCCCCCAATCAGGCCCACCCCGATGATGGCGACAGTCCGCATGAAAAGGGAAGTTATATGGTCCGGCCGACGGCCGGCGCGATAATCCGCAACTGTTCCATCAGCAGCGTGAACTGCTCCGGGCGCAGCGACTGTGCTCCGTCGCTCAGCGCGTGATCGGGGTCGTGATGCACCTCGATGATGAGCCCGTCGGCCCCGGCCGCAACCGCCGCGCGGGCCATGGGCAGTACCTTGTCCCGGCGCCCGGTTCCGTGCGAAGGATCAGCCATCATCGGCAGATGCGACAGCTTTTTCACAATCGGGATAGCCGAAATGTCCATCGTGTTCCGCGTATAGCTCTCAAACGTACGAATCCCGCGCTCGCAGAGAATAACGTCGTAGTTGCCGCCGGCCATAATGTATTCGGCCGATAGCAGCAGTTCCTCGATGGTGGCGGCGATGCCCCGTTTCAGCAGAATGGGCTTGCGGGTATTCCCGAGTTCCCGGAGCAGGTTGAAGTTCTGCATGTTCCGTGCTCCCACCTGAAGGATATCGGCATACTCAGCCACCAGCGGGATCTGAGAACGGTCCATCACTTCGCTGACAACAAGCAAGCCATTATCATCAGCGGCCTTACGTAACAGCCGCAGACCCTCTTCCCCAAGCCCCTGGAAACTGTAAGGAGAACTGCGCGGCTTGAAGGCGCCACCCCGGATGACGGTAGCGCCGGCTTTGGCGACAATTTCAGCGGCACACGAAATCTGCTCCGGGGTTTCGACGCTGCAGGGCCCCGCCATAACCACTACCTTGCCGCCGCCGATCTCCACATCGCCCACTTTCACCACGGTGCCCGCGGGCCGGAAACTTCGGCTTGCGAGCTTGTAGGGCGACATGATGCGGTGGCATTCCTTGACACCGTCCATGACCTCGAAGTCTCTCGGGTCGAAGCTTTCCATCGGGCCGACCCCGCCGAGGACGGTGTGCACTACACCGGTAGAGCGGTGAATCGCGAAACCCAGCGCCACCAGCCGGTCGATCACAGCTTGAATCTGCGGCTCAGTGGCGCCTTCCTGCATCACGACTAACATGATCTTGTTCTGGCAGGCCTAATCTGTTGGAGTACCGGCCTGCGCATCCTCCTTCAGCATCTTCTCTCTTTGTACAGTGCGCATTTCGTCGATGATGCGTTCAAAAACACGCTTCAATGCCTCCGGGGAGAGAGGGCCGGAGTTGCTTTTTACCACATTCCGGTATACTTCATCCTCACGCCTCGGCTCGTAAATCGGCAATTGAAGCTTGCGTTTCAACTGGCCGATTTCGTCGACAATGCAGGTGCGTTCGTTCAGTAAAGCAATGAGCCGCCGGTCCACATCGTCAATACGGTCCCGGCACGCCGCAAGCTGGCGCATTCCCTCTTCACGATTCATGCGGTTCTCCGGAAAAGAGCGTCCCGGAAGCCGCGCGCCTGCACAGTCAGACGCTGCTCCAGTGCATCGTCGCGGTGCTGCTCGATCGTTCGCATGAATGCGCTTCCAATAATGACCGCGTCCGCGATAGCGCCCACTTCAGCGGCATGCTCCGGCTTTGAAATGCCGAAACCCACCGCGAGTGGCAGGCTTGTCAGGGCTCGCATGGAGGCGACCAGCGGCGCCACGGTGGAGGAAACCGAATCCTTCTCTCCCGTCACACCGGTGCGCGAAACCAGGTATACGAAACCCGTGGAGTGCTCTGCTATGAGCTTGCACCGTTTCGCGCTGCTGGTGGGAGCAGCCAGGAAAATCGTATCCAGGTCGAAACGGCGCATCGTTTCGATCTGGGAGGCCGCTTCGTCAACGCTCAAATCCGTCAAAAGACAGCCATCAATTCCGCGCTCCACGGCATCGCGCCCGAGCTTTTCGATTCCGTAACGCAAGACTGGATTCAAGTATGTGAATAGAACAATCGGGATACTGGAGCGCCGGCGAACCTCCGCCGCTATATCGAGCACGCGTGCCAGGCTTGTTCCGGCCCTGAGCGCGCGCTGCGACGCCCGTTGGATCACCGGCCCATCCGCCACCGGATCGGAAAACGGAACGCCGAGTTCCACCATATCCACGCCACCCTCTTCGAGGGCGGCTATCAGCGAGGGCGTACGCTCCGGGCAGGGATCTCCGGCCGTGATGTAGGCAATCAGTCCGGAGCGGTTCTCCTGTTTGAGCCGTTCAAATAGAGGGGGAATTCGCGTCATCCAGTTCCTTCAGGTTCTCGCGGAAAATGTCCATGTCTTTGTCGCCGCGCCCGGAGAGATTTACCACGAAAACACTGTCCCTTGCCGCAGGCGCCCGGCGCAGGGCCTCGGCCACGGCGTGCGATGATTCGAGCGCCGGGATGATGCCTTCCATGCGGGAAAGCTTTCGCGCCGCGTCGAGCGCCTCAGTATCGGTGACCGGGACGTATTCAGCCCGTCCCCGGTCATGCAGCCATGCGTGTTCCGGGCCGACCAGCGCATAGTCGAGCCCCGCGGAGATGGAATGCGTCAGGGAGATCTGCCCGTCGGAGTCCTGAAGCAAATAGCTGCGGGCGCCGTGCAGAACGCCAGGTAGCCCGCCGGAAAATCGCGCGGCGTGCTCCCCTAGCGCGGAACTGCGCCCTCCCGCTTCGACACCAACCAGACGAACTCCCTCGTCGTTGATGAACGGATAGAACATACCGATGGCATTGCTGCCGCCCCCGACACAGGCGAAAACGGCATCGGGCAAACGGCCTTCGCGCTCCATGACCTGCCGCCGAGTCTCCTCGCCGATCACCTTCTGAAAATCCCTGACCATCAGAGGGTACGGGTGAGCGCCCACCGCCGAACCGAGCAGGTAATGGGTGTTCGAAACATTCGTGACCCAATCGCGCATCGCTTCGCTGATCGCATCTTTAAGTGTGCGGCTGCCGGATGACACGCCCACAACCGTGGCCCCCAGCAAACGCATCCGGAAGACGTTCAACTGCTGGCGCCGCATGTCCTCCTTGCCCATATAAATCACGCACTCCATCCCAAACAGGGCCGCTACCGTGGCCGTGGCGACGCCGTGCTGGCCCGCTCCGGTTTCAGCGATAATGCGTGTCTTCCCCGTGCGGCGCGCGAGTAGAACCTGCCCGAGGCAGTTGTTGATCTTATGCGCGCCGGTATGCAACAGGTCTTCCCGCTTGAGATAAATGCGCGCGCCACCCGCTTCCTGGCTCAAGCGCCGTGCGAAGTAGAGTGGCGTCGGGCGGCCGGCGTAGGTCTCAAGCAGTTCATTCAGTTCGCTATGGAAAGCCGGATCGCGGCGCGCCTCTTCCCAGGACTGCTCCAACTCCTCCAGCGGAGACATGAGAATCTCGGGAACGTACCGGCCGCCGTATGGTCCGAAGTGACCCCGGCTGTCAGATTCGGGAATCACTCCGGCTCCTCCAGGGCTGCTCTTATGAACTCGCTCATTTTCACGTGATCTTTTCGTCCAGGTGTTTTTTCGAGACGGGAGGCCGCATCGACACCCCAGGGCTTGGCCGTACGGATCGCCTCACGGACGTTCGAGGCATCCAGGCCCCCCGCGAGGATGACCCTTCCCGGTACGTTCCGGGCGATGCTCCAATCAAACGTTTGTCCCGTACCGCCGTAGAGACCCGCGGCCGCCGCATCCAGCACCAGCGCCTCAGCTCGCCGGTTCTCGCTGCCGATTCCACCGCAAACGGCTCCTATGCGTACAGCCTTCCAGACACGAATTCCGGAAGGCACCGAATCCGGCCCCTCGTCGCCGTGCAGTTGGGCAACCTGGATGCCGTGCAAGGCGCTCAAAGCCAGAATCTGTTCCGGATCTTCGTTCACCCAGACGCCAACGGTCCAGACGGACGGTGGCAGTTCTTCAATGATGCGAGCCGCGGCCTCGGGCCGGACATATCGCGGGCTGCCGGGAAAAAAATTGAAGCCCAGCGCGGTTGCGCCAGCTTCAGCGGCTGCCAGCGCGTCTTCACGGTTTGTAAGCCCGCAGATCTTGACAATCATGCGAGTAACGCCCTCAGCACCCCGGCCGGATCGGCGGCTCGCATCAGGTGCTCGCCAACAAGAAATGCATTGAACCCGGCATCCAGCAGACGGCGCACGTTCGCGGCGGAATCGATGCCGCTCTCGCTTACTTTGATGACACTGGCCGGGATACGAGAAGCCAGCCGCAGCGATGTGTCGAGAGCAACCTGGAATGTCCTCAAGTCGCGATTGTTTACACCGATAATTTCGGCTCCCGATTCCATGGCCGCATCCAACTCCTCTTCGTCGTGTACCTCGACCAGAGTAGACATGCGATACCCCGATGCCAACTGTCGTAACCGGCGCAAGGAATCTCGCGTGTGGAGCGCCGCAATCAGAAGGACGGCGTCCGCTCCGTGCGCTGCGGCCTCCACCACGTGACACTCTTCGAGTGTGAAGTCTTTCCGCAGGACGGGGAGAGTCGTGGCCTTTCGCGCTATTTCAAGATCGTGGAGACTGCCCTGGAAGAAGGGCTCGTCCGTTAATACCGAGAGCGCCGCCGCCCCGCCGCGCTCGTACACTGCGGCGATCGCGGCCGGCTCGAACACTGCCGAAAGCAGTCCCTTGCTCGGTGAC
>CAADGY010000128.1 GCA_900696665.1 uncultured Acidobacteriota bacterium
GAATCTGTGCCTGGGAGGCGGAGTGAGCACGAACGCGCTGCTCGTCGCCACGCTCGAGAATTCGCCGCAATGGAAGAATGTTTTTGTGCAGCCGGCTGGCAGCAATGCAGGAACGGCCATCGGCGCCGTATTCCATGCCTGGCACAACATATTCCGGCAGAAGAAGAGAGGATCGTTAGGACACTTCTGTCTCGGACCCGCGTTTGATGCCGAAGAAATCAAACAGGTGCTGGAGAATTGCAAGCTGCGTTTCCGCTACCTGCTGACTACGGAAGAACTCATCGATCGCGCGGTGGAAGAGATTCAGGATCAAAACATCGTGGCTTGGATGCACGGGCGCATGGAGTTCGGCCCGCGCGCGCTGGGCAACCGGAGCATCCTCGCATCCCCGCTAAATCCATACTCCACGGAAAATCTCAACCTGTTTATTAAGCACCGTGAGCCGTTCCGGAAGTTTGCGGCTTCGGTGCCTGCCGAACTGGCGTCCGAGTATTTCGAAGTGGGCCCGAACGCCCGCTTTCTCGCCTCGGTCGGCCGCGTCCACACCGCTCACAGAAAAACTTTCGAGTCCGCCATTATGGGCACCGGATGCGTGAGGGTTCAGACAGTAACACAGCAGGATAATCCGCTGTTCTGGCGCCTGTTGCACGCGGCGGGAAAGCAGACCGGGTTGCCGGTGCTCTATAACACGTCCTTTAACCTGTTCGGCGACCCGTTGGTCTGCACGCCCCGCGACGCAGTTCGCAGCTTCTATTCGTCGGGAATTGATTCCATGTTCGTAGGCCACTTCTTGCTGAAGAAGTAGGAGATTACTGTCCGGCTGCGTGCAGCAGATACTTGTAAGGATTGATGGGAACGCCTTCCCACCATTCCTTATTCGGGCCCAACTCGAAAATGGCAAAGTGAAGATGGGGGCTGTCTTCCCTCGCATTGCCGGAGGATCCGACGTATCCAACCAGATCGCCCGCCCGCACCTCCCTGCCTTCCGTAAGACCGGCGGCATAGGCCGCAAGGTGTGCGTAGTAGAAGCAATATTTCTCTGTGGCATCGAACTGGTAAATTGTCAGGCCTCCCGGCTTGCTGACAAACAGTTTTGCGACTTTTCCTGACGTTACGGCGTAAACGGGTGTACCGCGCGGCGCCATCATATCGACCGCCTCGTGGCGCCTCCTAGCGCCACGAACATCGTTATAGGTATCGTGGATGTCCTCTGATTTCAAACCATCAATCGGCGGAACGAGCTTGTTCAGGATGGGATCGGCGTGGGGATTTGACCAATCTATTTCTTCCACGAAGTTTCGCCCGGAGTAGTCGTCTCCGAACGGGCTGGAACCGTTAACATTGGTTAGCCGCATCTGAGATCGGTGTGTCTCGCGCACCGTGGGACACAGGAGAGCACACATGGAAACTACAACAGCCATAGCTGCCACTACAAGACCAACGATGTACCGGTGCATATCGCTATTCCTTTTTCAAAATTGCGGCCTCGCCCGGCTGCACAAGCCGGCGGGTTCAGATGCATTTCAATTCGTCAGCCGGATGCACGCGTGACATGGCGTGTGGACGACTCCAGGGGACTCCGGCGTGCCGCGAATGCCGTAATGCGGCTACCATAAATCGATCCACACCGTGCCCACAGGATTGTTCGGGCCGGGGGCAATTCTGGCTTTAGAATGCGGAAGGGCGGCATCCCAAAATAGCCAACGGTCGCCGGATATTGCGAAACCAGCGCGCCCGTCTGATCGTAAGTAGTGACGGCCAATTCGGCTTCGCTTACTTCGATCAACGCGCCGGCTAGCTCCCCCGGTGTGATGGGGCATTGAACCAGGACTCCCGGCGCGCCTTGGTTTAGCAGCGGCTGTTTCGGCTGGTCGACACTACCTGTGAGCGCTAACGGGTTCTCACGCTGGAATCCAATTACAGCCACACGCAAATTGCGGCCGCAGGCGTCATCGATCTCACCAGGAGAGAAGTGTCTCAAGCCAGGCGCAATCTGCGATTTCAACGCTTCGGCGCCTTTCGAGACCGCGATAACCTGTTCAGTTGGAAACGGATCGTTCACGCTCGCCGGACAGTACGTTTCCTTTATTGTTTTCAGTCTGTTGGCGGAACCGCGCTCCGTCCGGAGAAGTATCGGGACTAAGGCGGCCAAAAACAGGCACAGAAAGAATCTTCCCCTCATCACCGAAAATGGCAGCAAATGACATTCCAACCGGTTTGTATAGTACGATCGCAGAGTACTCACGACTGCGCGGCTCGGCCAGGCCTTTGTTTCTGAGCCGCGATGGCCATGGGAGCGGTTCTACGTATCGACCGAATGCTACGGCGAGCCTTGGAGAGGCGACACTACCTAATAGAGGACTGAATGCAGCCTGCTCACGAAAACAATACCGCTAATACTCAAACAGGGACTGTGCAGTCCGGCAAGTTGATTGTTCTCACGGCCCCACTTACAGAGACGGTAGATCATGCCGGCTACTTTATTCAGATGGCGCTGGCATCACTGCCGAAACGCATGGAAGCCGTTATCAACCAGAAGTATCCCGGATGGCGCGAACTCGAACGCAACGAAGATGGCTCGGCGCGCTACATGCCCGCTGGACTACGCCTGGTGGAGGCTTCCATCCTGCGCGAGTTTTCCGAGGAGGATATCGTCTGCTGTTATCCCGAGGACTTGCCGCGATTTATCGGCCCGTCTACACGCGTTGTCGGCGTGACAACGCACAATCCGCTCGGTGTGACGTTCGCGGCGGGCGTCTACGCGTCGATTTTTGGCTCTTCCCGCGAGCCCATCAACTCGCACTACGCCAAGGATCTGTTCCGGACGCTTCAGGCCAGCCCCTATCGAGCAAGCTTCAAAGTGATCGTCGGCGGTTCAGGCGGCTGGCAGATCGCAGAGACTGGAAGTTACGAGGAGTTGGGGGTCGACTGCGTAGTGGAAGGCCGCAGCGAATCGAAAGACGTACTGGAGCTGTTTCGCAAAGCGGTATGCGGCGAAGAGCTGCCACGCTTCGCGCAGGTGAGCCACCCTACAAGCCGGGAAACCTTGTTAACCCCACGCAAGCGAACCACGTTTGGGGTTGTCGAGATGACGACCGGATGCGGCCGCCGTTGTCACTTCTGCTTGCCCGATCTGAATCCGCAGATCGATTTCTCAAAACAGAGCATCATGGAGGCCGTTCACGCCAACGTGCGGGAGGGCAACTCGCAGATCTCGCTGGCGACCGAGGACATGTTCATTTGGGGGCAAGTCCACACGGACACGCCGTTCTACTTTCCCAACCGGGAAGCACTGGTCGATCTTTTTCGCGATGTGGTAAGTACTCCCGGCGTTAAGTACCACCTGCTGAGCCACTGCACTATGGCTCCATCGGTCGTTGACCCAATGCTTATCGAGCAGATGTCCGGAGTTCTACTCGACAAGAGTCCGGTCAAGCTGCCGGCCTTGAGTACGCATCCGGAAGGACGCATTCTATCGCCGCTGATCGGTATGGAAACCGCATCGGTACGAATGGCGAAACAGATCATGCCGGGGAAAGCGGTGCCGTTTCCGATCGATGAGTGGCCCAGCGTGCTGATCCAGGGGCTGACGATCCTGAACCGCAACAACTGGTTTCCAGTAGTGACGTTGATGATCGGCAATCCCGGTGAAACCGATGCCGATTGCATGGCCACGCTCGACCTGCTCTATGAAGTGGAACGGCGCGGACTGTTTGCGTTTTTCGTTCCATCGATTTTCACGCCGCTGCACGATACGCGTTTCGCGGCCAAGAAGGGCGTTGTCGAGAATCGCGAAATGTCAGCGCTGCAATGGCAACTGATGATGAAGTGCTGGAAGATGAGCATGAAGCCCGCACTGCAGAGTTGGTGGGGTCCGATGGCGTGGCGGCTTGGCGCATTGGGAATCTGGGCCTGGAAGTTGCGCAAACTGAATGGCCCGAACTTCACCTGGCCGTTATTTCTGTTCGCCGGCGCCCTTCCTGAAAACCTGATGGCCAGGTTGGGTAAGATCTACCGGGGGCGTCCACTTGAAATCAAGAGCCGCAAAGAGCTGCTAGCCACCATCAAGCAGCAGCATTGGAAATACTTGCGGAAGGACAATGGCGACCTTCCGGATGGTTGGGAGCAGCAACCGTCCTCGGAGCCGCTGCGCGTTCTGCGTGCGTCGAGCTAAGTCTTCAGGCGCATGAGGAGAACAGCGTTTCTACTGTTGTTCGCGGCCCTGGCATCGCCCGCCGGAGAACTTCGCGTAGGACGGGCCTTACTGCGTATCACCCCGAAAACGGGCACACCCATGGGAAGCTCTTACGGATTGACAATCTCGACCGGTGTGCACGATGACCTCTATATAAAGGTGCTGGCGCTTGAAAAGGACGGCGTTCGGGCGGCACTGGTAGCATGTGATCTCATCAGCTTACGGCCCGGAGTAGTCGGCGAGGCGCGTAAGTTGATTCAACAGAGCGTGGGTTTGAGTCCCGAGCAGGTGATCCTCAGCGCCACGCATAGCCATTGCGGTCCACAGATGCATCGCCCGTTTTTAGAACTGCTGGATGCGGAAGCGCTGCGGCTGGGCGTCCTGTTTCGCGAGCAGTTGCCACAACGAATCTCGGATGGCGTGCGGCAGGCATTCTCGGATCTGCGCCCGGCACGCGCCTCCGTTGGCATTGGAAAGGAATCGTCCATCAGCTTCAACCGGCGATTCCATATGAAAGACGGATCTGTCCGCATGAATCCGGGGCGCCGCAACCCCGATGCGATTCGGCCGGCGGCGGGCATCGATCCCGATGTGAATGTGGTCTATTTCACCTCCGCAGGGGGCGAACCGCTTGGCACGCATGTGAACTTCGCCATGCACCCGGCCATCGCTGGCGGCAGTGAGTTTTCGGCGGATTACCCTGGTGTCCTCGCGAACCTGCTACGTAAGGTAAAGGGCGAGGGGATGCTGAGCATGTTCACGATGGGCACCGCCGGCGACATTAACCACCTTGATGTAAGCAAAGAGAAGCAACTATCCAATCACAACGAAACATCGCGCGTCGGAATGGTGTTGGCTGGCGAGGTGCTGAAAACATACACACGGCTACAGCCCGTAGATGGAACCCTCGGCGCCGCACGGACCACGCTGCACCTTCCGGCTCGTGAGCCGCGGGAGGGGGAGGCCGCCAAAGCGCGGGACATTTTTTCCCAGTATCGCGCCGGCCGTGGTGGTCCACCGTTTCAGGATGTGGTCTGGGCCTGGCGCACTATCGAAACCGCGGCGCTCGAAGACAAGCATCTGGGCGCCGATGTTCAGGTGATCTCTTTGGGAGATCAGCTTGCCTGGGTGGCGCTGCCGGGCGAAATCTTTGTCGGCCTGGGACTTGCCATCAAGCAAGCGTCGCCGTTTCCTTACACGATTATCAGCACCATGTCGGCGAGCGGCACGATCAGTTACGTGCCAACTCGCAAAGCGTTTGCCGAGGGCTCCTACGAAGTGACGAGCGCCCGGATTGCCGCGGGTGGCGGGGAAATGCTGGTTGACGCAGCAGTGAGACTGCTGAAGAAGTTGAAAGCCGAAGCCCGGTGACCTGTTCTCCGCCTACTTTGCCGGCAACGCTCCAAAGGCCCCCGGATAGGGTGTTCGCAGCTCCAGAAGAAGGCGTGTGGCCGCGTCCGCAAGACGCTCGCCGGAGCCGGGGGCGCCGCGGGTGTTGATGGCTTCGTAAGCTCCCTCGGCGTAGCCTTTGCGGTTGGGCGTGTAGCGAAGCCAATCACTCGCCAGCGTATCGACGATCGTGAAAGGAAATGGCGAAGCGCGCTTGATGGCAAGGCCGATTTCGACGAACACCTCACTCGGAAGTGATACCCAGGCGAGTTGGTCGCCGATCGCGATTGCCTGAACTTCCGTCTCTATGGGCTTGCCGCCGCGCCTTGCGGTTTCCAGTGTCCGCTGCATCCACATCTGCTGGAGGAAGGAGGGCTTGTCGCTGCTCTTGAGCCGCAACCGCAAGGCTTCCGCCCGTTCGATGTCGCCCGCGCCAATGGCAGGCAGTTCGAACTCCACTGTTTCGTATGCGGCACGCAGGCTGGACGGCTCTACAGGCGTCAAACGTTCCAGGGTTTTCAGTACCTCGGCAGCGAGCACGGTGCCGATCCGTGCCGCCTCACCATGTCCCTTCTGCGGCTTCGCACTGCTCACGTCAATATGGTTGATGTTGCCTGCCGCGCCGATTCCGAAGATCGTCAACATCTCCGGCCCTTTCGCTTCCGCGAGAAGTTTCGACAAGGTATACGGAAAATCCGCCGATACTTCTTTGCCACCGACGGTGTCGAGGTGCATGGCAAAATTAACAAACGTAGCCAGCGGCTTTCCGTCCACGCTCTCGATGTAGGCCACCATCACGTCAGGATCAATGGGGCCAAGGGGCCGCACAATATCCGGGTTTTGTTTGCCCGGATTCATGCGCGCACTGCCATCCTTCATCAGAAACCGGCGATTGAAACTCAGACTGTGTTCGCGGCCGATCCCGGCCGACACACGCACCGGTTGCAGATCCTGGTGTGCCTGGCGTACTGCGGCGGCAATTTTTGCCGGAAGCGATGCACGGTACTCCATCATGACGGGCGGCTTGGTCTCCCATTCCCACCAAATAGGCAGATCGAAAGCCGAGTGCACGTGGGTGGCGCTGATCATCACGTTCTTCGGCGGGATACCGTTCTCTCTTTCAATGAGGAGACGGGCAGCCTGGACGACATCTTTCTGTATGACGGCGAGATCGCACACCACAATTGCCGTCTTCAACCCGTCTTTTTCGAACAGGAGAGCCTTCGCGTGCAGATCGTCGTGGATACCGGCCGGACCGCCGCGCCATCCTGTGGGGGGATTGATGTTCACGGCGGCTCTGCCCGCACGGAACTCCGCTCCAAAGATTGCGGATGCCAACAAAAAGATCACGGACAGCTTGCTCATTCTCATTGAGAAATGTCACCCTTCCGGCTTGCCCCAGAATAGATTTCACCCGTCAGGCTTGTCAATGATGGAATCTTGATTATTTTTCTATTGAAATGTGACATACTGAGTCCGATGCCGACCACCCGAAAATTGAACACCGCCGCCGTTGGATCCCGCTACATGGTGCCTGTGGTGCGGAGCACCTTTCGCATTCTCGAGGAGTTGTCCGTCGCGGGTGCCGCGGGTTTGAATGAGCTTACGCATCGAACCGGCGTGGCAAAATCCACTGTATTTCGAATCCTCAGCACACTTCACAGCCTGGGCTATGTACTGCGCGACGAGCGCCGCAATTACCATGTCAGCCCACGTGTAGCCGACCTCGTCAGCGACACTGCGCGCGGCGAGGCGTTGTCGAACACTGCTATGCCGCTCATGCTGAAACTGCGCAATGAATTCGGCGAGACCGTGAACCTGGGAGAGCTGAATTTCGACAAAGTGGTCTATCTGGCCGTTGTGCCCAGCGATTACGCGCTCCGATTCTCCGAGCGGCCCGGGATTTCCGTTCCGGCGCACGCCTCCGCCCTGGGGAAAGCTATTCTCGCGTTCTCGCGTCCGGAAGTCGTTGACGGGCTCATCAACGGCAGAGAACTGGAGATCCTTACCCGGAATACCATCACCAAGGCCGACGAGTTCCGGCGGGAACTGAAGCGGGTCCGCACTCGCGGATATGCGCTGGATCGCGAGGAGACATCGCTGCTGGCAACCTGTATTGGCGCTCCCATCTTCGATGCGCATGGGCACCCACTCGCGGCGCTCAGCATCTCCGGACCCAGTTCGCGTTTCAATCCTCGGCGCAATGCACCGGTAGTTGAGGCGCTGCTCGCGGCCACGGCGGAGATCTCACGCCAGTTCCGCTGGCGGTCGGAAGCGGAGCTGAAGCCCACCGGATGAGCAAAGGGCGCGCCCGTTACCAGGCGCGCCCGCCATGTCAGCGGTTCAGAACTCGATGCGGAAGCGCAGTTGCACGTTTCGCGGACCCGACATCTCCCGTCCACCGGCGCCTTCGCGGAGTTGGGTGACGCGCGCGACGGTATTCGGAACCGAGATGTTCGCACCCGGAAAATCGAAGTGTGAGTGATTGAAGATATTCGTGATCATACCCTGCGTCACGAACTTCAGCCTTTCCGTAATTCTGAACTCCTTGATAGCGCTCATATGATGCAGGTTCAGACCCGGACCCTCCAATATCGCCACACCAGCATTGCCGAAGCGGCCGGGGGGTGGTGGCGCGAATGCATTTGCATCAAACCAGCGGCCCGGTTTGCGCTGGTCCGGAGGCAGATTCCCATCGCCGATCCGGTCGGGAATACCACCGGAGGTGTTTGTGTTCGAAGGATCAGATCCGCTGAAGCTGGGTGTGAAATACTGCCCACCCTGGAAATAGGAGATCCATCCGATCTGCCAGCCGCCCAGCACTGCATCCACCACACCGGGCGCGGAGGTAAGGAATCTCTTGCCGCGACCGAACGGCAGCGTGTACTGCGCGTTGATCACGGCACGGTGGCGTGAATTGTACGGATCACGGTTCCAGGCATAGTGATCATAGGGGTTCTCCAGGTTCGAAAAGTTGTTCATCCCGTTTGAGAACGTGTAGTGCATGCTTAAAACCAGGGGACCCGAGCGCCGCTGCACTTCGATCTGCCCGGCATCGTACTTCGATTCCCCATCGCTCAGGGCGAAGGTCGTTCCAACAAATTCGGGGCGGGGCCGCCGGGCCTGCGTGAAAGGAATGAGGCTCGGTTGCGGCTTGTTGAGTTGCAGGTTGTAGTTCAAGCCTTTGCTGCGCGAACCGATGTAGGAAAAACGCAGTCCAAGGCCCAACATCTCTTTCTCCAGGCTCAGGTTGTACTGGTGAATGACGCCGTTCTCCGTTTCCATCGGATAGCCGGCTACGCTTTGGTTCGGGACCTGAGCCCCGGCGAGCGTTTCCGGAAAGGGGTTGGGGAAGGACAGCAGCGGGACGCCATTCTGGATGCTGTTGAAGTAGGTTTCGGCGATCTGGAACGGGCCGCCTCCATCTCCGCGGTGGAAGTTGCCCAACGCTTCCGTGTACTGGCCGTATCCGCCGCGCAGCACGAAATCGTCTTGAAAACGATAGGCTAAGCCTATACGTGGCCGGAAGTTTGTTTTCTTGGGCGAGGGGAACACGTCCCCGGTCACAATTTTGATGTTGGGCGAATACAGAGGACTGACCTTGTCGCGCGCTTCCGAAGGCACAATCACATTTCCGGTTTCCGGGTCCCAGTTGTACTGAAGCCTATCCTCGTACACGGTATGCCGGAAGTAGTCCCAGCGCAATCCAAAGTCCAGCGTCAGCTTGCGGCTTACCTTGAACGTGTCTGTAATGAAGAAACCCGTCTCGTACGCCCGTTGGGTGCGGTCCACCAGCGGATCCAGCCGGGCGCTCGAAAAGGGCAGCCCCAGCAGAAAGTCCGCATAGCTGTACCCGGTGAGGGTGCCGTTGAACGAGAAACTGCCCCAGTTATTCGCCGTAACGCCTTGTCTGAAGTCACGAAACGTCCGCAATTCGCCACCAAACTTTACGACGTGGCGTCCGACGCTCCAGGTGAGCGAATCGGCGAACTCGAAGTCGCGCCGGTTCAGGTTCACACCGCCCGGCTGCTGCGACAACGTCGTGAAACCGGTAATCGACATTGTTGGGAATCCCATTTCGCTATGGCCGCCGCGGTTCACGCCTTGTAATCCGATCTGCTTAATCGCCTCGTCGCCGCGCGTGGGCAGGACGCCGTCGGTCTCGTCGCCGTCGATGAAATAATCTTTGATCCATCCCCAATGGAACGAGTTCACCAGCGATGGAGAAAAGGTGTGGGTGTCGCTGATGACGATGGAGTGATGATCGCGCTTTCTGGTCCATGTGCCGAGTTGCTCGAACGGACCATTCAGCACGTATGGGGTCAGCCGGTTGATAAAGCGTCCGAACAGTTGGTTTTTGCTGGAGATATAGTAATCGAGGCGTGCGGTCACGCTATCCCACTTGTAGAGATCAACGGGATAGGGATGCCGGAAACCATAGTTCTGGAAAATAGAGTTCGGGCTGCCCTGATTCGGATGGGGGATGTAGTTATTCTGTACTTTCAGCGAAGTCGGATTGATGCGGTTTTGCGGGATGATGTTGCCGGAAAAGGGCTGACCCGTGAGCGGATCCCGGATTTGGACGGGCCTCGCCTCGTTGAGCAGCGATGCAAAGTTGCCCGTTCGCATCGCCTCGGTGGCTACGTTCCTGTTGTAAAAACTGGCGCTCGGAATCCGCACCAGACTGTAACCTCCGTAGAAGAAGAGCTTGTTGCGGACGATCGGCCCACCCAAATTCGCTCCTCCGCGATGCTCCTTGTACGGTATCTTCGTCGGTGTGAAAAAGCTTCGCGCGCCAAGCGCCGAGTTGATCAGGTCGTAATACACGCGGCCGTGATACTCGTTGGTTCCCCCTTTACTCGCCATCGAGAACTGGGCGACGCGTGAAAATTCCGCCGAATTGTTCACAGCGACCACTTGCAGGTCTTCGAAATCCTGCATGTTCTGAACAAGATTAACGGTGCCATCGTTCGTCACGCCGTCCATGTTCTCGGCAACCTGCGCCGGCGGCTGGCCGGCGAACCTCAGGCTCCATCCACCCTGTTGGGTCTGGATGTTCGGCAGCGTGGTCATGAAAGCCTGGGGGAAGAAACTCTGGCTCAACGGGCTGTCAACCCACGTTTCACGGCTGAAACCATCGGCGATCTGCGAACCTTCGGTTGCAATCATAGCCGCGCCCGCTGTTACCGTGACTTCGGCGCCGACCGCTCCCACCTCCAGAGCAGCGTCCACGCGGCGGGTCTCCCTCGCCGTCAGGATGATGTTGGTAGCAACGAAATTTTTGAATCCGGCGGCTGTGGCCGTAAGACGGTACGTGCCGGGCGAGAGATAGGGCAGTTCGAAATCGCCCCTTTGGTTTGTTAGTGTCTGCCTGGTGGTGTTGGTAGCGGTATGGACCAGTTCCACCGAAACGTTGGGCACTACGGCGCCGGTCGGATCGGTGATCGTGCCGCGGATCGTAGCAAGGTCCGACTGCGCCAGTAGCGGCGCCGCCAGCAATATCGCCGGCAATGTAAGAAGAAAACAACTTCTCCACATTCGTGTGGGTGTACGCATAAGCTCCCCCCTTCAGAAGGCTTAGGGAATGTATAACCCACGGGTCGCTGTATGTCAACAGAGAAACCCACAAACCGAATCAGAAATGGTCAGGAGACACGTAAAATGTGCCCCGCGAGCAATCCGAGAGGCAGGCGTAACCACTGTTCTAGCCGGCGCGCACTTCGCGCTTCTCCGGATCGTAAACCATGCGGCGGCCGGTTGTAAGAGCCTGATCCGCCATAATTACCGCCACCGAATGCGCGTAACCGGCTTCAATGGGCGCGATTGGCTGGGTTCGGGACCGTACGGACTCCAGGAAATTTTGCATGTGGTGCACCGTTTCAGCCTCGGGCACGTTCATATCCTGCTGTAGTTTGTCGGGATCACCGGCCCCCTGGCCGCTGGCGGTCCACGGCCCCTTGGGTGAAAGGCTCTTGGCGTCAAGTGTGCCACGCGTGCCGAAAAACTTCGCGTAATTGTTGGCGCCGTTTCCCATCATGGTGCAATAGCGGACCAGGAATCCTTCGGGATACTCGAGCGCCACCTCAACGGAATCCGGAACTGTAAATTCATTCTTCCAGCGGTATGTTCCACCCAGCGCAGTTACACGTTGAGGAATACTGGCGCCAGTGATGAAGTGCATCGTATCGATGAAGTGAACCATTAAGTTGGTGTGTGGCCCGCTCGAGAATTCACGGTAGCCGTACCAGTTCTGATACTGACTGGCATTAAACGGGCGGGCAGGCCGCTGCATCAGAAAGGCTTTCCAGTCCACATCGGCTTCGGTGGGCTTCTGGTCCATATAGGCAGCGCCGCCGTAACTCATCCAGTACGGCATGTAGCTGTTGCGCACCTGTTCAGCTTTGAGGATCTTGCCGATTCCGCCGGACGCAACGAACTGGCGGGCTCCCCTGGTAGTGCGGTAACTGCGGATCTGTGTGCCGACCTGCACGATGCGCCCGCTGCGCTTGACGGCGTCGTAAGCGCGCACCAGTTCTTTCATGTTCATCGCCATCGGTTTCTCGATGTAAACGTCTTTGCCTGCTTCGACGGCGGCGATCAGCATAGTGCAATGCTGGTGATCCGGCGTGCCAATGACAACCGCGTCGATGTCTTTCCGTGCCAGCACGTCGCGATAATCCACCACCTGCGCGGGATCTTTCCCGGTGTGCTCCTTCACATCCGCCGCTGCCTTTTCGAGTTTTTGTTTCCAGGTGTCGCAGACCGCCGCGATTTCAATATTCGTGGCATCCTTGACCTGGATCAGTTCGCGCAACAGGCCACGCCTCCCGCATCCGATGTTGGCGACCCGGATGCGCCCGTTCGCACCGGAAGTGTTCTGCCAGGCGGAAGCCGTTATGGACGCTGCCACAGATTGTCCAATGAAGTATCTTCGATTCACGAGTAAAGGTTTCCTTTCGTTTTTCAGGTGACATATACTTTATCCCAAATGGAACGTAAGCGGAGAGAGGGGGCCTTTACCAGTTCCTCATCAGGGAAGCGCCGGCGCCTCAGCCTGCTCTTGTCGAGAAATTCACAGAGAGCGCCGGGCGCATGCGAACAATCCTTCACGCAACGGGACTCTGCCGTCGGCGCCGTCCCTGGCGCAGGTGTTTTTCGTGAATGGTGGGAAGCAACGCACCGGCCGGGATGCCGGTCTATTTCACATCCGCTACCGCAAAGAATGTGCCGCGCGGCAACTGGATGTAAGATTCCTTGCCGTCCTTGAACTCGTACCGTGAAGAGCCGATGTCGCCAGGCAGCGTCCACCAGTCGCCGATCAAAAATACACGTGAGCGCCCATCCGTCTGCATCCCCGGGGCACGCCACAGCAACCGCCCATCCTGATCTTTGATCAGCCCGTGATCCGTGATCGCGTGTCCATCGGCGGCATCGAGCGACACGCTCAGCAGGTGAAAATCCTTCACCCCGCCGGGCGCCTGGCTGCCCTGGTGGCCGTAGCCACGGTTCGCCCGCTGGTAGTAGAAGATTCGTTTGCCCAAGATAGCCAGCCCAAGATCGGTGTAGCCAATATGCTTCACCGCCTGGAACTCCTGTCCGGAACCGATGGGCTTGGTGGAATCGAAGGTGTATAACATGCCGCCATTGAAACCGAGGGTGAATGCGGCGCGGTCGCTGTCGAGCGGTTGCATCCACATGATCCAGCGCCGCGACTGGTGTTTCGGATTTGGATCCACCTTGTTTTCGTTCCAGAGGTACAGGGGAGGCAGCGCGTTGGGGAAGGTCTCAATCTCTCCGGTCTCGCCGCGAATACAGCGTAAGGCGCCTTCCTGTCCCGCGACCGAAAACCACACGTCGCCTCGCCGGTCCACAAACATCCAAAATGAGCTGTTGAACTGACCGCCGACTTCGCCCAGGTTTTTCTTGGCGCCGCTTACGGCATCGATGCGATAGATATAAGAGACTTGGCCCTTGCTCTCGCCGGTGACGAATACATAGATGTAGTTGCGCCGCGGATCCACGCCAATGGCCGAGTAGGAGTCGTAGTTCGGATGCACCACGCCGTAGTCACGAAATTTGCCGGTGGCGAGTTGGTATCCGATCACATGCGAACCGGTCCAGTTGCGGTATGCGCCGGGAAATTCGCTCGAGAAATGCGTAGACATGTACAGCCAGCCATTGGCTTCCACAATGTCGCTGTGGAGCTTACCCTGCGGATTCGTCTTCGGATCCTCGTGGCAGATCTCCGTGATGTCCTCGGCAAGCATAGAGATCTCCCGCGTCTTCGGACTGTACTTGAAAAACGCGGCGCCGTGGTGCGCCGAGTGCGTCGAACCGGCGAAATAAACGTTGCCGTCCGAAGCGTAGCGGATGCCTTGCCACTGGCCATCCAGCACGCTCACGTACTTGTTCAGCGCATATGAGCGGACGGGTTGAACCTGAGCGTGCGCAGCCGTCCAAACAAGCAGCCCCAGTGTCACAGTCTGTTTGCAGCGCTTTGCCAAAGCCGTCAAAAATGCAGAAGCGGCATGGACTGCGTTTCGGTGCCCAGAGTCTTGGCGCGCGCATCCTGGCCGAAATCGGCCGCGAGACCAGACCGGACACGCCATGAACGCCGAATATGTGCAGTTAAGACATCGCATGATAAAGGCATTCTAATCTCGGTAATTGTCCAATGCAAAATCAGCCTTGAAACGTGAAGCCGTTTCCAATGGTGGATGAGCCTGAAAATCGGGACGAGAGTCCGGCGTTATCGCGGGGGAATTACCATCCGCACGGAGAATTGGGAATGGCTGATTTTGACCGAAATGCGGGCCTTTGTGGAAAACGACGGGAAGGCCCGCTTCACAGCGTAGACGCCGGCAGTGGCGCACCAGATTATCGAAGGAACACCAGAAAAAGAGAGGAGCATCTTTTACTGCCGCACACCGCACGCCGCGACCTTTCAGGCTCATCGGCCATTGGAAACCGATGCCGATTTCAGGCTCATCTTTTGAGTGTGCCATGAGCAAAAGAGGCGGCGACAGACGCCTCTTTTGCGTAACTGAGTAGTCGATGAGGGAAGGCCCCTCGGAACCGTCTTGCAGGAGAAGGTTCCAAA
>CAADGY010000129.1 GCA_900696665.1 uncultured Acidobacteriota bacterium
ACATCCGCTACGGGAACACACATGGAGTCTGCCAGGACTCCCAGGGCCGCATCTACGTCCATCACACGGTGAACGATACGAGCGAAAGCCACGACACGATGGTGGTTTTTGACGACAAAGGGAAATTCGTCAAGTCCTGGGGGAAAGAGTTCAAAGGCGGCGCGCACGGGCTCCATATTCGCAAAGAAGGCGGCACGGAATTCCTCTATTTGTGCGACACCCGCCGCGGCATTGTAGTGAAGACCACGCTCGATGGCGAGGAGGTATTCACCCTCGGCTATCCGAAGGAATCGGATGCCTACAGGCCGGATGCCGAGGGAAAGCCGGTCAAATACAGTCCCACAAACCTGGCCATCGCTCCGAATGGCGATATCTATGTCGGCGACGGCTACGGTTCGAGCTACATCAACCAGTACAACAGCAGAGGCGGGTTCATCCGCACGTTCGGAGGCAAAGGCTCCGGGCCCGGCAAGCTGAACTGCCCGCACGGACTGATGGTGGACATGCGCGGGCCAGAGCCGTTGCTGCTCGTCGCCGACCGCACCAACAGGCGTCTGCAATATCTCACGCTCACCGGACAGCACGTGCGGTTTGAGACCGGTGTGAACTTGCCCTGCCATTTCGATGAACGTCAAGGCATGCTGGTCATTCCCGACCTGGGTGCGCGCGTCACGCTGATGGACCGCAACAATCGCGTACTCACACACCTGGGCGAGGATTCGTCAAGCAACTGGAGCGAGTTGCGGAAACGACCTCGCGATCAGTTTGTTCCAGGAAAATTCATCTGCCCGCACGGTGCCTGTTTCGATCATGATGGCAACATCTTTGTCGTGGAATGGGTGGAAGTGGGACGCGTCACCAAGCTGCGCCGCGTCTCGTGAAGCGCCGTTTCACACCCTGACAGCAGACCACCGGGCGCGGCCGTACTCGCCGAGGCCAACCTCGCCCGACATATGCTCGCCCTCCACCTTGCCGGTGAACTCGTAGGTCAGCCGTGTGCCTTCGCATGGCAGCGCGCTGCGAAGCCGTACATTGGAGCCGTCCACCATCCCCCGCACGCTTCCGGTGAGAGACGTTGCACGATGCGTGCCCGCGACGGAGGCGCCATCCGCGGAAAGCTCCAGATGGTGTTCCGCAGAGCCGCGGACGAATTCGACTGTTACACGCCAGTTCCCGGAAATATCCCTTGCAGGGGTGGACACAGCGCCAGCGGCGCGCCCCGGCGGAGCCTGCCGCAGAATCTCCGCTAGCCGGGCCGCCACAGCCTTGTGGTCGCCCCTCTGGATTGCCACAGGCCGGATGATAAACGAGTGCCCTTCGCCCTCCGCATGCGACATGATCCGGGGCTCGCCGTCGAGCAACTGCTGTCCGACTTCTCCGGCAGTAAGCCCGACGCGCGCGGGATCCCAGGAGACCTCCATCACCGGAAACGGACTCGCCCCGGCGGGAGGCAGAACACGGGTGCTTACTCCACTCACCTTCGTGACCGCGGCGGCGATATCCTGGAACCAGCTTTCCCACTCCCGGTATTCGGCTTTGAGATCGTAGCTGTTCTTCCAAACCTCAATGGCGGCGAGCATGCCCATGATCTCTTCCTTGCCCACTTTCATGGACCTGCCGAAAGCGTGATGGGGAGAGCTGTTCAGCCAAGCCGCCTGCACCAGGTCTTTGCGTCCGAGCAGAATACCGGCGCATTGGGGCCCACGCAGGAATTTGCCGCCGCTGTATGCCACCAGGTCCGCTCCCCGGCTCAGATAGGGATTAGGAGTGAACGGTAGCTCGGCTGCGGCATCCACGATAACCGGTATGCCGCGCTTGTGCGCCGCTGCAACCATTTCCTCCAGTCGGATACGGCCCTTCGGCTCTCCCGTGCCCAGCACGGCTACCAGCGCCACCCGATCGCTTAGCGCGTTGTGGAATTCCTCCGCCCTATCGATCTCGATAATGGTTGCTCCGGGACTGCGAAACGCATGATCGTAGGCGTTTCTCGATTGCTTCGGCATGATCACCTGGTCGCGCATACCGTCGAGATGCGGCAGCCGCTGCATCTTTTCAGGATCGGCGCCGGCAATCGCGGCGGCTGTGGAGTGCGCCAGCGCGGCGGCACATCCGGAGGTGACAATGGCCGCTTCGGCACCCAGCAGTTCCGCCAACCGCGCCCCCACTTTCTCCATCAGTTCGTCGAGATTCACGGAATAGCGCGACGCCTCGTCCATTGCGCGCTTCACCTCGGGAAGCGTCAGCGCACCACCGTTAATGGTATAAGTCGCCGTGAGGTTGATGAACGGCTTCACACCGATTCTGGTGTAGATATTCGACATGCTCTTCGCCCGCGCCGGTTTGCGCGTGGCCATGAGCCCCGCCACGCCCCCGCTCAGACGAAAGGTATCCCTGCGGCTCCACGCCCGGCCTTTCATAACGGCACCCTCCTTTTCCTCAGTCCACGTATGCAATGCAGTCGATTTGCAGCAATTGGCCCGGCCTGCGAAATCCCGTGCTGCCGAAATACGACCGCGCGGGCCGATCTTTCACGAAGAACGTGTTGTAGACCTCGTTCATCGGCTCCCAATTTTTTTCCGGATCGACAAGCGCCACCTGCACTTTAAGTACGTTCTCCATCGAAGATCCGGCCTTTTCGAGCGAGGTTTTCATAATGGTGAGTGCGTCGGCGGTCTGCTCGCGGATGTCGCCCGCTTTCGGCCGCCTCTCGGGATACCAGCCGCCAATACCGCTCAAAAACAGCAGATGTCCCGAACGGATCGGTCCCCTGGCAGATTGCTTCTTTGGGCTCCACGCGGAACCGGCTTGGGCCTGCAACAGTCCCGCTCCCGCACCTCCGGCCAGGATGGCCCGTAACATGGCCCGGCGCTTGTTCCCTCTTTGTTTCATTGGTCTATCCTATACCGCCGCGCATCATTTTGCGCAACTCCCATTGACGAAAATCGAATCGCGGATACCATAGAAAAACCAACTCAGGAGGAAGTGTGGAAAGAAGACGTTTTCTAGAAGCATCTCTGCTCGCTGCACCAATACCCGCAAGCACCCAAGCCCCGCCCACCCCGCGAGAGGTACAAGGCGGTGGAACCGGCAGCACTTCGTACCAGGTTCAGACTACCGTGGAACGGCGGCAGGCCGGCAAGCCGCATCACGGCAAGGTGCTGGCTGCTATTCAACCGCATTGCGACGATATCCCGATCTTCGCCGGGGGTACGGTTCTAAAGCTGATCGATGAAGGCTACACGGGCTACCTCATTACCGTGACGGATGACTCGATGGCAGGCACGGGGGCTACCTATGGAGAAATTGTGCTGAAAAACGAGCAGGACACAAACGAGGTCGCCAAACGCCTTGGCTGTAAAGATTCGATTTTTCTGAACTACCCGAATCACAACATGGACGCGATGCCGGTGATCGAAATGCGCGCGCGATTCGTGTTCCTGTTCCGCGCCCTCAAAGTGGACACTGTCATGGTCTACGACCCTTCAGCGCTTTATGAGCGCAATCCCGACCACTATGTGACGGCCCGGGCTGTAGAGTGGGCGGCGGCCATTGCCGGGACACGGTGGGATTATCCCGAGCACTTTCTGGCCGGCCTCAAACCCCACTCGGTGAAGGAACGGTACTATTTCGCGCGCGGCCCGCAACTGGTCAACCGTGTTGTGGATACCTCCGCGTTCATGGATGGCAAGATTTTCGCCAACATGGCAAACGTGACACAGGGGCCCTCCGGCAATACAGGCGCGCGTTTGCGGCAGCGCCTGGCCCAACAAAAGAAGAAGCTTCCGCTGCTTGGCAACGATGATGAGACAGCCAATCGTGAGTACACGCGGCACTTCGCATTGGCGCGGGACCGTGTGCGCGGGCAGGCACACGGCCTTGAATACGCCGAATATTTCCACTACATCGGACCGGATGAATCCGACGTGGACGCTTATGTCGAGCGCAACGCGGTGCCACTGTAGTCCAGTTGGTGCTACATCTTCTCCGCGGCGGCGGCAAGCTCCGACAGACGCTTCTGAATTTCAGACTCCGCCATCCAGCGCCCGTTGACCACCACGCCGGCCCGGCGGCGAACGTTCGCCACGTCTTCCAGTGGATTGGCCTCGAGCAGGATGAGGTCGGCGCGCTTGCCTTGTTCAACCGTGCCGGTTTCTTCCAGTGTTCCGAAATACTCCGCCACGTTGCGTGTGCCGGTCCGCAGAACATCGAAGGGCTTCATTCCGCACTGCGCCATTAACGACATCTCACGGTGAATCGAGAATCCGGGCACGCTGAAAATTTGCGGCGAATCCGTGCCCAGCGCGATCTTTGCCCCCACTTCATGCAGCGCCCGCAGAATTTTCCGGCGAAGATCCATTACCCGCGGACCGGTTTTGCCGCCAACCAGGAAGCCCAGAAACGGGCCGCCATCCGGGCGCAATAGCGAGTTCTTCCCTTTCACCCAGTTGTCAACGGCGGAGCGAGGCATGTAGCGCACCTCCGGTATGGAAGAGCGCAATTTCTCACCGTCATCGGCGCTATAGAAGTTTTCCCAACACGCCATCGTAGGTATATTCCAGACCCCGGCGTCGCGTGTGAGCCGGACAAGTTCCCCAATCTTACCTTCGTCTACGTGAAAGGGCAGGTCGCGAGCTCGTACCCTCGCATCCGACGAGCGAAGCGGCGATGTTTCGGGTTCGAGCCCCTCGATGTAATTATCGAGATGGTCGATGCTGCGCTGGCGCGCCTGAATGACCCGCCGTACACCCACGCCGTTCGGCACGTGTCCGGCGAAGTCGATCCGGAGTTCCCGTGCTGTGCGGACCACGGCGTCGTAGGCTTCCGGACCCATTCCCTCGGAGATCTTCAGCAGATCGTAGCCGGCGGCCTTCTGCTCGCGGACCATCTTTTCGGCCATCTCCGGCGTCCGGACATTGCCGCCAAACGGCGGACCGGCGACGTAAAGCCGTGGTCCGGGCAGTTTGCCGGCATTCACATCCTCACGGATCTGCAGGGCAACGGGGTTGCCCTGCATTCCCCGGACGGTGGTCACGCCATTGGCAATGTAGAGAAAGAGGAAGTGCTCTACAAGACTCTTTGGCGCGTCAGGGGAAGGCAGATGCCCGTGCATTTCCGCAAGGCCGGGCATTAGGTACTTGCCGGACGCGTTGATGCGTTCGGCGTCTTCCGGAGCTTTGACGCGGTTGGCCGGTCCAATCTGTGCGATGCGGCCGTCGCGGATAATCGCGGTCTGGTTTTCGATGGCGTGCTCGCGGTCCATTGGAACGATGTTGACGTTCTCGAACGCGATGGTTTGGGCGTGTGCGGCGGGTAGAAGCCAAAGCGCCCCGAGAGAGGACATAAGCTTTATGCTACGCATCATGGTTCCGGTTTCCCCCCTGGATGTCTGTTCGTATAGTGCGACGGCCGCAGGCCGTTTTCGTTTCGCCTCCGGCGCGGGAGCGGCGCGGAAAATAGCAACACATCCGCGCTTCCCGCATCTTAATAAAAAGCACATATAGAGGAGTGGATATGAAGATTGGCATCATTGGCGCGGGACAGATCGGCGGCACACTCACACGCCGGCTGGCCTCCTTGGGACACGAGGTATTTGTAGCCAACTCGCGAGGGCCCGAAACGCTCGCCGCTCTGGCAAGCGAGACTGGTGCGAAGGCGGTCACCGTTTCCGAAGCCGCCCGCACCGGCGAAGTGGTTGTCGTAACGATTCCCGAGGGGAAGATTCGGGATTTGCCAAAGGATCTGTTTACCGGTGTCCCGGAAGAGGTCGTGGTGGTGGACACCGGTAACTATTACCCACGTGAACGGGATGGCCGCATCGAAGAGATCGAAAACGGAATGATGGAGAGCCGCTGGGTTGAGCGGCAACTCGGCCGGCCTGTGGTCAAGGCGTTCAATACCATCTACGCCAGCCATCTGATGGAGTATGGCCGTCCGGCGGGCAGCCCAGGCCGCTTCGCCCTGCCCATAGCCGGCGACGACGAACGGGCAAAAAAAATTGTGATCCGGCTGTTGAGCGAACTCGGGTTTGACGGCGTTGATGCCGGCGGAATCGATGAGTCCTGGCGCCAACAGCCTGGAACCCCAGTTTACGGCGCCGACCTTGACGCCGGCGGTGTACGGCGTGCCCTTGCCCAGGCGAGCAGCGAGCGCACACCGCGGTGGCGGGCCACAAACAACAGCCCCGGCACCTTTGTCCGCCCCGCTTGACCCCGTCTTTCCGCCAACGGTGCTAGCATTGTTCTCGTGACCCTTCCCGGGCTGCTTCATGCGTTTCTGATCGGTGGCGTGAGCGGTTTACGGGCGATGACCGCACCGGCAGCCGTCAGTTGGGGCGCGCATCTGGGGTGGATCGACCTTTCGCAGACACCGTTGGCGTTCCTCGGCTATGCCGCGACACCTTACATCGTCAGCTTGCTGGCGGTTCTTGAGTTGATCGCGGACAAGCTGCCGTCGACACCCAGCCGCAAGGCTCCTCCGGGTTTCATTGCCCGTCTCGGGCTCGGCACATTTTCCGGCTATGCGCTGTCGCTGGGCATTGGACAATCCGGCGTCATCGGCGCCGTATTGGGATTCGCAGGCGCGATCGCAGGCACACTGGGCGGCTATGAGGCGCGAACCCGTTCTGCCAAGGCGTTGAAAGTACCGGATCTTGTGGTCGCCTTGCTTGAAGATGCAATCGCCATCGCCATCGGGCTTTCCGCCGTTCATCACAACCAGCCTTTATGACGTATGGAAAGCGCTTGTTAGATTGAACAGTGTAAGGAACACAGTGGTCGAATCTTTCGTCTTCCTATGCGAATGAAGTCCAGCGCCTCCTTTATGGAAGCGGTGTTTGTTGCGGCCGCTTCGCTCCGCTCCAGCAAATTGCGTAGTTTTCTTACCTTGCTCGGTATCATCCTTGCCACGACCACGCTGATCGCCGTAATGGGAATCATCCATGGCATGGATGTCTACATCGCCACGCAGGTATCCGACATGGGAGTGGACGGCTACCGTGTCCGCCGGGTAGTAATGATGGGTGAGCGGGACCCGAAAAGATGGTTGCAGCTCAATCAGCGAAATCCGCAACTTACGCCTGAAGAATTCGAGTTCCTTCGAGAGCGGGTTACGCTCTCGCGCGAGATTGGAATGGATGCCTCCCGCGCGGTCACGGTGACCAGCAAGGGTGTCGAGATTGACGGCGCACAGTTAGAGGGTGTCTCTCCGAGCGTCGGGGTCATTTCGAACGTACCGGTGGAGACAGGCCGGTTTCTCAGCGACAGCGACAACCGGAGACGGCTTTCCGTTGCCGTAATCGGGAGTGACGTCACGGAGAAATTCTTTGCCGGCACCGGCGCCATCGGCAAAACTATCGACGTGGAGGGCCGGCCGTTCGAGGTCATCGGAACCTGCAAATCCCGCGGCAGTGTTTTCGGGCAGTCCCAGGATAACTTCGTCATGATCCCCATCGAGACGTATTTCAAGATGTACGGTTCACGCTCCGGCGTGAGCTTCAGCGGATTGGCGCTGGATCGCTATCATCTTGAACAGGCACAGGACGAAGTACGAGTGCTACTGCGGGCGTTTCGTCATCTCCGGCCGGGTGAGGAAGATACCTTCGGCATCATGGCCTCCAATTCGCTCGTCGACATGTGGGATCGCATGACGGGAGCCATCGCGGCCACGGCGGTGGGTGTGGTTTCCGTGTTCATGGTGGTTGGAGGCGTGGTGATCATGAATATCATGCTGGCCGTGGTCACCGAGCGAACACACGAGATCGGCATTCGAAAGTCCGTCGGAGCCAGACGCCGCGATATTTTGAACCAGTTCCTGGTAGAGTCTTCCATGCTGTCAGCGGCGGGCGGGTTCATCGGTGTGATGGTGGCCTGGTTCAGCGCGATCGCTGTCCGCCGGTTCACACCCGTTCCTATGGAATTGCCGGCTTCCTCGATTTTTCTGGGTGTCGGATTGTCGGCGATTGTCGGGATGTTTTTCGGAATTTATCCCGCCCGGCGGGCGGCTCAGTTGGATCCCATCGAAGCTCTGAGGTTCGAGAAATGAACTGGACCACGCTTACGTCCGGTTTTCGCATCGCCCTGTCGAACATCCGGGCAGCCAAGATGAGAGCCTTTCTGACCGTACTGGGCGTGATCATGGGGACCGGCACCATCATCGCTGTCGGATCCATACTCGTCGGGATGAACGGCGCGATCACAGAGGTGGTGAAGGGCTTCGGCTCCAATACAATGATCGTTTTCAAATTCCGTGCGGCGTTCCGCGTAGGCCGTCTTTCGCCGGAGGAGTGGAAGCGTAAACCGCTGACACTCGAAAATGCGCGGGCCATCGCCGAGCGCTGTCCTTCCGTAGAAGCCGTCAGCCCGTTTCTCTGGCCGGATTTCCGCGGCATCAGCAAAATCCGGTACAAGAGCAACGAGGTTTACCAGATTCAGCTTGGCGGCACGGATGAGAGCTATCCCGCCAGCTATAACGTGGAGATGCTACACGGCAGGTTCTTCACCGACATGGAGAACCGGCGGCGGACGAACGTTGTCATCCTCGGGGAGGACGTGTACAAATCGCTGTTCGGCCAAGCAACCGCTGTCAATCAATCGGTAGAGATCAATGGCCGCCACTTTGAAGTGCTTGGCGTGATGAAGAGGCCGGCCGCAACGTTTCCCGGACAGGAGGACCGGCGCACACTGTTGCCCTACTTCACCATGAAAAAGATGTTTCCCAGCGCGCGGGAAAACATGCTGTCGGTCGTAGCGAAAGAGGGAAAGCTTGCCGCGGCGATGGATGAAGTACGCGTCGTGCTGCGGCAGGAGCGTCGTTTACGCTATGACGAACCGGACAATTTCTGGATCTCCACGCCGGACCAGATGATCGAAGATTTCCATGCCATGACGTCGACCGTCGCGCTGGTGATGGTAGTGCTCAGCTCCATCGGATTACTGGTGGGTGGCATCGGCGTGATGAACATCATGCTGGTGTCGGTCACCGAGCGGACCAAGGAGATCGGGGTGCGCAAGGCGGTTGGCGCACGGCGTCTTGACATTATTCTTCAATTCCTGACGGAAGCAGCCGCTCTAACCTCTGTTGGAGGACTTCTCGGAATCTTCTTCGGCTGGATCGTATCGCTGGCGGCGGGCCTTCTGTTTCCGAGTCTGCCCACCCACGTGCCTCTCTGGGCCGTTACCGCCGGTATTTTAGTATCGGTGGGCGTCGGCTTGTTTTTCGGAATCTGGCCGGCCGGCAAGGCCGCGCGGCTAGACCCCGTAGAAGCGCTCCGCTACGAATAATCCGGTTTGAACACTCAGCCGGCCGTTCGCATCAGAACCATCAGAGTCAGACTGTAGCCGAGGCTGAGGATCAACAGAATCGTGCCGATCCGGCGCTCCGTGTGCGTCTTGAACCACAGATAAATGCCGGTGGCGGCGATCAGTATCAGGCCCGCCGAAACCAGCGCGATGAATACAGACCATATGTTTATGAGGCGGTATTCGTGATGGAGCCCCGCAATATGGTGAATACGGTTGAGCATGCCCCAGAAATCCGCCACGCTGGTTTGAACTGCAAGCTCGCTTTTGTCCCTGATATATTCGACCTGATGAACAGTCCCTGGGCGCACGATCCGAAATTGTATTCCGGTTCCGGTAGTACGCACTTGCGCCAACTCTCCACGAAGGCCGTGTTCGTCCATCAGGTATCTTGAAAGCGCACGGGCATCGGACGGTACCGGTTGCGGAACGGGATAACTCTGCCCGCTAACCGAAGGTTTCAGGTTGAACCAACCATTATGCGCCATCTGCACGGCGCTCAGACCGTACATCATCAGAAAGAAGAAGGCAAAGAGGCCGAGAAACAGGTGAATATTCCGCATGGTTCTGTACATCATGTGTTTCACCTCGTAACGACATACAACAGAATGAAAATTCCGGCGCCGGCCACAAACGCCGCCTGTGCCCATCGCAACCCCGGGCGGGAGGCAAGCCATAAATACATGCCCGATAGTGCCATCCCAATCAACGACCAGATCGAAAATTCCGTATAGAGGGTCCACAGCCGGACACGGAGATCGGCGGTATTTACGTTCATCGTGGTGGCATGCAGGTTGTTGAAGAACTGCCAGATGGTGTTGCGCCGCTTTTCAATTTTCAGGCGGTTCTCTTTCTCCAGCACCGTGACACGCTGAGTGCCGTTCGCCGAATAGAACGTGAACGTCAGGTTGTTATCATCATCGCGGGACAGCGCAAACTCCGGCACAGGTCCGGCCAGCGCCGGTTCGAGGTAACGGTGGACGGCATCCGCCACCTGCTTGTCGGTCGCGTTGGCCGGAGCCGTAAAGGAGCTATAAACCGGGGACTCCGTACTGCCGGATGGCCCATGGCTGAACATGGCTTCCAGACCTGTGATGCCAAACACGAGCAAGATCGAGAAATTCAGCAGGCCCACATACATGTGGATTCTCTTTATGAGCCGGTACATGACCTATTGAACGTAGCATGAGTACCGGCGGTAGCGCGACTTCGCGTGGTTCTTATCGCGATACAATCGTGCCGATGCGCTGGACACTGTTTTTCATCCTTCTTGTACTCTGCTCCGCTGCCTGGACGCTGGTCAGGCCGCCGGAAATTCCTTTCCAAAAGCACACGCTGGACCTTGGCGCGAATGAATCCTGCGCCATCGCTGACGTCAACGGCGACGGACGCCCCGATATCGTCTCCGGCGAGAACTGGTATGAAGCACCGAAGTGGGTGAAGCACCGCTTCCGCGAAATCCCTTTCAGCAACAACTATGTCGATGACTTCAGTAACCTGCCGCTGGATGTGAACGGAGACGGGGCCCCGGACATCGTATCGTGCTCATGGTTCAGCCGTAAACTCATATGGCTGGAAAACCCCGGCAGGGGCCGCGGCGCATGGAAGGAGCACGTTATTGAAATGGGCTCACCGATCGAGTTCGCTTTTTTGGTGGACCTCGACAATGACGGAGCAGCCCGGGAAGTTCTGCCGCAGTTTGGAGACGTCAAGGCGCCGCTCGCCTGGTACGAGGTGAAGAACGGAGCGTTTGTAAGACACGTGATCCATTCTCAGAGCGGCGGACATGGCATCGGCGCAGGAGATGTGAACGGCGACGGCCGCACCGATGTCCTGACACCTAAAGGGTGGTTCCAGGCTCCTGAGAATCCACTGGCGGGAACCTGGACCTGGAAACCTGAGTTTGACCTCGAATCACTTGGGTTCCTTCACGTTTTAGATGTAAACGGCGACGGCCGCAACGACATTGTCACATCAAAGGCGCACGACTATGGCATCTTCTGGCTCGAGCAAGTTGGGGATGGAACCTGGAAGCGTCACATGATAGACGACAGTTGGTCGCAGGCGCATGCTCTCACACTCGCCGACCTGAACGGCGACGGCAAGAAAGATCTGATCACCGGAAAGCGCTACATGGCCCATAACGGGAGAGATCCGGGAGAGCGCGAACCGCTGGGTGTCTACTGGTACGAGTACAGTGTCGATTCCGGCACCAGACGTGTCGAGTGGACCAGGCACGTCATCGATTACAGTTCACGCACCGGCGGCGGAATGCAGATTCCGGTTGCCGACCTCGATTGGGATGGCGACTTTGATTTTGCGGTTGCCGGCAAGAGTGGGCTGTACCTGTTTGAGAATCTAAGCCGCGTGAAGGGCGGTTCGTAGCTCCTCCCTACTTCCGGTCCTCATCCGGCACATTGGGTATGCACAGTTCGGAGATGTGCTTTATCTTCGTTACCCCGATAACCACCGGATCGGTCTCCGAACGGAAGCGGCCTGTCACGGAAATCGTGTGACCCAGATATTTCGCGAAGTTCTCGTTGGCGAAACCGACCCCTTCCAGCCGTACGGATTTTTTCAGATTCGCGTCACCTCTTAGGATGAAGTGCTCGCCTGGCTGCGAATCCACACAGCCCCTCAACGTGACCGTCTTCGGCGCGACTTTTGATTTTCGCTTTTGTTGAGCGTGAAGATTCAGCGATAGTCCAAGCGCCAGACACGAGCACAACAGAATACGAAACATCGTTCCTCCAATCTCCATGATAGTAGCCCCTTCCCGCGCGGCTTTACTTTTGTTTTTTCAGATCTCATAATCTGAATGACTTTTATTACTGGCACGGAACGGAGGCCCTATGCCCGATCTTCTTTCTTCCTTCACCCGCCGGGAGTTTTCGCTTTCGCTCACCGGTGGAATCCTGGCTTCACGCCTGTCCGGCGCGGAACCACCAGCCGCATGGAATGAACCTGCGGTTGTACGAAAAGTCTTCCTTGCCGCTCCTGTGCCGACCTGGCCAAAGCCCGATATCGACATCCCAAAAGAAAAGGCCGGAATGGAAAGCATTCTGGATGACCTGGAGCGGCGGAACCGGGGAACCGTGACGTTCACGGGTAGCGAACTGGTGCGCACCCCCGAACAGGCCGCGGCGTTTGTCAAGAGCCTGGCTGCTGAAGACGCTGTGCTCATCGTGGACCTGACGTCCGGCACTTCGCCGATGCTCCGCCCCATGCGCGATATTCCCATGCCGGCCCTGCTGTATGCGCGGCCCTACTCCGGCTGGTCTTATGTCGATGTCGCCGGTTGGGTCCAGAACGGTAAGAAGGCGGACCTGGTCGTCACCAGTGAGCCGGGCGATCTCGACCCCTACATGCGCATCTTCCGGACGATCCATCACCTGCGCACCAGCAAAGTCCTGATCGTATCTCAGGCCTCGCGCAATCAAGAGGCGGAGGCTTTCAGCTCGCGGTTCGGCACAACATTTCTTTTTCCCGGCTATCAGGCCATCAAGCAGGCTTATGAGGCCACGGACCCGAAGACCGCGCTTCGGGCGGCCCAGGAGTTTAGCCGTGCAGCGCTTCGCGTAGTCGAACCAGAACCACAGGAGATTGCCGATTCGCTGCGGATGTATCTCGGCATCTTGAAACTGCTGGAACAGGAGAAAGCCAACGCGATCACTGTCGATTGCCTTGGCGGTTTCCGGCGCGGCGACCTTCCTGCCTATCCCTGCGTGGCCTGGACCAAGCTCAACGATGCCGGAATGTACGGAGTCTGCGAGGCGGATGTGCTTTCCACCATGACCCAACTCCTGCTCACGTCTTTTACCGGCAAGCCGGGCTTTGTGTCCGATCCGGTATTCGATACCAGCCGGAATGAAGTCATCCACGCTCACTGTGTGTCCGCCACAAAACTGCATGGCATCGGTGGGGTGACGTCGCCTTATACCATCCGGTCCCACATGGAGGACAACAAGGGAGTGTCTTTGCAGGTAATGGTTCCCACACAGGAAACGGTGACCGTGGCGAAGTTTCTGCGGCCGGATATGATCGGTGCCTCCACCGGTGAGGTGATTGGGAATGTGGACGACGCACGCGGCTGCCGGACCAAGTTCCGCACACGTGTCAAGGATGCTCGAAAAATGTTGGAGGGCTTCACCGGTGGTCTTCACCGCGTTGTAGTATATGGGGATTACCTGCGACCCCTGGAGCAGATGGGGCGTCTGATGGGATTCAAGGTAACTCGGGAAGGATAACGGCGGGCGGCCTTACGGCTCTAACTTCCACAAAATACAGGGAAGACGGGATTTCTCCAGCCGCCATATCCGGATACGCTGAAGATAGGAGGCTGTTCTACATAACCTATCTGGCGCCGCAATGAAGTGGCTCGTTCGATTTTCGTTGCTGTTCGTAACCATGGCTGCCGTGGCAGCGGCGGGGTGGTATGCGGTTGAGCGGCTCCGTCCGATGCCGCTAGCCTATCCGGCGCCGTCCGCCGTTCCCGAGGTGTTACTCGATCACGGGCAGGTGAGGGTCGCTACAAATTGCGAGTTCCTCTATGCATCGGTAAGCACGCAAAGAGATGAACTGCTCGCTTATCTTGAGTTTCAATACCTGCGTGGCCTGGGCCTTCCCGGCGCCAGCGAGGTGCTTCTGACAGTTCCCCGCACTGTACACCCCGACCGAACCTATCGAGTCGCCCTGGTGGTGGAGAATGATCTACTTCGTGCAATTCCCAATCTCTCGGAATTGAAAGCCAGGGGCTTTATTAACTCTTTCGATATCCGGTGCGCGACAAGGAAAAATATCGAAGACAAGCGCGCCCAAACCGCGTTGTTTCTCGGCGCTTACAACTTTCCGGTGCGCAAGAAGCTCGAAAATTTGAGCCAGTCGAAACTGCGTCCGTCTGTTGAGCGATTCATCCTGTTCAAATCGCGCACCGACCGCCGCGTTCGTGCGGGTATACAGCCCGTGCCGCCGGAACTCACGCCGGAACAGGCCTCCGAACTCGCATCGGACATCATAGAAGTATCGCGTTTCTACTCGCTGCCTCTCGACTTCTTTCTAGGGATCGGCGCAATGGAGAACAACTATATGAATGTGCGAGGTGATCTGGAGCACGCGGTCTGGAAGAGACGCGCCGAACCGGGAGACATCGTGCTAAAGCGACGTCGCGGACGGGTTCTAGTCAGCAACTATGCCATAGGGATGTGGCAGATCACTCGTGAAACACTACGCTATGCTCATGAACTGTACCTCAAAGACAGCCGGGACTATTCGCGCTTATCGCCGCGATTGCGGCCCGGGGCTGAGTTGGAATTCGATTCGGTGGATTCACACAAGCTGACTACCTATGCGGGGCTGTTCTTCCGCGATCTGCTCGATCGCTTCGACGGCGATGCCGCGCTGGCTGTCGGCGCCTACAATGGTGGACCCGCGAATCCTAACCTGGGCTACACGGACGGTGCGCGGGCTGCGGCCAATCATGCCAGAAAAGTCATCGAGCAGATGGCTGCGCTCGACGGACGTCCCGTCACCCAAACCCGCTTCTTCATGCCGGGAAGGCAATAACGTTTCGTATCCTGGGTAGAGATGCCTTCTGACGAGCGAGTGGCGCCGCCGGCCATCGAGCCCGTCCGGGAACCCGCATCGCGACTGCCTCCGAGGGGCACGTTGCTCATCGTATTCGCGATATTGGCGGCGCTCTTCACCCTCACCGGAGTGTTGGCCAGCGCTTTTCATTCCGCAGAGAAAGCAAGGGCCGCCGCGCACTTTGAGGCCGGCAACCAATTTGCCGCACGGGGA
>CAADGY010000130.1 GCA_900696665.1 uncultured Acidobacteriota bacterium
CGCGTTGCGCCCGAGGCGTTGGCAGCCTCCACCGCCATCCGGACTGCTTCCTGCATGATCGAGACCTCGTGCATGTCGTTAAAATCAACGGAGGGTCACACTCCGCGTCGTTGAATGCCGGACACTTTTTGACAATTCCTATGCCATGATTGGCCATGCGGCCCGATCTGCCAATCCGCGAATTGAAGCTGCGTCCGGCGCACGCTATGGCGTGTCACCTCTGGTGATGGCCGTGTTGCCGGGCAGCATGCTCGCGCTGCGAGGGTTGTGGAGTGCGGCGACTGGTCGCCGCTTTTAAGGCTTCGCCGACTCGTCGGCGAAGCCGGGCCGTGAGCTGCTGGGCGGATTGTGTGCCGTAGCCGGGGATTCTGGAAGGATTGGGTTTGGGCGGCGCGGGTGGTTGCATTTGTTCTCCCCGCCGATATGCTCGGGCCATGCCGACCAAGCCCGAGAAGCCGCCTGCGGACCCTGAACTGCGCCGCCGCGTCCAGGAACTCATCGCATTCAAAGGCGGCGGCCACAACGAGGAGGCGGTCGCCGATATCATCGAAAACGCGCTCAAGCTGCTCACTGACGTCAAGGACACGGGTGATGTGCGGGTCATCCAGACGGCGGTGCGGGAATTGCGCTACGCCTATCGCCTGTTCGCTCCGTACGCCGGCACGCGCAAGGTGACCATCTTTGGCTCGGCCCGCACCGCGCCCAACAAGATGGAGTATCAACACGCGCTCGAGTTCGGGAAGAAGATTGCCGCCGCCGGTTTCATGGTCATCACCGGGGCCGGCCCCGGGATCATGCAGGCGGGGCATGAGGGCGCCGGGCCGGAAATGAGTTTCGGAGTCAACATCCGGCTGCCTTGGGAGCAGACCGCCAATCCGGTCATCCGCGAGGACAAGAAGTTGGTCACGTTCAAATACTTCTTCACCCGGAAACTGATTTTCATCCGGCATTCCGACGCCATCGCACTTTTCCCGGGTGGCTTCGGCACGATGGACGAAGGCTACGAGGCGCTCACGCTGATGCAAACCGGCAAGAGCCAGCTCATGCCGTTGGTGCTGATTGACCGGCCCGGCGGCACGTACTGGAAGACGTGGGACAAACACGTCCGCGAGCATTTGCTGCGCGATCAGTTGATTTCACCCGACGACCTCAACCTCTACCGCATCACTGACGACACCGACGAAGCCGTCAGGATCATCACGCGCTTCTACCGCAACTTTCACTCGAGCCGTTTCGTCAAAGACCTCTTTGTCATCCGGTTGAAGCACGCGCCGACCGATACCGCCCTCGAGGCGATGAACGAGGACTTTGCCGACATCATCACCGGCCCACCGATCCGGCGCATCGAGGCCACGCCCGAAGAACGGGAGGACACCGATTACATCGAAATGCCGCGCATTGGCTTCGGATTCAACCGGCGGGATTACGGCCGGCTGCGGCAGTTGGTGGATGCCCTGAATGGATTGTGAGAGGATCATTGTGATCTCGCCGCACGCGGGTTGCTTTGGATCTGCGACCAGCTTGGTCCGGACGGCAAGCCGCAGGGTGGGTACGGAAAGTCATAATCGCTTCCGGTGGGCGGCCTGAATGCGTCAGGCTTTGAACTGCAGGAAGTTCAAATCCCGACAACGTTCGAGCTTTGGACCGTGGGCGATGGAGATCACAGTGCGGAAAACCGGATCCGCTTTGGTAAGAAAAATCTTTCCGCGGAAACTTTCCATGAACCACCCCCTCACCCTGCCCTCTCCCCCGATGGGGGACAGGGTGGCGTCCGCCGGAGGAGGGGGATTCGGTCCATGGCCGCGATGCATGCCCGACAGCGGGAAAGCACGCTATCCACAACCTCAAATTCACTTCGATCGCCTCAACTCCATTTTTTGCATCCGGGAAAGCAGTGTGGTGGGCTTGACGCCCAGGAGTTCGGCGGCGCCGTGCGGGCCCTTGATTTTCCAGCCGGAGTGTTCGAGCACCGCGAGCAAATTGTCGCGCTCGCGTTGCCGCATTTCCACTTCGGTGAGGAACTTTGTCCCGGGCGGAATGGGGGCTTTGGCCTGGGCTGGCGTTCCGGTGGTCGCCGGAGCGAAACCGGGCAAATCAAACTGCAACGCGCCGCCACGGGCGAGGATGACCGCGCGTTCGATGACGTTGCGCAGTTCGCGGACGTTGCCCGGCCAGTCGTAGCTTTGAAGCTGAATGATTGCGGCGCGGGTTAGGCGCGGTTGGGGACAGCGCAACTCCTTCGCCGAAACCTCGACGAAATGTTTCGCCAGTAGCGGAATGTCATCCCGCCGCTCGCGCAACGGCGCAACCTGGATGGGGAATACATGCAACCGGTAATAGAGGTCTTCGCGAAATCGCCCGGCAGCCACGGCCTTTCTCAAGTCGCGATTCGTAGCTGCGATGATGCGCACATCAGCCTGCCGCGTTCGGTCGTCGCCCACGCGTTCATAGCGCTTCTCCTGCAAGACCCGCAGGAGTTTGCTCTGCATTTCCAATGGCACATCGCCAATCTCATCCAGGAAGAGTGTCCCCCCTTCGGCCGTTTCAAAGCGCCCCGAGCGGTCCTTGATAGCGCCAGTGAACGCGCCGCGGACGTGCCCGAAGAGTTCGCTTTCGAAGAGTTCCCGGGGAATCGAGGCGCAGTTGACGCGGACCAGCGGCCCGTCCTTGCGCTGGCTGCGCCGGTGAATCTCCCGTGCGACCAGTTCCTTGCCGGTGCCCGTCTCACCCAGGATGAGCACCGAAGCGTCGGTCGGCGCGACCAGATCAATCTGGCTGACGATCTGGCGCAGCGCCGCGCTCTGGCCAACGAGGTCGCCAAACGCGCGGGCTTCCACAACCTCTTCCTGGAGATATGCATTTTGCTGCTCGAGCTGCGCTTTGAGTCGCCGGATTTCCTCAAAAGCGCGCGCATTGGCAATCGCAGAACCGATGTGGTCGGCAAACACCCGCCCCCAAGGACGGCCTTCTTCGGGCAACCTCAGGCGGCTGAAGCCCGCGATGGCTCCGAGGATCTCGGCTCTGTAAATAATCGGCGTCGCGCCGCAACCTCGAATCTGCTCGCGCTCCAGCCAGTCGAACCCCGCCACTTCCGCTCGATGCTGGGTCAAGTCGCGCAAGATGACCTGCTCGCCCGTAACCGCGGCTTTGCCCAGAAAGCCCGCGCCCAGCGGATTTCGCGAAGTGGGATCGTCAAAGCGGGGAGCTTCGGCTGGCGTTTTGGCTAGCGACACTCCGCTGCCCGCGACCAGGTGGAGGCACCGGGTTTGGTCCGGACATTCCGGGCGGCGCGGGCAATGGGCGCAACGGTCGCCCGGTTCGATTAACCAAACCTGCGCGCAAGACATGTAGGGTCGCTGCACGGCGTGGCTCACGACCTTCTGGAGCAGTTGCTCAAGGGAATGTTCGTGCGCGATGTCCAGCAGCAATTGGAGCGCAACGTTCGGATCAAACCGGCTGTCACTATCCGATTCCATGGCAAACACATTTTGTCGGACTTGGGCGAGATTGTCCATCCCGTTCGTACGATTTCTCGGACGTTCAATTAATCGGCCCGACTGCTTCGAGGATTGGAATCGCAAAGTATGTTGATCAGCAGCGATTTGGAAAAGCACGATGGGTGATGGCACGCCGGGTGCAAAAGTCGGTTCGGAACGAAATCGCAGTCGAGAATATGAACGCAAACCCAACCAAAGTCGGTGTCGTCGAGGCGGGTGAAGCGTCTTTCGAGGCTGAGGTCCTGAAAGTGAAGCTGCCTGTCCTCGTAGAGTTCGCGGCGGCTTGGAGTCGTCCCTGTCAGGTTCTCGATTTGGTGTTGAATGAAGTGGCAAACGCCTGCGCGACCCGGGCCAAGGTTGTCCGCGTGAACGCCGACGACAATCCGGATCTCAGTCTGTGGTTCGGAATCCAGTCCATTCCCACTCTGCTTTATTTCCTTGGGGGAAAAGTGCAGGACCGAATCGTCGGGACGGCCAGCAAGGAAGCGATTCTCTCCAAGCTGCAAGCCATCGCCAAGGGCGGTGATGCCCATTCTCCCACTGCCCTTCATATCAACCAACACGAGAATTCTGGCTCTAAACATGAAGCCTAAACCCCAACTACTGATTTTGATCTCTGCCTCCGTGGCGTTGACAGCCTGCTCGCGATCCGCAGCACCACCGCCGGCCGCGCCGCCGCAAGTCGCCACGGTGACAGTTGCCCGGCGATCCCTCGCGTTGACCACCGAGCTGCCCGGGCGCACTGCGCCCTATCGCATCGCGGAAATCCGGCCACAGGTCAACGGGCTCATTCAAAAACGCCTGTTCACCGAAGGCTCGGATGTGCAGGAAGGCCAGGCGCTTTACCAGATTGACCCGGCGCCGTTTCAGGCCGCGCTGGATAACGCGAAGGCCGCGCTTGGCCGGGCGGAGGCGAATCTTCCAGCCATCCAGTCCAGAGTGAATCGCTACCGGCAGGCGCTGGCTGAAAAGGCCGTGAGTCAGCAGGATTTCGATGATGCTGAGGCAGCGTTGAAGCAAGCCGAAGCCGAGATCCAGTACTACCGGGCGATGGTCGAGACGGCGCGCATCAATCTGAATTACGCCCGCGTCGTGTCGCCGATCGCGGGTCGCATCGGCGCTTCGTCCGTGACGGATGGCGCCATCGTGACGGCTTATCAGCCCGTGGCGCTGGCCACCATTCAACAGCTTGATCCCATTTATGTGGACGTGACGCAGTCCAGCACCGATTTGCTGCGCCTGCAACGTCGTTTGCAGGAAGGGCAGCTCCGCCGCGGGGGCACCAACGGGAGTGACGTGGAACTCATCCTGCCGGACGGCACGAAGTATCCTTTGACCGGGAAGCTCCAGTTCCGCGACGTCTCCGTGGACCCCACGACCGCGTCGGTGACTCTCCGTATGGTGTTTCCCAATCCGGATGGCGTTTTGCTGCCGGGCATGTTTGTTCGCGCTGTGGTGAAAGAAGGCGAGAACGATGACGCGATTCTGATTCCCCAGCAAACCGTGGCTCGTGACCCGAAAGGAAATCCGTATGTGCTGCTCGTGGACGCGAACGGCAAGGTGGAACAGCGAAAACTCACGCTGGATCGCGCCATCAAAGATCAATGGCTTGTAAGCTCAGGTCTCGCGCCCGGCGACCGCGTGATAGCGGAGGGAATGCAGAAGGTCCGCGCCGGTGTGGCGGTGAAGGAAGTGCTACTTGCGGGTGGTCAAAAACCGGTTGCCAGTTCCACCAGCTCAATCACCACAGCCAGATCAAACTGAGGGAGCCGCTTCTATGTTATCCCGATTCTTCCTCAAACGCCCGGTCTTTGCCTGGGTGATCGCCATCGTCCTGATGGTGGCGGGGCTGTTGGCGATTCACTTCCTGCCCATCTCGCAATATCCGCCCATCGCGCCACCGTCTATCGCTATCCAGGCTTTCTATCCGGGCGCGTCGGCTGAGACGGTCGAGAACAGCGTCACCCAGATCATCGAGCAGAAGATGACCGGCTTCGACAAGATGCTCTACCTTTCGGCGACCAGCGATTCAGCCGGCGCCTCGCGCGTGGAACTGACTTTTGCTCCCGGCACGGATCCCGACCTCGCTTGGGCGCAGGTTCAAAACAAACTTCAACTCGCCATGGCAAGCCTGCCGGAAGTGGTCCAGCGCGCCGGCGTCAAGGTCAGCAAGAGCACGCGGAACTGGCTGATGATTGTGGGGCTGATCTCCGAGGACGGGAGCATGGATGGAGACGACTTGCGGGACTACGCCCAATCCAACCTGGAGAAAGTGTTGTCGCGGGTTCCGGGGGTTGGAGAGGTCGAAATCTTTGGCGGCCAGTACGCCATGCGCATCTGGGTTAATCCCGACAAACTGACGGATTACCAGATGACGATGCAGGATGTGGTCGCCGCGCTGCGCGCCTACAACGTGGAAGTGTCCGCCGGCCAGTTCGGCGGGGTGCCCGCGGTCGAAGGCCAGCGCCTGAATGCCGCCATCATCGTGCAGAGCCTGCTCAAGACGCCCGATGAGTTTGCCAACATTCCGCTGCGCACCAACCCCGACGGATCCATTGTTCGCATCAAGGATATTGGCCGCGCGGAAATAGGGACGGACACCTACGACATCGTCGCGTACTACAATCGCGAGCCCGGCATCGGCAACGGCAAGCCTTCCGCGGCGCTGGCCATCCGGCAGGCGGCCGGCGCCAATGCGCTGGAGACCGCCGACAACGTTCGCGCGAAGCTCGAGGAGATGAGCCACTTCTTCCCGCCCGGGATGAAGGTGGTCTATCCTTATGACACCACGCCGTTCGTGAAAGTCGCCATCAACGAGGTCGTCAAGACGCTCATCGAGGCGATCATCCTCGTCTTTCTGGTGATGTATCCGTTCATGGGCAACCTTCGCGCCACCTTGATCCCGACGATTGCCGTGCCGGTGGTGATTCTCGGAACATTCGCGGTGCTGGGCATCTTCGGTTTCTCGATCAACATGCTGACCATGTTCGCCATGGTGCTGGCGATCGGTTTGCTCGTGGACGACGCCATCGTGGTGGTGGAGAACGTCGAGCGGATAATGAGTGAGGAAGGCCTCCCGCCATTTGAAGCCACGCGCAAATCCATGGATCAAATCACTCCTGCGTTGATCGGCATCGGCCTGGTGCTCTCGGCGGTGTTCGGGCCGATGGCGTTTTTCGCCGGTTCCACGGGCGTCATTTACCGCCAGTTCTCGGTGACCATCATCGCGGCGATGCTGCTTTCCGTGTTGGTGGCTTTGATTCTGACCCCGGTCCTGTGCGCCTCCTTCTTGAAGCCCGTGCCCAAGGGACATCAACCCGCAGAGGGCGGCATCTGGTTCTTGCGACCATTCTTCCGCTGGTTTGACCGGCTTTTCTTTCAGGCGCGCGACCGATATCTGCAGTTGGTGGGGCATTCACTGGCCCGCAGGCTGAGATACGGCGTCATCTTCATCTTGATTGTGGGCGCCATGGCGTTCCTGTTCCACCGCATGCCCACGGCTTATCTGCCGGACGAGGATCAGGGAATCATGATGGTCATGACCCTGCTGCCCGCCAACGCGACCCTCGAACAAACCAAAGCTGTGATGGCGGATGTCAAAAACTATTTCCTGAGCGAAGAGAAGGACGCGGTCGAATCAATGATGACCGTTTCCGGCGTCAGCTTCTCGGGTCGGGGACAAAACACCGGCCTGGCCTTTGTCCGGCTCAAGGATTGGGACCTTCGAAACCGGTCCGACCTGAAGGTCGGCGCGATTGCCGCCCGGGCGACGGTCAAGTTTTCGCAGATTCGCAACGCCATGGTGTTCGCTTTCGCGCCGCCAGCGGTGGTGGAACTCGGCCAGGCCAAAGGCTTTGATTTTCAGTTACTCGACCGCGGCGGGCTGGGTCACGAACAGTTGATGACGGCGCGCAATCAGCTTCTCGCCATGGCGGCAACCAACGCCGTGCTGGCCAAGGTTCGGCCCAACGGCCTCGAAGACGTCCCCGAATATCGCGTGGACGTGGATTGGGAAAAGGCGGGTGCGCTAGGCATCCCCATCACTTCGATTCACGACACCATCTCGGCGGCGTTCGGCAGCGCCTACGTCAATGACTTCATCCAGGGCGGTCGCGTCAAACGCGTTTATGCCCAAGCGGACGCCCCCTACCGCATGTTGCCGCACGATTTGGAACGGCTCTACGTGCGCAACAGCAAGGGCAAAATGGTGCCATTCTCCTCCTTCGCTTCCGGGCACTGGACGTCTGGTTCGCCCAAGCTCGAACGCTTCAATGGCTTTCCCTCGCTCAATATCCTCGGCGAGTCTGCGCCTGGGCGAAGTTCAGGCGAAGCGATGGCCGCGATGGAAAGTTTCGTTGCAAAGCTGCCGCAGGGAATTGGGTTCGACTGGCAGGGGCTTTCCTATCAGGAACGTCAGGCTGGCGCGCAAACCGCTCCGCTCTACGCCTTCTCCATCCTGGTGATCTTCCTGTGTCTGGCGGCACTCTACGAGAGTTGGCCCATCCCGATCTCCATTCTCCTGACACTGCCCCTAGGTGCCATCGGCGGGGTGATC
>CAADGY010000131.1 GCA_900696665.1 uncultured Acidobacteriota bacterium
CCGGAAGTTTCATGGCAGAGAGAGAGTAACGACTATGGCAAGATTCGGTGAGGACTCGCAAGCGCCAACCAGGCTCGCTACACCCGAGCGGAACGCCTATTTTTTCGGCAAGCTGCTGGGCGTGTCCGATTTCGATCTCGAACAGGATTACTTCAATTCCAAACGTTGGCTCATGAACCGGTTGCTCGCCGGATCCGGCGTAGTGTGCGGGCTTGGTGTGGCTCCGGCGGCCGGCGGAACACGGCTGGTGATCGATCCCGGCGTAGCAATTGACGGATGGGGACGGGAAATCATCGTACCGGAACAGAGCCTCCCCTTCGATCCGCGAGTGTTGAGAGATGCGGAAGGCAATACGAACGGGCGCATCGAGGGCGGAGGCGCAGTTGTGATTTCGCTCTGCTATCACGAGTGCGGCGCTGAACCCGCTCCGGTGCTCGCGCCGGGATGCGATCCGGAAGGAGACTGCGCGCCATCGGTGACGCGGGAGAAGTACCGCGTTGTGGTGGCCGAGGGCGTAGCAGTTCCAAACGGTTTGGATTGCCGCTTTACATCCCTGTTCACCCCGGCGGAGGATTCCGGCCAGCTTCCCAATCCGCTTCCCGCGCTGGCGGAGCATATCACCTCCGCCTGCACGCAGCCAAGCGGGGGCGGGTGCATCCTGCTTGCCCAGGTCAGTCTACCTGCCGAAGGCACCATTACTCCGGAGATGATCGATATCCGTGTGCGGCCAGCCGTGCTGAGCCATGGGATCCTGCTGGAACTGATCTTTTGTCTTGCGCGCCGCGTTCAGGAGCTTGCGGCGGGTCCGGTTCCTACACCAACACCGGCACCATCACCAGCACCGGCACCTGTACCCACACCGGCCCCAGCGCCATCGCCAACTCCTACAGCGGTGCCGACCCCAACGCCGACGCCAACGCTTGCCCCAACGCCCAGACCGACCGTGGAACCTGTGCCCACGCGCACCCCTGTTCCTTCTCCCAGACCCACGCTGAGGCCTATTCCGACCGTTCTGCCCACGCGAACGCCAACGCGTCCGGCGGGGACGCGCGTACCTCGTCCCACACGGCGGCCGAGATGAGCGCTGAAGTCTCGATCATCGTCACGAGCCGGGATGAGGATCCCGCCATTCTGCAAGCCACCTTGGACGGCCTCCGCGCGACGACGCGCGGAGTTGCCATCGAAATCATCGTCATTGATGACGGCAGCAGCACTCCGGTGGTCTGCGAAGGACCCGGCGTATCTCTGGTGCGAAACAGCCATCCGATGGGAGTGTGTGGTTCGCGGCGGCTCGGCGCCGAATTGGCCGGTGCCAAAGTGCTGGCCTGGGTGGATGCCCACATGTCTTTCGGCGAATACTGGCTGGAGCAGATGCTGGTACACACCTCCTCGGGCGCACTGCTCTGTTCGCCTTTCTGGGATTACGATCTTCAGACCTGTCTTTGTTGGGGTGCGGACTTCGTGTGGAACAGCACGCGGAACTACATGGAGCAAAAAGTTCCGGGTTTCGGATTACAGCACCGCGTCATGCCCGTCCGTGAGCTTGCGCCCGAGGTCCCCATGGTGATTGGCGCCTGCTATATGATGCGCCGCGACAGCTATGAGCGAATGGGCGGCTTCTCACCTTTGTTCCGCACCTGGGGCATCGATGAACAGGATCTCTCCGCGCGCGCCTGGATCTCCGGAGCGGGCGTCCGCTGCGTGACATCTGCAAAAGTGGGGCACCTTTCCCGGACGGCATTCCCCTATCCGGTCTCCTTCGACCACATCGAATTCAATCAGATTGTGATGTTGAGAACACTTTTCGAGCCGCAGACGGTCCGCAAACTGGAGCACTGCTTCGAACCACTTCCGAAGCAAGTACGTTCCTGGCTCAGCAGCACTGGCCTTGCTTCATGGCGCAACATGGTACAGGCCACCCGACGTCTTTCGGACCGGCAGTTTTTCTCACGCTTCCTGCCCGGGCTGGCAGAGGAGCTGGATCTACGCGCGGCATAAGCCTTCTGCCGTCCAGTCATGGCTGGTGCTGCAACCAGGAGGCAGAACGGCACGCTAGAGGAGTAGGCGGCTGGTGAACGATTGGTGAACACCTCTTACCGGGTGACCGCGGCGTACCCAATGGTGTTCTCATGGCGAGAGCGATCATCAAGGGGTAGCGCGAGTCGTTGCGCACTGCCGGGTTCAGCGAAGGCAGAAGGCTCGTGTACTTCTCACCCGCGGGAAGCAGGCTAGCCCGCGGTTAGTCGACTGTTAGTCGCGGTTAGTCGCGCCCATCCAGAGCTAGGAAGCCACCGACAGCAAGGCCAAGAAAGGCAAAAATGAGGATGTAGGATATTCTCAGCAACAGTGAGACACCTTTTGTTGACAAACCGAACGAAAAATCGTTAAGGAACGCTATCATAACAACTGTGCTTCCAAGGAACCCGACAACACCCAGCCAACCGAAAAGAGCTCCTTTCCGAAGACTACGTGCAGTCTCGTGACCACCAAACCCTGTCAGTGCTGTCGCTACAATACTGATGATAAATACGTCGTTGCGCACTGCCGGGTTCAGCGAAGGCAGAAGGTTCGTGTACTTCTCACCCGCGGGAAGCAGGCTAGCCAAGAGGGGAAGTGCTTTTCTGGCGTATTCAATCCAACCTGCTTTTACGCATTCGCACTGGCCTGACATGGAGCTGTTATGTATAGTGGGCGGAGTCTTGTTGCTCCGTCATTTCCTAGGAAAATACATCGCGACAAGGCCGCGGGCCAAGAATTCTTGCTTGCCGTCTGTGATGGAGACGGGTATGTATGCCAGTGTAATTCTGAGCTTGGATATTACATGCTTTTGGACCTTATCGCCTGGTGTCAGAGAAATCTGAGTGTTGGGTCCGAATTCCACTTGCCGCCAAAAGTCCCCGGCCTCAGGTAAAGCGAATCTCAAGAAAACGGACTCTTCGCCCATGTTGCTCAGTTCGTAAAAGTAATTGACGCCAGCATCTGGAATTGTCTCAGTTCGCGAGGTAACGCGAACATTCGAAATGGTAAATACACCTGCCCGCCGCTTCACAGCAAATTGAATTCCTGAGGTTAGTGGCACCCCTCGGTGGGTCCGGGCAAGTTCGTAGACCTGTGCTTTGGCCGTGGACCACCCAGATTCCGGGGACCAAACGGAGGTGGCATACATGCCACTGGGGCCGAAGAACAGCGGTCCCTTGGGAGGAGTGGGGGCTACACCTCCCACTATGGAGATCGCGTCACAGCAGCAGTTAGGTTTCCCCAGATTGGGTCTCGGTGGAAGGAATCTTCTTGAGTAGCCTGCAATGGGCCACAGAATGTCCCGGACCTCTCGGGCATCGTAATTTTGAACCGTCCTCTCATAACAATATGTCGGGGAGGCCCCAGGGCCGCCAACCAGCAGTCCGGAGGAGGAAGACCACTTGAGCGGGTGGCCATCGCCGCCATGTAAAAATTTCGATGTACTTTCAGGATGACTGCAGTCACAGGCGTCTTGAGCGTGAAGGAGTGCACCTGTCCAGAGCAGACCAACGGCGAGCCAAGCCAAGTGTGTGTCCCGCACTGTGTGCCCTCCTTCAGCCCGAAGTAGCCACAAGAAAATTTGCCCTATCTCGTTGTTGGCGAATCATACTGGCAGCCGCCCGTTTTCTGCGGCAGCCCAGTTCGATCCCCCGCCCAGATCGCACGCGTAGATCCCCGAAGAGTCCTCCTCAAATTTTCCATTTTCGGCTTCGGTTCAAAGTCAGCATATACTCCCTCCCCACCCACGTCAACCTATCCTAACCGACTCCAACCGCCCTGTACGGACCCGTACGCACGGTGGTGTTCCGGCGGGCCATGCCGGCCCACCCATAGACATGAAAACGTGTAACTTTCGAGGCTGTGGCAGAAGTCACGGGTGACGGCCCCCGTATACCCGATCAGAAATGCCGAAGGTTTACTGATCGGCTTTCGGGTTGGCCGTCTTCTGCTCAACAGCTTGCTCAACAGCGATGTCGTTCATAACGCCACAATGCACCGCCGACAGGTTCATCAGCAAGAGCGGCTTACGAGAGTTCACCGGACGCTTACGCTAGAGAATCAATCCGGACAACACATACACATCAGCAGATTCACACTATCGGGGAACTGGAGCGGATGATTGCTGCCACTACGCGATGAACTGCGCGGCATCGGAGTTGCCGGGCCCGAAGTGCTTCAGCATCACCAGGTTCTCCGTGCTACTACGGTTGGTGACCGTCACCCCCGCCTCCGCTGTCCGGGCTGAAACAAACAACTCGTCTTTTGTCATCTCTCCGTAGCGGATCAGGCTGGGCGTCTCTACGTCCTGTTTGCCGACGGTGCCCCATCCTTGCACCACGATCAGGCCATAGGCCGCCGCATCCTGAATTGTGACCGAGCGCCCAGGCAGCACAGTGAGCTCTTTCGCCGAATAGTGCGGTGTTGAGTAAACGATCCACTTCTCCGAGTAACCGGCGTCGAGCATTTCCGCTTCCGGCTTCACCGGCGTGGGATGGAACAGGCGGTGCTTAGCAAACTCCGGATCGACGTTCGCTTCCCAATCAAGCATATCCAGAATGTAGTCGAGGTCGTGATGATGCTCCGGCGGGACATCTTTTACCAGCAGGTCCCACGGCACGGCGCGTCCTTCCACCATCGACTGGAACATGCCGAACACATCGGAATTCACCTGCGGCTCGTAGGTCACTAAAGATCCGGGCGCGTGCAGGATGCCCGCGTCGATTTGCCATCCGGTGCCGGGCTGTAACCGGTAGGCCTTTGAGTGGTAGAGGATGCCGTTATCGCCTTCGTTCCAACGCTCCAGGCAGCGGCGGATGTCATCGCGCGTGGTGCCCGGCTCCAGTCCCATAAACGTGTAAGGGAAGTTATTGTCCTTGAAATTATATTGAGGCGGAAAATAATAGGCTTCGGGTTTGCCGTTCCGGCCCACCTTTTTCGCATGCTCTTCCTTCTGGTGCATGTGATGGGGAATGGGGCCGAGATTGTCGAAGAATTTGCAGAGCAGATTCCAGCCGCCGTATTTGCTCATTACGCCCGCTCCGATGAATTCGTCTCCGCGCGTCTCGATGGCTTCTTTGAGGAGCACGCGCTTTCCGTTCAGGGCGATGTAGCTGAGACCTTCATCATCCGGTGTGCCGGGACCGTTGTCGGCCCGGGTGGTAGAGGAGAACCATCGTTCGTCGATGCCGCCGCGGTGAGCACCGAGCGCATAAAGATCGCGAGGATCGAGCTTTAATCTCCCTCCGGGCATCAGGAACGACCGCGGGACCCAACACGGAGCCAGCCGGACAATGCCATCCGCCGCACAAAGGGCATCTTTTATCAATGATTCATTGGACATGATCGCGACCCATTGTACTGAGGCCGCGAGGCGGGTTTCAATCCGGTGGCAGCGGCGAGCGAGGTTGACCGCTCGCCGCTACAAAGTTTTGGCAGCGCTTATTTAGGAGCGCCGGGTTTCGGCGTGGTGGCAGGCGGCGTCGAGGGTTTGGTGCTAGCGGGTGCCGGAGATGCGGAGGGAGTGCTGCTACCCGCCCCCGCCACGGGCGCGTTCTTGTCGTACAGTTCGATGATGTCCTTGGTGATTTCAATGCTGTTGGCGGCGTAAAGCACCGGCGTTTGCGGCGAACTGATGTCCAGAATGAGCGTGTAGCCGTGATCACGCGCGTACTTGTCTATGACCGCCATCATCTTTCCGCCAAGTTCCTGCAACACCTTCTGCTGTTCCTGGTCCCATTCCAGTTGGGCGTCTTCCAGGTCGCGGTTGAATTCCTTGGTCTTCTGGTCGATATCACGCATCAGGCTCTGCCGCGCGGTTTCCGCCATTGTGTTACTGCCCTTGCTGAGCTTCTCTTGCAGGTTCTTGATTTCCTCCTGCTGTCCCTGAAGTTGCTTCGCTTTGGGAGCGCGTTTGGCTTCGATTTCAGACGCCGCTTTTTGGCCCTCTTTGGTGCCAACGATGGCGGCCTGTATGTTGATAATGCCGACCTTGGTGGGCGTGTTGGCCTGCGCATAGGCGAAGGCGGCGGCGCCGAGGACTAGCGCAGGTAGCACAAATTGCTTTCTGTTCACTCTCTTAACTCCTAACTGTCGTAGATGGCCGCCCCGCTAGCCTTCCGGCCTGGCAATATGGAGCGTTTGCAACAGCGTTGCGTGGACTAACTTCATCACTATTCTTTAGAACGTCCGGCTGATGGTAAACCGGAAGGTCTTTCTCTTCTCAATAAACGGATAGGGCCGTCCGAACTGGGCGATTGAATTCAAAAACGTCGTCTGGTTCGGAAAATACGAACGATCCGCGACGATTGGAGGTTGGAGAATCGTCTGGGCGATCGTAGGATTATACGCCCAGTATAACCGGAAGGGCGCGTTTACTACGGGCATCATGATCTGCAACTCGATACCGGTGGAGGTGCGGAGTTTCTGGGTACCCGGAGCGATCACGGCACGCTCGTTAAACGCCGCTTGCGGAAAGAGGCCGTTCAATTCTGCGATCCGGCTGGGATTCATCCGCAGCTGGTTAGGCCGGATAATCTTGTTCATGCCGGCATCGAAGAAGAATGCCAGCGTCACGGGCCCAACGATTGGGATGCGGTACTCAGCGTTGCCCACCAACTGCGTGTCGCCACCCGGCATGATCATCTGGTAAATCGGGATCGTTTGCGTTACATCGACGAGACGTTCGGCTCCATCGACGACTACTTTCTGCTGGCGGGCCGATCCATCATTATTCAACACAGTGATCTGCGCCGCACTGGGAACGTAGGCGAGGGGGCTGATCCCCCAAATCTCGAAACCGCGAACGTCCTGCTCGCCTCCCATGAATACCCGGTTGAAGGGCGGAGCCACCTTCCCTCCATACCCCATCACCGCGCGCCCCAGAAAGTGGAACCCGATCACATGACCCTTTTTGAAGCCACCGCGGAAGTACTTGGCATCGATGGTCGGCTCAAACAGGTTTACGTTTCCGCCCAGCACGCTGCCGGCAATCCTGGTGGAAATAAAGAGGGACTTTCCCCCGGTCGGCGTGATCGGGTGATTGACGGAATTGTAGTTGTAGGAAGGGATGATGCTGCTTGTCTTGATGCCGCTCAGGCTGTTCGCGCCCTCCAGGCCCTGGAAGTTGATGTACTGGAAATAGCTGTTGGCCGCCGTGGTCAGGGTGGTGTACTTGGAAGAGTCGAAACCGTAGGTGATTCCCACCCGGGCGAAACTTCGCTTCAACGGATAGCTGGCGAACACGGTGAACCCCATGCCGTTGGAGACGTAGTTCAGCAGGTTATCCACGCCCAGTTCGTTAAAGAGCGGGCTCAGGTCGCGTCCGGAGAGCAGGGATACCTCGCGGCCCTGGTCGAAATTGAAGCGCTGCGTATAGACCGTGAACCCGGCCTGAATCGGGCGATCAAGGAAGTAGGGCTCCGTGAAGCCAAACGTCAGGTCGCGGATACGGTCTCCCAATTGCGAAGAGACGCTCAGCGTTTCACCTAATCCCAGGAAGTTGTTCGTCGAATAACCGAAGCTGACAAAACTGCCGGCGATGCCGGAAACGCCGCCACTGAGCTGCACGGAGTTCTTTCCGCGCTCCTTCACCTGCAGCGTAATATCGACCGTGCTGCTCTTGGTGTCGCGCTCGATTTTGGCCGCTTCCTCCTCCTTCAGTACCTCGAAATAGCCGAGTTGGTTCAGGCGCAGGATGCTCAACTCCCAAAGACGGGTGTTGAACATATCGCCTTCGTCGATCAGCAACTCGCGCCGGATGACTTTGTCGCGCGTAGTACTGTTTCCGGTGAAGTCGATGCGGCGGACGAAGAACTGCTTGCCTTCGTCGAAGTTGAGCGTGAGATCGATCTTATCCGTTCCCGGCAACGGTTCGAAGTTCGGTTCGGCGACAAAATCGATATATCCGAACTCGCCGTACAGCTTGCGCAAATTTTCAAAGCCCTTCCGGAGCTTCGCCGTGGAGAAAATATCGCCTTGATCCATGTCGAACAACGGGCGCATCAGGCTCTCCGGCGTCCGGAAGAACTTCACGCCGGCAAAACTGATTTTGTTCAGCTTGTATTGGCGGCCTTCCTCCACGGGAATACGGATATCGGCGCGCTTGCCGGGCTTGTTCGGGTAGAACAGAGGAATCCTAAACTTTCCACCACCGACGTCGCGGATGGTGGTGTCGTGCTCCAGTGTGCGCGCCATGAAGTAGCCGCGTTCCTGGTAGAAGTTCCGGATCATGTCCTTATCCTGTTCGAGCTTGCTCACATCGTAGGACTTGGAGAACAGACCTTCGAACAGAATGGAGTAGGGAATCCCGATCGGCCGCAGGTTCTTCATCGACCGTATTACGGCACGGTCGCCGAAAATCGTATTGCCTTGGATATCGATGTCGCCGACTTTAACCTTCGGGCCTTCTGTCACCTTGAACGTGATCTCCAGCGAGGAGGGCGGGATCTGCCGCACCTGGGGTTCCACGACCGCGAACTGCCGTCCGCGTTCAGCCAGGAATTCCTTCAACACGACCGTCGCGCGCTGGACGCGGTTCGGATCGTATTGCGACTCGACGCTGAGACCGACGCGCCGCTCTTTGAAGCGGTCCAGAATCTCCGATACCGTTACCGACTTCGTCCCTTCGTACTTGATGGAACGTACCACTCTGCGTTCGGTCAGCAGGAAGCGTACGATCCATCCGGCGTTCCCCGGTTCGCGCTCCAGCCGGATATCGTCGAACCTTCCGGAATTCCACAGGGCCATGAAGTCGCGATGCAACGCCTCTTCGTCGTACCGGTCGCCCCTTTTTGTGAAAATCATCGCGCGAAGGGTGTCCTGGGGAACACGCCGCGACCCGCGGAACTCAATCGCCTCGATGATATCCGGTGTCTTTTCGGCCTTGGGCGGCTCAGCCGCCGGCTTGGGCGCTTCAAACGGTGTTTGCCCGGGCTTGGATTGCGCCGGCTTGGACGGCTGCGGCTTGGGAGGTTCAACCGCTTGGGGAACCGTCTCGAAAGGGTTGCTTTGCTGTTGCGGCTGGCTTGACGGGGTCGTACTCTGCTGCGAAGATGCCTGGGGTCTGGCGGCGCTTGCCAGACAGGACAGACATACTGCGACTATGCTCAGGCGTTTCGGCCTGCGAAAACTCATGAAACGCGAATTCCTTTCCTCCCTGCGCCTATCCGCAGCAGACGTCTACTGCAGCAAAGTGGTTTCAGCACACTGATGCATCCGGGATGA
>CAADGY010000132.1 GCA_900696665.1 uncultured Acidobacteriota bacterium
AGCGGCTTGGGCGGAATCCAGCAAGACCAAACGCGAAAGAAATTCGACGTCATGAATGAGGCGGCCTGCCAGGGCGGGCGTGAGCTCACGGACGATGGTTTCGATTTCGGGCAGTTCCGGCACTCAGGGCAAGTCCACAAAAATGATACCGTCCTTGATCGTGACGGAGTGCTTCTTCAACCGGATAGCTGGATCCAAATCATATTCTCCGCTGCGGCAGTCAAACTCCCAGGCATGCCACGGACAAACGATCGTGGTCCCATGCAGGGCACCATGAGCAAGCGGCCCGCCGCGATGCGGGCAGATACCGTCCACGGCGTGGAGTTCGCCATCGATGTTGCAGACGGTGTACACGCCGCAGTCTGTATCCACCTGTAGCATCGAACCGGGTGGAAGCGCGGCAGGCGGACCCACCCTCACAAGAGCCATAAGAGATACGCTAGCATGCGGTTCCGCCGTGGCACGAATAGACATTCCGTGCTACTGTAGAGTCAATCAGATGCACATACCGGACGGATTCCTGTCAACTCCCGTGTGGCTCACGATGAATGCCATCAGCGTACCCGCGGTAGGGGTGTTGGCGCGCCGCGCGCACAGCCAACTGGATGATTCGCGGATTCCGCTGCTTGGGGTAATGGGCGCTTTTGTTTTCGCGGCGCAAATGATCAATTTTCCGGTTGGTGCGGGCACCAGCGGGCACCTGGTAGGAGGAGCGCTGCTTGCGTGCACTCTGGGGCCGGCCGCCGCCACGGTGGTAATGACGGCGATTCTGGCCGTGCAGGCGCTGGTGTTTCAAGACGGAGGCGTGCTGAGTCTGGGCGCCAATGTTCTCAATATGGCGGTGTTAGGAGTTCTGGCGGGCTATCTGCCCTATCATTTCTGGGGCGCGGGCCGCCTCCGCAAGTTCTCGTTCTTTGCCGGCGGCGTCCTCTCGGTGCTGGTCAGCGCCGCGCTGACACTGTCTCAACTTCTGATTTCGGGCATTCCGATGCGGACAGGTGTTCTCGCAATCTCGGCGGGCCTGTTCCTCATCAGCGCGCTGCTCGAAGGTCTGATCACGGTAGCAGTGATGGGGGCGCTGGAAAAACTCAATCCCAACTGGATTCACAAGCCGATGTCCGATGGCCGGCTGGGTATGGGTTTGCTCGCCTCGGCCGCCGTACTGTTAGCAGTGGTGGGTGTCGTGGTTGCGTCGGCCGCTCCCGATGGCCTGGAGAGTCTCGCCGAGCAGATTGGACTGGCGGACAAAGCCACCGTTCTCTTCTCGACGCCTCTGGCGGATTACGAAGCCAACTTTCTGAATTCGGATTGGTTGCGCAAGGCCGCGGCCGGAATGGCAGGATTGATGCTGATCTTCGGCGTCTGCATCCTCTGCGGACGCATGATTTCCAGGCGCGGGAGCGCGTGAATTGCATCACGTCGTGCTCGACCGCTGGAGCAGGCGCACCAGCCCGCTGCACCGGCGTGATGCACGAGCCAAAATCCTGGCGGCGCTTGCACTGCTAGTCTCCATAGCGACGACAGATGCGGGAGTGCTTCCCATGCTGGCTGCCTACGGCGCCATTGTGGCCGCGGGTTTTCTGGCAGCCAGGCTGCCGCTATTCCAGGCCGCCACTCGCGCCGGTGTGGTGCTTCCCTTTTCCATCGCGATGGCGCTGGTCAGTTGGGTTTCAGGAGACCCGGCGCGCGCTGCGAGCGTGGTAGTGAAGAGCTATCTCTCGGCCTCGATAGTGCTGTTGCTGATTGCCACAACGCCGTTGACCGAACTTCTCTCGGGCGCCGAAAAACTCGGCGCCCCAAGAGTGGTGACGCTCGTCGTCCAATTCCTCTACCGATATCTGTTCGTGATATCCGAGCAAGTACAACACATGCTTCAGGCGGCCCGCTGCCGGTCCGGCAGCGGGAACAGCGGAACTCGCAGGCGTTTCCAAGCGGCAGCCGGCGCCCTCGCGGTCCTCTTCTCGAAATCCTACATACGGGCCGAAGGCATTCACAACGCGATGCTTGCCAGAGGTTTTCGGGGCAGGCTGCCGGCCATCCGGACTCAACGGTTCGAGTGGGCCGATTTCGGATTTCTTCTTGCTGCTCTCATTGCCGCTGCCGCTACGGGACTGGCCCTCAGGGGCGCCGCTTGATGAAGACCGTTATCGAGGTCCGGAACCTGCGCTTTCGCTACTCCGACGGCACCGTGGCTCTGGATGGTGTCGATTTTGACCTGTATTCCGGCGAAACGGTGGCGTTATTAGGGGCGAACGGATCCGGAAAAACAACGTTTATCCTTCACCTGAACGGACTCCTTTCCGGCGAAGGATCCATCCGCGTCTGCGGCATTCCCGTGGAAAAGAAAAATCTGCCTCTTATCCGCCAGAAGATCGGCCTGCTGTTTCAGGACTCTGACGAGCAGTTATTTATGCCGACGGTGTTGGAAGATGTCGCGTTCGGTCCGATGAATGCCGGACTCAGCCGGGACGAGGCGATTACAAGGGCCGGCAAAGCCCTCCAGCAAACCGGCACGGCACACGTCTCTGACAAGGCGCCCTACCATCTCAGCGCGGGTGAAAAGAAGAGAGTCGCGCTAGCGGGCGTACTTGCGATGGAGCCGGAGATACTCGTTCTCGACGAGCCGACCACCTGTCTTGACCCGCCGGGCCAGCGCGAATTACTCCGGTTGATAACGGGCTTACCACAGCCGAAGATAGTGGTTACTCACGATATTGGCTTTGCCTCCCGGATGGGCGCCCGAGCGGTTTTTTTTGAGAAAGGCCGAATAATCGCGACCGGTACTCTTGCGGATATCGTGCGGCGTTTCCACTGGGACGCAAGCTCGGACTGAGCGCAGGGCACCGCTTGCCTCAGGCTGCTTCGGAGGCCTTTTTTATAGTGCTAACGGCCTTGTGATCCGGGCGCACACGCGATTTTCTCGAAGAGTCCGGCGCTGCGTTCTTGCGGTATTCCGCCCACCGTTTCTTTTGTGCAACCGCGATCCTGCGTCTGGCAGCCGGACTGAGTTTGCGCTTGTGCCCCGCACTCACAGAGACCTGCGACACGCTGCTCTTGGCGCCCGGGCGTTTGCCTAACAACGAGCGCACATGCGTGATTTGTTCATCGATGCGCTTGCGCTGTAATTCAAGTCCTTCCAGAGCGGCTTCGAGGAGAAATATGTCGTTCACGGAAGACTTTCTTGCCATGTAAGCTCCCACTAAAACCATAACATACTATTCATTTATTGTTTCCATGAGATTCGCAAATAATGGTCACCGGTCCTTCGTTCGTAAGACTCAGGCTCATAAAAGCCTGAAAAATTCCCGTTTCAACCCGGATTCCGCTGGCGCGTGCGGCACTTACAAAGTATTCGTAAAGTTCTTTAGCCAGTTGAGGATCGGCAGCACGGTCGAAACTGGGACGCCGCCCCTTCCGGCAGTCCCCCAGAAGAGTGAACTGCGAGACCACCAACAGACTGCCGCCAGCCTGCTGGATATTCTTGTTCATTTTTCCGGTTTCATCTGGAAAAATCCGGAGAGAAAGCGCCTTTTCCACTAGGTAATCCGCATCCTTCCGGGTATCCCCTTTTGCGACTCCGAGCAGCACGACAAGTCCGGATTCGATCGACCCGGCGGTGCTCGCCCCCACTTGAACATGAGAGCGGCCGGCACGCTGAAGCACCATGATCATGTAAGCCGCCACAGCATGCTATAAGTATGCCAGAGGATAATCGGAATCTCGCATGATCGAATGCTACGCCTACGCCCGCGCGGGTCTACTGGGCAATCCGAGCGATGGATATTTCGGAAAGACGATCTCTTTTCTTGTTCGTAACTTCCGGGCAAGAGTACTGTTGTACCCGAGCGCCCGGCTCGAGATACGGCCCTCCAAGGCTGATATGCCCGTATTTGAGAACCTGGAGGACCTCTATAAGACTACCCGCTGGAGAGGTTACTACGGAGGCATCCGGATCATCCAGGCGTTGCTGGTCAGATTCCTTGATTACTGCGCGGAGCAGAGCATCGAGATCGAGGACCGGAATTTCACTCTCGAGTATGAGACGAACATTCCGCTGCGCCTTGGCTTGGGAGGATCCAGTTCCATCATCACGGCGGCCCTTCGGGCGATTATGCAGTATTACGGGATTGTCATTCCCCCGCCCATGCAGGCCAAGCTGATACTGGAAACGGAAACCAGGGAATTAGGGGTTCCCGCCGGATTGCAGGACCGGGTCATTCAAGTGTACGAAGGCCTTGTATATATGGATTTTTCGCGCGACCTCATGGAGCGGCAGGGCCACGGCAATTACGAGAAACTGGATCCCGCCTGTCTCCCGGATATGTATGTGGCCTATCGTACGTCTTTGAGTGAGGGAACCGAAGTTTTTCACAACGACGTGCGGGAGCGCTGGCGGCGGGGTGACCCCGAAGTAGTCGGCGCGATGCAGGAATGGGCATCCATCGCCGAGCGAGGCAGGACGGCGATTCTCAATCGCGACTACCGTCTGTTGGACGAGTTAATCAACCGGAATTTCGATCTGCGAGCCACGTTGTACCGCATAAGCCCGGGAAATCTGGAAATGGTAGAAACGGCCAGGCGTGCGGGCGCCTCCGCGAACTTTGCCGGCTCCGGCGGCGCCATCGTCGGCAGCTACCGTGGGGAGGACATGTTCCATCAACTCACCGCCGATATGCGGCGCATCGGCGTAGCCGTGATCAAGCCCCGGATAGACGCGGGGCGTACCAATCACGTCGATCTCAGAAGCTGCGCAGACTCCACCTATTGATCTGAAGACGGTCAGGCGGCGGCAGAGCGGCCGCTCATGTTTTCGATAATGGCGTCCGCAAACTCACTGGTCTTAACCTTCACCGCGCCTTCCATCAGGCGATGCAGATCGTAGGTTACACGCTTTTCGCGAATGGTGCCGGTGATTCCTTTTTCGATCAGGTCCGAAGCTTCGCGCCAACCCATGAAACGGAACATCATGGAACCGGAAAGAATCAGGCTGGACGGGTTGATAACATCCTGATCCGCATATTTGGGTGCTGTTCCATGCGTGGCCTCGAACACCGCGTGCTCGTCGCCGATATTGCCGCCGGGCGCCATCCCCAGGCCGCCGACCTGCGCGGCGCAAGCGTCCGACAGATAGTCGCCGTTCAGATTCGGAGTGGCGATTACATCGTATTCGTCCGGCCTGAGCAGTACCTGCTGGAACATCGAGTCGGCGATCCGGTCTTTCACCACGATCTTGCCGTTCGGAGCTGAGCTGCCCAGGTCCGCCTCGGTGATACACGTATCGCTGAACTCTTCTTTCACGAGTTCATAGCCCCAATCGCGAAAGGCGCCTTCGGTGAACTTCATGATGTTGCCTTTGTGGACCAGTGTGACACTACGCCGGCCGTTCTCGATGGCGTAGCGGATGGCTCTCCGGATAAGCCGCTTCGATCCCGTGACGCTGATGGGCTTAATGCCGATCCCGGAATCCGTCCGGATCTTGGCGCCCATCTGGGTATTCAGAAATCCGATAACCCGGTGCGCTTCGTCCGTACCTTCGCGCCACTCGATACCCGCGTAGACATCTTCCGTGTTCTCGCGAAAGATGACGACATCCAGCCTTTCCGGGCTCTTCATCGGGGAAGGAACACCCGGATAGTACCGGACCGGCCGCATGCAAACATACAGGTTCATTAATTGACGCAAGGCAACATTGATGCTGCGGATTCCTCCTCCAACGGGCGTGGTCAGCGGACCCTTTATGGCGATGTGGAAATGCTGGATCGCATCCAGGGTATCCTGCGGAAGCCAGTTGTTGAACTGGTTGAACGCCTTTTCGCCCGCGAAGACCTCATACCAGTGAACGCGGCGCTTGCCCGAATAGGCATGCTCCACCGCGGCATCGAACACCTTCCGTGACGCGCGCCAGATATCCCGGCCGGTGCCGTCACCTTCGACGAAAGGAATAACGGGATTATCCGGAATGACGAGCTTTCCACCTTGAACCTGTATCGGCGCTCCGCCATCCGGAACGGGAATGTTGTTATAGGATCGCATTGCTTCTTACGGCTCCAGTCGAAAAGAACCAACGATGATACAACGTCCGCCACTATACCAACCTGGCTTGGGAAGAAGCAAACGGATGCGCTCAAACGCTGATTCAACTAGTGCCTGCCGCACCCGAAGCACACGGTTTGCCGACGCTCATGCCGCACTGTGAAGCCCGCTGCGCGGCACGTTACAGGAGCGGCGGACGGTTTGTGCCGCTCGACCAGCAGGACACAACCTTTGAACCCGGCCCCTGAATGGCTGAGGCATCTACGAGGGTTTGGGCAAATCGCACCGGGAATCGGTTTGCTGGTCGGGCGTGCCGTTGCACTGGCACAAGCGGTGGAACTCGGTCTCGCCGTCCTGGAAAAGGTTCCCACCGGCCCGGTTGGATTCTGGTTTGACACCCCTTTCAACCTCTTGCTAGATTAGGACTTCCATGAACCCGGCAGTATCTTTGAAGACTACTCCTCTCAATGAGATTCACCGCAGGCTCGGAGCGAAGATGGTCGATTTCGGAGGCTGGGACATGCCGGTTCAGTATACCTCCATCCTCGAAGAGCATCACGCGGTGCGGCGGGCGGTGGGACTGTTTGACGTCGGCCACATGGGCGAGATTGAGGTCCGCGGGCCGGAAGCGTTGAACCTGGTGGAGTATGTGACCACAAATGCGGTCTCACGGCTGGAGATTGGACAGGCGCAGTATTCGGGTTTGCTGTATCGCCACGGCGGCTTTGCCGATGATGTGCTGGTCCACAAGGTGGACGACGACCATTACTTTCTGTGCGTAAACGCGTCCAATCAGGAAAAGGATCACGAGCACATCTCGATCGCCAATAGCTGGAAGACGAACGTGGAATTCGCAAGCGACCGGTACGCGCAGATGGCGATTCAGGGACCCAAGGCCCTGGCGACGCTTCAGAAGCTAACCCCGGTCAAACTCGACGGCATTCGCAACTACCACTTCGTGGATGGTGAGGTTTCCGGCGTGCCGGCGAGGGTTGCCCGCACCGGCTACACCGGTGAGGATGGATTCGAGATTTACGTGGCGCCGGACGAGGCGCCGGCGATCTGGACCGGCCTGCTCGAGGCGGGAGAAGAATTCGGAATCTTGCCCTGTGGGCTCGGAGCGCGCAATACGCTGCGGCTGGAGGCCAAAATGGCGCTCTATGGTCACGAGATTCACGCTTCCATCACTCCTTACGAAGCGGACCTCGGCTGGATCGTGAAGCTCGAAAAGCCCGATTTCATCGGCAAGCGGGCGCTCGAAAAGCAGAAGGCGGAAGGGATTCGCCGCAAGCTAGTGGGTTTCGAGATGCGCGGGCGGGGAATCGCGCGAGACGGATACGAAGTACTGATAGACGGTCTTCCCGCCGGATGGGTCACCAGCGGCGGCCCATCCCCAACCCTGAACAAGAACATCGGACTGTGCTATCTTCCCGCGGAGCTGGCCGCGCCCGGCCGGACGATTCAGATTCTGATTCGCAACCAACCGGTGGAGGCGATCACAGTCGCAACACCTTTCTATAAGCGAGCGAAATAGTCCATGTACCCAGAAAACCTGCGATATACGAAAGAGCATGAGTGGGTCCTCATCGAGGGGGACACAGCGACGGTTGGCATTACCGACCACGCACAGAAAGAACTTGGTGACATTGTCTACGTAGACCTGCCGAAAGCCGGCGCGTCCGTGCAGGCGGGGAAAACGCTGGGATCGGTGGAATCCGTCAAGGCAGTATCGGATATTTACTCACCCCTAACCGGGGAGGTGGCCGAGATCAACGAACTGCTGTCAAGCGCTCCAGAAAAGCTCAACGAAGACCCGCATGGGACGGCGTGGCTCGTCAAGCTGAAGATGAGCGCGCCGGAAGAAGCCGGACAACTCATGCACGCCGCCGACTATCAGGCCTACATAGGGGAGTAAAATAGAAGTTCCCCCGCCCGTCCGCTACTGATGCGCTATTTACCGAAGTCTGAAATAGAACGCCGCGAAATGCTTTCCGTTTGCGGCGTGTCCTCGATCGAGGAGTTGTTTGACTCGCTGCCGCCCGAAGTCCGCTTGAGCCGTCCGCTGAAGCTCGACCCCGGCAAGTCCGAATACGAGATCGTGGATTACTTCCGTGAACGCGCCGCGGAAAACGCCAACGGCTACGCGTCGTTTCTAGGTGCCGGCGTGTACAGCCATTATCGCCCTGTGCTGGTGGACACGGTGGTCTCGCGTGGAGAATTTTTGACTTCGTACACGCCGTACCAGGCCGAGATTTCGCAGGGAACGTTGACGGCGATCTTCGAATTCCAGACGATGGTCTGCCAGCTCACCGGCATGGAAGTGGCGAATGCATCCATGTATGACGGCTCCACCGCGGTGCCGGAAGCAGCGATGATGGCGGCACGAATTACCGGAAAGGACCGAATCCTCGCCGCACGCTCCGTTCATCCTGAATACCGCGAAGTGTTGCACACATATGCGAAGCACCAGGGGCTGCCCGTTGTTGAGTTCGCCTATGACGCGGAGTCGGGTGAAGTGGACAGTTCCGCGCTGGAAGCGGGGCTTGATGAAAACACAGCCGCGGTGATTGTACAGACACCCAATTTTTTCGGGGTGTTGGAGAATGTCGACCGGCTGGCCGGCATCGCCCACCGCCGGGGCGCTCTTCTGGTCGTCGTCTTCACAGAGGCAGTGTCACTCGGGCTTTTGAAACCGCCGGGGGCGGCTGATATCGTCGCCGGCGAATTGCAGTCGTTCGCAATTTCGCCGGGCTATGGCGGTCCCTATGCCGGCGTTATTGCCACCAAAGAGCAGTACATGAGGCAACTGCCGGGCAGGCTGGTGGGTGAAACGCTGGATTCGCACGGAAACCGCGCCTACTGCCTTACGCTTTCCACGCGCGAACAGCATATCCGGCGGGAGAAAGCGACCTCGAACATTTGCACGAACCAGGCTCTGATCGCGCTTATGGCCACGGTTTTTATGACCGTGTACGGGAAGCGGGGTTTGCGGGAACTCGCCGAACAAAACCTAGCCAAGGCGCACTATCTTGCCTCCGGCCTAAACACGCGCTTCTCCGGGCGATTTTTCAATGAGTTCGTAGTAAAGACGAATGGACGTTCGCCGGAAGAGATTAATCAGCGGCTGCTGGATCATCGCATCCTGGGCGGATTGCCTCTCGGCCGTTTCTACCCGGAGTTGAACGATACGCTGCTGTTGTGCGCCACCGAGATGAGCAGGCGCGAGAGCATGGACCGGGTGAAGGAAGTGTTGATATAGATGCGGCCGAAAACCAGACAACACCTCAGCCAGAACGAACCTCTGCTGTTTGAACGCAGCTCGCCGGGCAAGAAGGCCTATCAGCTTCCCCAACTGGACGTCCCAGCCGTGGATGCCGTTAAAGCATTGGGCGAAGAACATGTCCGCGACGAGATCGAGGGCTTTCCCGAGGTGAGCGAAGTGGAAGCCATCCGGCACTTTACGCGCCTGTCGACGTGGAACTACGCCATCGATCACGGCATGTACCCGCTCGGCTCGTGCACGATGAAGTACAACCCGCGGATCAATGAGATCGTAGCACGGCTGGATGGTCTGGCATGGGCACACCCGTATCAGCCCGAGGCCCTGTCCCAGGGAGCAATGAGTATTATCGCGGCCCTCGAAGCGGCGCTGACGGAGATTACCGGAATGGACGCAGTCACGCTGCAACCCGCCGCGGGAGCGCACGGGGAACTGACCGGCATTCTGATGATACGGGCGCTGCTTGAAAGCAGGGGCAACCCACGCAGAAAGCTCCTGATTCCCGATTCGGCCCACGGCACTAATCCGGCTACGGCATCCATGGCCGGCTACCAGGTGGAGAATCTCAAGTCAAACGGCCGCGGTATGGTGGATGTGGACGCGCTGGCCGCGGCGGTGAATGAAGACGTGGCGGCGCTGATGATCACCAACCCGAATACGCTGGGCGTATTTGAGCAGAATATCACTCGCATTTCGGAGATTCTGCACGCAAAAGGTGCGCTGGTGTACATGGACGGCGCGAACATGAACGCGCTCGTGGGTATCACGCGTCCCGGTGATTTCGGCATGGACGTGATGCACCTGAACCTGCACAAAACGTTTTCGACACCCCACGGCGGGGGCGGCCCGGGTTCGGGCCCGGTAGCGGTGAAAAAGGAGTTGGAACCGTTTTTTCCGGGGCCTCGCCTGAAACGTTCCGTGGACGCCTGGATCTGGAATTACGATCTGCCACAGTCCATCGGACGAGTGCGCGCGTTTTATGGAAACTTCGGCGTCCTGGCGCGTGCGTTGGCCTACATCATGGCGCACGGAAGCGACGGGTTGCGGCGGGCTACCATGGACGCCGTCCTGAATGCCATCTACATTCGCAAAAACCTCGATCGTTACTACGATCTCCCACTGGATGCCCCGAGCATGCATGAAGTGGTATTCAGCGATGAAAAGCAGGCGCGGCGCGGCGTCCGGACCGGAGACTTGGCCAAGCGGCTGATCGATTACGGATTTCACCCCTACACCGTGAGCTTTCCGTTGATTGTAAAGGGCGCGCTCATGATTGAGCCCACCGAGACCGAAGGTAAGATCGAACTGGACGCCTTCATCGACGCCATGATCTCCATCGCGCACGAAGTGGAAGAAGATCCCGAAATGGTGCTTAAAGCGCCGTATAGCACGCGAACGAGCCGCGTGGACGAGGTCTCGGCCGCTCGAAAGCCCGTGCTCCGCTGGAGGCCACAGCCACCCGCCGGCAAAGCCGCCGATTAAGGCGGATCTCATGCGGCGCGAAGTACTCATCGTTCTAGCATTCGTTCTGCTACTGCGTCTGCCGTTTTTGAACCAGGCGATTCAGGGAGACGACGTTTACTACATCGCGGCGGCTGAACACGCACAGATCGATCCGCTGCATCCCGGGCATGCACGCTTTGTCTTTCTGGGCGATGAAGTCTCGATGCAGGGTCACCCGCATCCGCCTCTGAACTCCTGGGTGCTGGCGATTCTGCTGGCGGCGCTCGGCGACATCCGCGAGGTTGGGTATCACTCCGCTTACATCCTCTTCTCGCTGCTGGCCACGTTTTCGATGTGGCTGCTCGCCCGGCGGTTTTCACCACAGCCTTTGTGGGCCACGCTGCTCTTTTTGGCTACTCCCGCCTTTGTCGTCAACGGCAACTCGCTCGAATCGGATGTACCGTTTCTGGCGTTCTGGCTCGCCGCGGTGGCGTTGTTTGTTCGCGCGATGGACAGACGTTCCGGCGCGTGGCTGGGTGCATCGGCCGTGGTGATGGCGCTGGCCGCCATGACGGCTTTTCAGGCGGTGGTGTTGGCTCCGATTCTCGCCGTCTACGTTTGGCTGAAACGGCGAACCTGGATGGCCGGATGGGTGGCAACCTTGACGGCGCCGGGAGTCATCGCGGCCTGGCAGTTGTATGAGCGTCTTACTTCGGGCGCATTGCCCGCGGCTGAACTGGCGGGAAATTTCCGCACGTACAACCTGCAAAACCTGGCAGCGAAATTCAACAACGCGGTGGCGCTGACGGCACACCTCGGCTGGATCGTATTTCCGCTGGCGGCACTACTAGCCTTCGGGCGTTTCCGAAAACCGTGGCTCCTCGTTGCCGGTGCGGTGGCCATCGCCCTATGGCTGGATTCACACCCGCTGTTCTGGGTTTCTTTCGGGACCGGCGTCGTAATTCTGATCGGGCTGTCACACCGGCGCTCGCGCGCGAATGCCGATACGGGGTTCCTCTCGGCGTGGTCCCTGATCTTCTTCCTGTCCGCGCTGGTCTTGTTCTTTGCGGGTTCGGCGCGATACCTGCTTCCGCTGGCCGCGCCTGTGGCTTTACTGGTGAGCCGCGCGGTAGGCGTGCGATGGCTCGCGGCAGGTTTCGCGTTGCAGGCCGCGTTAAGCCTCTCGCTGGCCCTGGTGAATTATCAGCACTGGGATGGATACCGGCGCTTCGCTGCCTCGCTAAGGGACCAGACAACAAATGCCCGCACGTGGATCAACGGCGAATGGGGGCTGCGGTTCTATTTTGAAAGTGACGGCGGGCTTGCGGTTCGCAAAGGACAGGCGATCCGGCCCGGCGAAATCCTGATTTCGAGTGAACTCGCTTATCCCGTCCCGGTCACAACGGGAGGCGGCAAACTCACCACAATCGCCCGCGAGGAGATCCAACCGTCATTTCCGTTCTGCCTCATTGGGTTGGGCTGCCGCTCCTCATACTCGACCGTATCGGCCGGCAACTTCCGTCCCTTCGATATTGCACACCGGCCCCTCGACCGGGTACGCGCTGCGGTGGTGATGGAGCGGAAGCCCACGCTCGAAAACCTCCTCATGAGCGCGCCGGAGGCCGATAGCCACATCGTGAGCGGCGTCTTCCAGCTCGAAGAGGGCCGCTATCGCTGGATGGGAGGCAGGGCGATCTTCGCCTTGAAAGCTCCAGCGGTGTCATCCCCGCTGCGCATTTCGTTCTTCGTTCCCAGCGGAGCACCCGCACGGTGTATGAGCGCTTACGTGGATGGCAAGCTCGCCGCCGAGATCACTTTTAACGGGCCGGGAAGCCATGAATTGATTTCACCGCCCGTGATGCCGGAAGGAGGCACCGCTACCGTCACGGTGGCGGTGGACCGTACCTTTCAGCCCCCGAACGACCGCCGCGAGCTTGGCGTGATCCTGGTAGAGGCCGGGTTCCAGAGAAACATTTCTTCCGGCCGGTAGTCTCATCCCGAGGGCATCTACGAATGCCGGCACGCGGGGAGCAAGGACACGAGAGGCCACCACGGCTGCCGTGGTGGGGGATCCGGAAAGCATTCCAGGCCATCAGCGAGTCCAACCCTCAAGGCGAAATCGCACACTTATGAAGAACGCCCACGGTGCGGAAATTCCGGATTGGCCGAAGGGGATTGGTTGAGAGGAAGAGCTAGCGGGTCCCCGGGCCTACCCGGTTCGGACCGGGCATGGGGGACTGCGGGCTGCTACCCGATAGCGGGCCCGGTGCCCGGCCCTGCCGTTGCTGTTGCTGCTGCTGGCCGGCAGCACTTCCCACCATGGTTTTGTCTTCCTTCGGATCGTAGATGAATTCCCACTCGTTGTATTTGGTCCGCTCCCGGTAGATCTTGATTCCTTCCGCTTCGTACGTGCTGGCAACACCGACGATCCCTCCGCCTAGTGACTGCCCGCTACTACTGGCGCTGCCTTGGAGACCCGCAAGGCCCCCCGGCCGCGGCCTTGTTAACTGCTGCTGAATTGCCTGCAACGCCGGATTCTGCTGTCCCGCTGGTGTCGCCGGAAAGGAACCGGAGGACATCCGGGGCTGTTGCTGCTGTTGTTGCTGCTGCCACTGCTGCTGTTGCCACTGCTGCTGTTGCTCGTAGGGAAGCTGCTGAAAGCGTCGCTGCATGTAGGAAGGCTGCGGCGCAGCGGGAGGCTGATACGGTTGCGGCTGCTGGAACTGCTGTTGATACTGCTGAAATTGCTGCTGGTACAGTTGCTGTGGGTCGGGTTGCTGCCGGGATTGTTGCTGCTGCTGGAATTGCTGCTGATACGCCTGCTGCTGGTACTGTTGCAGCTGCTGATACTGCTGCTGTTGAAATTGCTGCGGTTGAGCCTGCTGTTGCACATTGCCGCCCAGTTGTCCGGAAGGTATGCTGCCGCCTGGCAGGCTGCCGCCCGGCAGGCTGGCCTGGGTTTGTGGCCCGGTGAGCAGGAAGGACGGCAGTACGGGCCGCTGTCCCTGCGAAGTATTGGAGGGCTGCGAAGCGGCCATGCCTGGTTGCTGATAGCCCTGTTGTACTTGCATCTGCTGTTGGCCGAACGGTTGCGAGCCGGGAGCGGCGTAGGGCTGTCCTGGAATCACATTCGGCTGGCCTGGAACAACCTGGGGTTGCCCCGTCTGCTGCATACCCGTCTGGCTGCCCTGAGCAGGTACCCCTGTCTGCCCGAAGAACGGGTTCGGCTGAGTCGCCTGAGCAAAACCGGGATTTAGCGGTGGCCCCGCCGGGTTTGCATACGGTTGTTGGTTCGGATCCGGCTGTTGCTGCTGGTATGGATTGGACTGCTGCGTACCCGGATATCTGCCCGGCTGAGGAGAATACGGTTGTAGTCCAGCCATCTCGGGAGCACCCTGGGCGGGCGCGCCCGTACCGGGCGCGCCAGGTTTGTCGCTGTCACGCTGGCGCAGAAAAGGATTGCCGCCCGATTGGCCCTCCTGCCCGGTGGAGCCTACGGTCGGGAGTTCAGAGATGAAGGTGTTCTCCGAGTGTCCCTCCTGTTTCTTTTTCTCCTCTTCTGATGGTTGAACCACAGAATCCAACAACTGTCCGTTAGGACCGGCATGGATGAGGCGCCATTCGTCCTTCCTGGTCATTGGATCGATGTACTTGCGCCGCAGAAACCGTACTTCTCCGGCCCGTCCCTCGAGTTCTTCCATGCTGGTGGGGTAACGCTTGTTCTTTCGCACGAAGATCTGAATGGCGCGTTTGTACTGCTCGCCACGTTCGATGAGCTTCTCTTCCTTTTCGCGTTGCATCTCGAAAGCCACGCGCGGCAACTGCGTGTAAAGCGAAACGGCGATGCTCGCCGCCAGAACAAAAATCAGCAGCAGCGCGAATCCCTGCTCCTGGCCGCGTTTCGTTTCACTCATCCAGCCACCTCCTGCACCAGAGGGAGAGTCTGCTGGTTATTCCCGTGCTGCGTGTCCTCAACCACCGCCGAATTCACACCGATGCGCACGATCTTGTATCGCTTCTTTACGATTTCGCCTTCGGATGCTACAAAGATGTCCTCGCCGTCCAGGAAGAAAGCCCGTTTGACTCCTTGTTTCACAGGGGTCGCATACCCGTAGAACTTCAATGGAATCGGCGGGGGCGGCGGCTTGGATGCAGCTTCTTTCTTCCCTTCGTTCTTCCCTTCGCTTTTCTCTTCCGCTGCGGCGTTCAGGGGCTTAGGAACCACCTTTGGTTCCGGCGTCTTGGGAGCGGGCGGCTGCGAGAACTCAAACAGGCTTCGCCCGCCTCCTTCGATATTCACATCCTGCAGTTTCGCGAGCAGATCGAGCCGCAAAGTGGGATCGAGTGTCATCGGATCGATCGCACCTTCCGCTTTGAGTTTCTTGAGAGAGGGCCGGAACTCTTCTGAGGAAACGCGGCTGGAACTGCTCCCGATACGGGGTGCCTGCGAAATCAGAGCGGGGGCGGCCGGAGTGTTCGAACTTGCACGAGGCGCACCGGGCGCCTGGACCTGAGACACCGATGGAACGGGAGCCTGCGCGGAGTCCTCTTCGAATTCGGAACGGGAGTTATAAAAATACAACACAACCGCGAAAGCCAGCAGGCCTACCAGCAAAATGACCTTTTTTCGCTCCGCTCCGGCCTTCATGGCGCCACCTCCCCGGCGCGCATAAACGTATCCAGCCTGATATTGATGTTCAGCGCGCCGCCGGACTGCTGCGGCGTAGCCGTCAAATTCTCGATGATGAGGAACCGCGGCGAGCGGTCGAGCATATTCACGAACTCGACCAGGTCGGCATACGTACCTTCGTAGTTGGCCGAGATGCTCAACATCTTCAAATGCTCGGCTCCTTCAATCGGCTCCTCGGTGAAAGAGTGGTCCTTGATCTTGATCTTCGCTTTCCCGGCAACTTCTGTCAGTTCGGCGACCAACGTCGAATAGGCGCTGCGTTCCGACAGGAAATAGTCCTTCATGAACAAATCGCCTTCTGCCCGCGCCTTCTCCACTTTGTTCACCAGGTTCTGAAGCGTCACTACGCTGGCTTGTTTCTGTACCGCCTGCTGGTCGATACCGGCAAGCCTGCGTTCCAGTTCTTCCGCCGAGCCGCCCCAGGGTTTGAAGAGCACCAGCGCCGCACCAATATTGGCGAGCAGCAACAACCCAAGAACCAGGCGTACCACGAATCGCGGATCGCGCCCGAAGTCGCCCTGGAGCGCGGGAAGGCGTCTGCGGACTGCAGCCAGATTAAAGCTTCCGGGCATAGTTGACGCTCACTCTGTAGCGGTACAGCGGATCGTTCTGCGAAGGCGGTACCCAGTTCTGCATGGAGGCAGGGCCGAAAAGAGGCGACTTCTCCATGTTGACCAGCATTTCCCGAACAGGCCCGGTTGATTGTGCGCCCACCACCATCTGAAGCAGTACGGTATTGCGTGAAGTTACCTGCGGCCGCACGTTGATCAACCGGACATTGTGCGGCATGATCCGTTCCAGATCGGAGAAGATCAGAGTCCAACTGATGCCCTTGCGCCGCAGCAGCATGTTCAGCAGCACGCTGCGCTCCAGCACCTCGGCATTGTTCGGCTGGCGCAGAATGGATTCGAGTTTGCTTTGTTCTGAAGTGAGCGCCGCCAGCCGTTTCGTGGTACGTTCGATCTCTGCCCGGGTATCGCGCGATTGTTCGCGGTCGGCGACGATCAGTGTGATCAACATGCCCAGGACCGCCACCATCAGAAGCGCAACCACAAAGGAAGCCACCAGCATCGGCCTGTCTCGCCGGAACGGCTCACTCGCTAGATTTAATTGCATCCGCTGCGACAAGCCCTAAACCTCCACAGAATCCAAGTATCCCAATAAGCCCGCATTGTCCGGTCCCGGCGTCCCGAACCGGGACTGCAAAGGCTCCACGGCAACGTCCAGATCTTCGGCGCACCGTGCCCTGAAAAGCCCGGTGAAATCGCCGAAGCCGCACAGGAACAGTTTGTCCGGCCGCGTCCCAAGTTCATCCTCAATGAAGGCAAAAGTGGGGTGCAGCATTGCGAGCACTTCCTGAATTCCCACTTCTGGAAACTCAACGCACCGCAACAGCTTCAACGCACCTCCCTGCTGCACCGAGACCGTCATCGTGTGGCCGTTCCAGCGGGCTGCGACAGTGAGACCAGATCCACGCAGCAAACGCAGCACGCCGAGCGCCGACGTGGTGATGAATCCCGGGTGATATCCGGCTGCACGAAACGCGGCTTCGTAGCGTGCGATGATTTCGAGCGCTACCGCCGCCACCACCACTTCCAACGTCTTCCGTCCGCCCTGCTTCGCTTGCACCTCGTAGCTGACGGCCGCGGAATCAATGTCAAAGGGCACGGTTTTCTTCGTACGGAAGCGAACCAGGGACATCTGCTCACCGGGTTCGGAAGGAAAATCGTCAAAGTCGAGCACGGTGACGCGCGCGCAGTAATCCGGCAGTATCAGGGCAGCCGGTTTGCGCTTCCTGGAGCCGTTCGTACCTCCGGCGGCTTTAACGCCGGCTACCAGCGCCTCGGCATTCAGAACGTTGTCTTCAAGGGGTGACACTGCGATCACTCCGGGCTCCAGGCGGCGGAAGCCGGTCTGTGGCGGATGTCCGTGCCGTGCGTAGGCGATGCCGGCGCCCGAAAGTTCGAAAACGTATTCCGGGGGCGGGTCTTCGAATATCCGGGCAAGTCGTCTCAACAGGAGCATATCCGAGCATCAACCTTCTATGAAGGTGACCTTGTTGATCTCCTTCAGCGTAGTTACTCCATCACGGGCTTTCTCTATAGCGGATTCCCGCAGGAAGGTCATGCCTTCGTCGCGGGAGACCCTCTTGATTTCGGAACTGGGTCTTTTGTCGAGAATCATTTCGCGAATCCGCTCGCTAAGATCCAGAAGTTCGTGGATAGCGGTTCTTCCGCGAAACCCCGTGCCGCCGCATTCAAAACATCCCTGACCTTCCCACAACGGCACATCCCGCCATTCATTGGGATCGAGGCCGCTCTCCGACAGGTAGGAATCCGGGTAGCTGACCCGCGTCTTGCAATGTTCGCAGATGACCCGAACCAGCCGCTGGGCCAGAATGCAATTCAACGCCGAGACGAAATTGTACGGCTCGACACCCATGTTGAGGAAGCGCCCCAGTACATCCAGCACGTTGTTGGCGTGAACGGTGGTGAACACAAGGTGTCCGGTAAGCGCGGCGTTAATGGCGATCTGGGCCGTTTCGTGGTCGCGGATCTCGCCGACCATGATTTTGTCGGGATCGTGGCGCAGAATGGAACGTAGACCACGAGCGAAGCTGAGGCCCTTCTTCTCGTTCACCGGAATCTGCGTGATGCCTTTGATCTGGTATTCGACCGGGTCCTCAATTGTAATGATCTTGTCTTCGTCGTTCTTGATTTCGCTCAGCGCGGCATATAGCGTAGTGGTCTTGCCCGATCCCGTTGGACCGGTAACCAGCACCATGCCGTAAGGCTCTTTGATATACCGGCGGAATTTCACCAGGTCGTCATCCGAAAAACCCACCACATCAAGCGAGAGCTTGGCGAACTTCTCACTCATGGACTCCTTGTCAAGGACACGAAGCACTGCGTCCTCTCCGTAAATGGTCGGCATGATGGAAACGCGGAAATCGATGAGACGGTTCTTGTACCGGACCCGGAAACGGCCGTCCTGCGGAACGCGCCTTTCGGCGATGTCCAACTCGGACATGATTTTGATGCGCGAAATGATGGTTGAATGCCAGTCCTTCGCGATGGGAGGCATCGCGTAATGCAGCACACCGTCGATACGGTACTTGATGGCGACTTCCTGGTCGCGCGTCTCGATGTGAATGTCGCTGGCGCGGCGTTCGAGCGCGTTGAAGATGGTAGTGTCCACCAGCTTGATAACCGGTGCGATATCGCTGTCCGATGACGCCAGCTTGTCGATGGAGAGCGTTTCTTCCGGATTCTCCTCGTCGCCGACCACGTCCAGCGTGAACCCTTCGGTCACTTCTTCGAGTACACGCTGCGACTGTTCGGTTTTCTTGAGCAGGTCAGAGATCTGGGACAGCGTCGCCACTCTCACTTTCAGTTTTTTCTGAAGCAGAATGGAGAGTTCGTCTATGAGATTCAGGTGGCGGGGGTCGGCGAGAGCGATCTCGAGCGTGCCGTTGTGCCCTCCGAGCGGTACGAAGTTGTACCGGAACATGAGGTCCACCGGAATGGACCGGAACAGATCATGATCGATCTTGCCTTCGCGCAAGTCGATAAAGTCACAACGGTAACGGGCAGCCAGTGCGCGCGCCTGTGCCACCTCCTGCTCGATGTCCAGCAATTTCAATCGGTCGGTTGCCATCAGACTTACCCCAACGTGTCAGCAAGTGAGAAGATCGGCAGGTAGAGAGCTACCAGCACGAATGCCACAAATCCGCCCATGAAAATCATGATGGCCGGCTCGATCAGCGATAATGCCGCCGTCATGCGGGTATTTACATCGTCCTCGTAAAATTCCGCCACGCTGTTCAACATGGACGGCAACGCGCCAGTAGACTCTCCTACTTCAATCATATCGATGGAGAGTCCCGGAAAAACACCCGTAGCATTGAGAGACGAAGAAAGCGATTGCCCTTCCCGAACCCGTTTCCGGGCCGATTCGAGAGCGTCCCGCAGCACTACGGTGCCGACCGACTGCGAAGCGGTTTCAAGCGACTGTATGAGCGGAATGCCGCCCACGAGCAACGTGCTGAGCACGCGCGAGAATTGTGCCACCTGGTATTTGATCCAAATCTCGCCCAGCACCGGCGTTCGCAGCTTAACCTTGTCAATGTGTGCTTTGGCGGCTTCGCCGCGAGACCAGACCCGGAAGGCCACAATTGCGCCGGCCAGGCACACGAACCCGACAATCACGTAATTTCTTGCGGTCGTTCCCACCGCGATCAGCAACTGGGTGACCGCCGGCAACTGAGCCGACATGCTGCCGTACAGCACGGCAAAGCTGGGAACAACGTAAGTGACCAGAAAGACGATAAGGCACAGCACGAGAAGAATCAGAATCGCCGGATACATCAGCGACAGCAGGATTTTCTTGCGCACCGCCAGCGCAAGCCGCTGGTAGGTCAGAAAACGCTCGAGAACTTCGGGCAGCGCCCCGCTCTTTTCCCCCGCCAGGATGGAAGTGACGTAGATGGGTGGAAAGACGCCGCGTTTAGCGAAGGCATCGCTCAGCATGGAGCCTTTCTTCACGTCGTCGCGGACCGCTTTCACGTGCTCGCCCAATTTCACGTCCGTCAGCCGGTCGGCCAGAAGATCCAGACACTTCAAAATCGGCAACCCGGCACGAATCAGCGTGACGAACTGCTGGTTGAAGATCAGGAATTTTTCAATATTCAGCTTCTTCCGTCCGCGGCTCAGGCCGGTGGGAAGTCCCGCCGCTGAACGGCCCTTGATCGAATACACCAGGTAGCCCTGGCGGGAGAAGCGCTCCCTCAATTCCTGCTCAGACCCCGCCTCGGCCACCTGCTGGTGGATCTCGCCGCGGGCGTCCGCATACTTGAGGGTGAATTCAGCCACGGTTCAATTTGCCTGCGAGTCTGTCAGATCAACGAATTCGGCACCCCTCGGGATCTGAAAGCCGAAAAGACTGTCTTCGAGAGGCGGGTTCACCTTCTCGGCGGAAAAATCGAATTGCAGCACCGACCCGTCCTGCCCGGTAACAATTAGGCGTTGAATCTGGTGCGCCGGCGAAACCAGGAAACTCACTTCACGATATGGCATCTTCTCCGACTTCGGAATCGCCGTGATGAACATGGCCTCACCCTCGGGGCGTGAGCGGAACTCTCTGAAATCCCGGGAGAAATCGAGCCTGCCAAGCAGAAAGGCCATCGGCGCCCGCATATCGTCGGTTTCTTTCAGCTTCATCTTCTCCACCCGGTTCGTGGCCGGGCTATAGAACCAGGCATTCTTGGCGTCGGAAACGAAAACCTTTCCCGCCGGGTTACTATAGACCCACCGCATTTTTCCGGGTTTGCGCAGGTAAAGGTCCCCCGCTTCCATCCGGCGGCCCTGGGCATGCATATAGGTTTGCGCAAAATGGACCTGAAGCGTGCGAGCGTGATTGTAGCGGTCTTCTATTCCTTTGAGCAACTTAGAGATATCGGTTGTGGCAGCGGCGGCAGGAAATACCGCCAGGCACAATATAAGCAGAATGTGGCCCACAAATCTGTGACGTATCCAGGGGCTAATTCGTTGAGGGCATTCAGTGGCCCGCATGCGCCGAGGATCCCTGCGAGGAAACGAGCAAGGGACCTTTCCGGGACGTCATACAGGCTTCGAGTGCGCCCGGTTCACAAACCGCCTGCAGCCCCGCCGCCGGGTTGAAGCGCCCGGACACCAGGTAGGCTGTCGCTGCGGTCGCCGCCACCCATGGCTGAAGAATAATCAACGGCGCGACGTATTTCTTTGATCGGATAAGCGATTCGCTTACACCGCGAAGCTTGGTGCTGGGCCGCCGTCCGGGTATCTGCGGAATCATGAACTGGGAGTAACTCAACTCCGGGCGGCGTCGGGTATACCGCACCAGCGCTTTCGCTGCGTGCTTTGGTGTCGATATGGCGAGATCGGCAACAAAACTTCGCCGAACCGCGCGCGGATAGTAGAAGTTGATGATCTCCTGCACGAAATCAGCGCAGTTCCGGTAAAAGAGGTTGAACCGCCTTCTGTTTGGGCGCTGGTTGAGATAAGCGATCAGCCGTTCATCTTCCCCGGGAGTGGTCGGGAGCGTGAACCCATGGAGGCTCCGGTCGTATGCCGCACCAATCAGTTGAATCCAATCGCCATGAGGTATTTCTTCGTCCTCTCTGTCCGGTGCGATTTGGCGGAGATGCAACCGGCGATAGCCATCCCGGAGTTTGGCCACCGTACGGGCATCCACCCAATCCGGCACGTCGCGCGGGTTTTCGACGGCATACAGGTAAGGCAGAAGCGGAACCGCAAGCCAGTCGTAGCCCGCGACGCGATTGTAACGGCTAATGACGACCCCGCTTTCTCCGGGTTGGCACATGCGAAGCTTTACCGGAGATTCGGCGCACACACGCGACAGATAGACAGCGGCGTGTCCGGTGGGATTGAATGCTCCAAACGCGCCGAAAGGCTCTCCGATCAGAAGAGTCACTTCCGCTTTCAAAGGCGAATGCAACGCGAGGACTGACAGGAGCAGAATATGCCGACAGAGATTAGACAGGCTCACGTTCCAGGTTACCGCGCGGAACCCGCCTTCCGGAAATCGCCCTCGTGGCCGGGACCGGCGATAGCCCCAAACCCGGCCAGGTACTCAAATCGTCTTCGTGGCGATTCTCTCTTTCCGAGGAATGACTTCGCGTGCTCCTGGGCCGGTATAGATCTGCCAGAGCCGGCAGTCCCCCGGCTCCACACTAATCGTAAACCTTTCCCGCCATTACTTCTAAATTTAAAGACGGACCAATTTGAGATAAATAAGGCCCACGAACTGACTGGCGGCAAGCTCCCCACCTTCATCATGGACAAACTGCGGAGTGCTGCTGAACCCGGCAGAGCGCTGTTTGCTGGATGAACTCAGGAACCTGACCGCGCCGCACGATGCGGAGGTCTAGTGCAAAGTGGGCTTGAAAGACGCCGTGGACCTGAACAATAGCGGCCTCTCGGACGAGCGCTACTCCTACGCGATGCGCGCACATCTCGACTTCGTAGTGACGGAGCGCCCGTCATCACGCATCTTGTTTGCAGTCGAATACGATGGAGCAGGAGCACTTCACCGGCACAGACACCATCCAGCGCGACCGCAAGAAGTCCGATGTTTGCCGGGCGCTTGGATTCGATCTGCTACGGGTGACGAAGTGCCAACTGGAAGCCGTCTTCTTGGGCGCAATCAGCTTCAATCGCTGGTGGAGCGCTGGTTCTCTAAACATGAGGGCGTGCAGGCCATGCCGTAACTGGCGGTGGTCGGGCGGCAGGAGCGCCCACGCCCACACAGGGCCACCACAGGAGCAAGCGCCGGGCCCCCGGACGGCCGGAGGCTTGCCCGGCCGGGCACGTCCTCCCGAAACGAACCGCTCTGTTTCTCCCCGTGCACGGACCACTAACAGGATGCTGAAAAACTCGATTCCCGGGCTGGCTTTCTGAACAGAAGGGTGGTTGAATGTTTTCATGCGCGGAGACGACCACCAGCAAGCCGGAATGTTCAGCTACATCTCGCCGGAAGAAC
>CAADGY010000133.1 GCA_900696665.1 uncultured Acidobacteriota bacterium
CGACGCCCAGGGCGCCTCCTTCTTCCGGGTCCGTGGCTCGCCCGAGCTCGTCCAACACAACGAGAGAATCCGGCGTCACTTCTTCCACCATGTCGCGTATGCGTGCGATGTGCGCCGAGAACGTGCTCAAGCTTTCCTGAATTGATTGCTGGTCGCCGATATCGGCCAGCACGCGATCGAAGATGGGAAACTCGGCCTGGGCGCAAGTGACCGGCAAGCCTGCCTGGGCCATCAGGGTAAGCAAGCCCACCGTTTTCAGCGTGACCGTCTTTCCACCGGTGTTCGGTCCACTGACCAACAGAGTGCGGCAGTTGCCGTCCATCTTTGCGGAGAAGGGTACTGCGTACCGGTGCTGGCGCTTCAGCACATCTTCGAGCAGAGGATGGCGAGCGTCCTCCAATACCAGGCGCCGCTCCGACGGCGGGCTGAAATGCGGAACCACGGCCCCGAAATCGAGTGCGAACTGCGCCTTGGCAAACAAGAGCTCCAGTTCTCCGAAAACCTGTGCCGTTTGCGTGATGGCGGATGCGTGCATACGCAGACGCTCCGTCATTTCACGCAGGATTCGATGCACTTCCCGAAGTTCTTCTTCGGAAAGCCGGACCAGCTCGTTATTCAAGTGGATTGTTGCCAGCGGTTCAACAAACAGCGTGTGTCCACTAGCGCTTGAACCATGGATGACTCCCTCCACCTTTCGCTGCTGGCCGGCGATGAGAGGCACGACAAATCGATCATTTCGAATGGTGACGAACTCTTCCTGGAGGATCCCTTCCTCACGATGCGCGCGGAGGAACCGTTCGAGCGATTCCTGTATGCTTTTCCGCTGCCGCTCTATCTCCCGCCGCAGTCGTGCCAGTGCGACGCTGGCATGATCGGCCACGGTGCCGTCGGGGAGAATCTTGCCCGACAAGTCGGCGAGAACCGGACGGAACTCGCTGATTTGAGCGCCTCGCGCACCTAATCTCGGGAAGCGTCCCTCCACCGCCATCAGCAGGCCGCGGGCCTCGGCAGCCCGTCCCAGTACGTCCGTCAGCGCGGCGATCTCCTTGGTCTCCAGAACGGCGCCTTCCATGGAAACCTTGCGTATCGCCATCGCGGCATCGGGCAAGTCGAAACGGATACGAACCGCGGCACCGCGCACGGCCGGCTGCGGTTTCCGCGCGGCCTCCAGATAGCCGATTGCTTCACGAACTTCCGCATGCATCTCCTCGAGAAGGAGACGGTCCGTTCCCGGAGCCACCTTTTCCAGTTCCGCTCGCCCGAATTCGCTCGCGAGATACCGCGACAGGATTTGGCGCAAGGACTCGAATTCCAGTAGATCCGCGCTTGAGTGAATCATAGAAAACGCAGGTTGCTCCGTTCCCGAAAACCTTTCTGGATCACTTCCAGTGTGCCTTCGGTGAGCTTGTAGAGGGACAGTTCCCGCTCGGCTACCCAGCTTGCATTCGAGACATCGTCGGCAGGCTGGAGTTGTCCGGCGGCGGGCCGGCAAATGTAATCGACGAGAACATAGTGGTATTCCGGTGCGCCCTCCGCATCGTGCATAATCCGTTCGAAAATCTCCACCACGGCCAGAGCCTTCACGCGCAGTCCGGTTTCCTCCAGCACCTCGCGCTGCACGGCTTCGATCAGCGTTTCTCCGACCTCCACGACGCCGCCGGGCAGCGACCAGTATCCACGGAGAGGCTCGCGGCCGCGTTCCACCAGAAGGATTCGATTGCGCCGGAAAACCAGCGCGCCGACACCGAGGATGGGGCGTTTGGGGTATCGCCTGCTGTCCTGGACTTTGGAGCTACGCGGCACCGTTAGCAAGCGGAAACCACTACGGCACCGCGCCCCGGACATCCAGGCGCACGCGGTACACCGACGTTTGCGCTGTAATGTAGAGCGTCATGAGATCGGGATCGCCGAACGTGCAGTTGGTGGGGCGTTCCGCGATTTTAATGGTTTCGAGCAGCTTGCCCTCGGGCGTATAAACCGCGACTCCTTTGGCTGTGATGTAGATGTTGCCCTTCTCGTCCACTGCAATTCCGTCCGGCACGCCATCGATACCGGAGATCAGCACCCGCTCGCCCGACACAGTTCCACGGCGGTCCACTTGGTAGGCGCGCAGGTTCCGCTCGTCGGAATTAGCTACGTAGAGGATTTTGCCGTCCGGCGATAATCCTATGCCATTTGGACGGCCGGATGGCCTGGCGATCAGTTCCATTTCCCCTTTCGAACTGATGTGGTATACACCGTAGAAATCCAACTCTCGCGTGTCCGCCTGGTTTCCGAAAGCCGGGTCGGTAAAGTAAATATGCCCATCGCGGCGGACGACAATATCGTTCGGCGCATTAAGCCTCTTGCCCTGCCAGCGTTCGGCGAGGACCTCGATTTTTCCATTCTTGTCTGTTCGCGTGACGCGCCGTGTACGGCTTTCGCAGGTGTAGAGACGCCCTCTTGTGTCAAACGTATTGCCGTTGGCGCCGTGGGAGTCTTCCCGGAAAACGTCTACACCCTTTCCGGGAACCAGGCGATGGATTTTGTCCGCGGGGACGTCGCTGAATAACAGGAATCCTTCGCGGGACCACGCCGGACCTTCTGTGAACTGGTGGCCGGCAGAGACCTTTTCCACCTTGATATTGGAAAAATCCTGCGCCTGTGCCGATACGCAAACGAGTAGGGCCACCACCAATCTCATAGTCGTATGGTATACGAGGCCGCCATCGGCAGTCCGGTCTTTAGACGCCTGGCGGTGTGGCGGCGGTGCTGTGCGATTCGCGGTGCGGCCGTTCGTGGCCGCGGTCGGCCGGGGACGTCTTTTCATACACCGCATGCGTGCGCTCGTCGAAACGGCCGAAAATCATCTTGCCCGCCGTAGTTTGCAGAACGCTGGTGACGGTGATGTCGATCGTCTTCGAGATCATGCGTTTGGCGTTATCTACCACCACCATGGTTCCGTCGTCGAGGTACGCGACGCCCTGGTTGTACTCCTTGCCTTCTTTGAGGATGAACACTCGCATGAGTTCACCGGGCAGCACGATGGGCTTGAGGGCGTTGGCGAGTTCGTTGATATTCAGAACTTCCACTCCATGTAACTGCGCCACCTTGTTAAGGTTGAAATCGTTGGTGACGATCTTGCAATCGTAGAGTTTTGCGAGTTCGATCAACTTCATATCCACATCGCGCACGTGTGGAAAGTCGTCCTCCAGGATTTGCACGTTAAGTTCGGAAATCTTTTGGATCCGTTGAAGAATGTCCAGGCCACGGCGTCCCCGGTTTCGCTTCATGGAGTCGGCCGAATCGGCGACAAGTTGCAATTCCCGCAAGACAAATTGCGGGATTACGAGCGTGCCATCCAGGAAGCCGGTTTCCGCGATATCGGCAATACGTCCATCAATGATCACACTAGTGTCCAGAATTTTAAAGGAGTGCTTGCTGGATTTTTCTCCGCCGAAGAGCCCGCCGAAAGCGGCGAGGTTTAACATGTCTCCTTTGTTTGCGCCAACCACCAAGCCGACATACGCCATCCACAGCAAGATGCCCAACTGGATAAACGGGATTGTGCCAGTCTGAGAAGGGAACGAACGGTCCAGAATCAGTGAGATCAGAAAAGCTCCCAAAATTCCCAATACGGAGCCGACAGCCGCGCCCATCAAACGTTTCAGACTTACCTGCTTCAGCCGGATCTCAAAGAAAACAATTCCGATTCCGAGTATTAGACCTAAGCCGGCACCCACTGCGGAAGGCAACTCAAAGGGTCGAAGAAAAAACGCCGATATTGCCAGGACAACTACGAAAAGGATTCGAATTATCAGGAGATCATTCACACTGCCACCTTTCGTTCAAGGGAAAATCACATAAAGCACACTTCTCCCCCGCATCTCTAGCGTAACGAGTATAACATTGGGGCAGAGCAATTCCCACCTGCAGAGTTAGATGCGTGTGCGCCGGGCTCTGATAGCCAAGGAAGCAATGAAGGAGTCCGCCGTGGAAAGGTGCAACAAGGGGAGCGTGGTGACGGTTATCGCTTTGTGGGCTTGAAGAGCTACAGAGCCTTGGCCAGTTCTTCGGCAAAAGCGCTCTGCGGACCGGACGGCCCTCGTGCAATGCGTTTGTGCTTCTTTCCTCCGCGGCGGGCCTTGTCGGCCGCCGGTACGGGCTGGGCGCCTGGCTTGACACCTATCTGGCCTTTAGGCCGCGGTGGCTGCGCGGGATTCGCGCGAAGCAACCGGTCCTCGAGAGGCGCCCGGTCGAACCGCTTGATGATGGATTGCATCTCTTCCGCGTTGGGCGCGTCGATAAAGGCGAAACCTTTGGATTCCTGAGTCTCGGGGTTTCGGATCACCTTGACCGCATCAGCAACAAGGCTCTCCGCCATCAGCCACGATTTAATATCGTCAGCCGTAACCCAGGTGGGTAAATTTCCGAGGAAAACAGTAAAACTCATTCTCTGGTGTGAATCACTCCGTCTTTGGGAATTGTTGGGACCTGAAGGCTGGGCTCCATGCGAGCATTACTATCGTAGCATACGTAAATCGAAGCGAGCAAACGAAAACACCCACTTTCAGACAAACCAGTCGTATCTAGGTAAGGTGTCCGAAGCGCCCGAATACGGTGAACGCCGATGGCGGATAATGTCAACCGGGCAGCGTCACCGCGCGCGCCAGTTTCACCGCGGCATGCTCCCGTAGCTGGGCAAGCACCGGTTCCGTTAGAGGCCCGTCGGTTTCTACGACGGCTATAGCCGTAAGCGGCGCCCCGCGGGCTGGAGAATCCTGCCGGCCGAGCGAAAAGTTGGCGATATTGACACCGTTTTTCCCCAGCACGGAGCCGACATGACCGATTACGCCGGGAACGTCCTCATTCTTCATGAAGGTCAGGTGTCCGCTCAACGGGGCTTCGCAATAGATGCCGTCCACCTGAATCAACCGGGGTTTCTCGAGAAGCACCGCTCCTTCCACCGCGGTTATCCCGGAGTCGGTCTCCAGTTCTACGCGCACGGAATCCATGTACTCGGAACGGGTTTCATGCTTTTCGACAATATCCAGCCCCCGCTGGTTTGCCAGTTGCATCGCATTCACCAGGTTTGCCTTCTGGGATAGCGACCGGTTCAGCACGCCCGCGATTCCGGCATTTCGCACAAGATTTGTATTGCTGCTGGCGATTTTGCCCGCATACACGAGCCGGACACAGCGTGGATTGCCGATGGCGATATGCGCCGCAAAGGCTCCCAGACGCTCCGCGAGCAGGATGTACGGGCGCATGGTTCTATACTGTTCCGGCGAAAGGGCGGGCATATTCACCGCGTTGATGGCCACCCCGTTCTTCAGGTACTCCACCATCTGCTCGGCGATTCGCACGCCGACGATCTCCTGCGCCTCCTCGGTCGAACCGGCGATATGCGGAGTAGTGATCACGTTATCGTGGCCGAAAAGCTCGTAGTCGGCGGGCGGCGGCTCCGGTTCGAAGACATCCAGACCCGCGCCCGCCACCCGCTTCGCTGCCAGGGCTTCACGCAAAGCATCCACATCAATGAGTTCACCGCGGGCGCAATTGATGATTCGCACGCCGGCTTTCATCTGCGCGAACGCCTGTGCGTCAAGCATATGCGTTGTCTCGGGCGTCAACGCCACGTGCAGCGAGATGTAATCGCTGAGAGCATAGAGAACAGGCAGGTCGAGCAACTCGATGTTCAGGTCCGCCGCCGTCTGCGAGCTGACGTAAGGATCGTTTGCGATGATGCGCATGTCGAACGCGCGCGCGCGTTTCACCACTTCCCGGCCTATGCTGCCGAGCCCGATTACTCCCAGCGTTTTTCCTCGAAGCTCACTACCGAGAAAACGCTTCTTTTCCCATTTGCCGCTCGAGGTGGAGGAATCCGCCTGTGGGATGAAACGTGCCAGCGCGAGCATCAGCGCCAGCGTGTGCTCTGCCACCGAGACCGCGTTGCCCCCGGGTGTGTTCATCACCAGCACGCCCGCCGCCGTCGCCGCTTCCAGGTCTACATTGTCGACTCCGACGCCCGCGCGGCCGATGACGCGCAACTTGGGCGCTTTTTCGAGCACCTCCCGCGTAACCTTGACCGCGCTGCGAACTGCGAGAGCATCAGCGTCCGCAAGATGCCCGGCGTACTCCTTCGGGTTGGAGACGACTACGTCGAAATCCCGCTGGCTCTTAAAGACGTCCAGCGCCGCCGGGGATAGAGGTTCCGCTATCAGAATTTTCATTGTGTAGAATGGCTCTTCCTCAGACCTTCACGGCTTCCTGATTTCCTACCGCCGATTCCGCATACACTTTCTGGACCGCTGCTACACCCTTGCCGAACTCGACGGGAAATCCGTTGGCGTTCAGGATGATCTCGAGTTCGGAAATGACGGCGAACAGGTCGGCGAAATCGAAGTACCCCAGGTGGGCGATACGGAAAATCTTGCCCTTCATCGATCCCTGCCCATTGGCGATGATCGAGTTGAAACGGTTGCGGAACTCCTTCACGATAACGCCGGAATCCAAATTCTTGGGCGCGCGCACGGACGTCACGGACGAGCCGGGAGAGCCGGGCGCAAACAGATCGAGCCCGAGCGCCATCACCGCCTCCCGTGTGCCGCGCGCCAGCAACTGCGCGTTCTCCACCAGTTTGTCCATTCCAACGGACTTGATATATTCGAGGGCGGCGTTCAAGGCGAGAATCAGGCTGGTGTTCGGCGTCCAGCTTGATTCGCCGCTCCCGGCATTCTTCTTCTCTTTGGTCAGATCGAAATAGTAATGCGGCAGGTCGGCGCTCTCGGCGCGCGCCCAAGCCTTCTTGCTGATCGACAAAAACGCCAGCCCGGGCGGGATCATGAATGCTTTCTGCGATCCGCCGATTACGATATCCATGCCCCATCCGTCGATGTCGAGCGGCATGGTGCCCAATCCGGTAATGGCATCCACCACAAAGAGGGCGTCTGTTTTCGATACGATGCTGGCCATGGAGCGCACGTCGTGCGCCGCTCCCGTCGACGTTTCGGAAGCCTGCACGAATACGCCGCGCGTGGCCGGTTCGGCATCGAGCGCCGCCTGCACCTGCTCCGGAGGAACCACCTGGCCGTACTCGGCTTTGAGGATTGTCGCGTTCAGCCCGTAGGCCTTCGCGATCTCACCCCAACGCTCGCCGAATTTTCCGGCTGAGCAGACAATCACCTTGTCCCCTTTGGAAAAAAAGTTGGAGGCGGACGACTCCATCGCACCGGTCCCCGACGAAACCAGGATGAGGACGTCGTTCTCTGTTCCCATCACTTCTTTGAGGCTGGAGAGGGTTGAGCGATACAGTTTGCGGAAATCCTCGGTGCGGTGGTGCAGATCGCTGGCCATCATCGCTTGCAGGGCGGGTGGATAGAGAGGAGTGGGGCCCGGGGTCAGTAGCCGTTGCTTACGTATATGCATGCCGGTTATGAAGATGTGATTAGATATTCTAGAATATCAAACGTCATGCCCTTACTCGATCGAGTCCAGAAGGACATGGTCCAGGCGATGAGGGACCATGACGAAGCCCGTCTCAGCGCTTTGCGGATGATGAAGGCCGCCCTGAAAAAGCAGGAGGTGGATTCCATGAAGCCGCTCGATGAAACCTCTGAGATCCGGGTGCTGAACACCTTGATGAAACAGCGCCGCGAATCCGCGGACATGTTCCGCAAAGGCGGCAGAGCCGACCTGGCCGGGAAAGAAGAGGCGGAGATGCGGCTGATTGAGACGTACCTGCCCGCCGCCGCGTCCGAAGAGGATGTGGAGGCGGCCATCGCCGCCGCGCTATCGGAGACCGGCGTGAATTCACTCAAGCAGATGGGTGCGGTAATGAAGGCCGCCCAGGCCAAGCTGGCCGGCAAACGCGTCGACGGCAAGGCATTGAGCGACAAAGTGCGCGCACGCCTGTCCTGAGGAATCCGGCCTTTCAGTCTGTCATGTCTTTCCAACTTCGAGGACTCGCCGAATGAACGAGAAACAATACACCCCCTATGTGCCGCAGAACGTCAGTATGCGTGAGTTCACAGCCCGGGCGCTGATTCTAGGCCTTATCATGACCGTCATCCTGGGCGCCGCGAACGCGTACCTCGGTCTCCGGGCCGGCATGACCATTGCGGCCACTTACCCCGCCGCGGTGATCGGCATGGCGATCCTGCGCATCTGGAGGGCCTCGATTCTGGAAGAGAACATGGCGCGGACGGTCGGTTCCATCGGGGAATCAGTCGCCGCCGGCGCCATTTTCACTATTCCGGCGTTCGTAATCTCCGGCGCGTGGCCGTCTTTCGATTTTGAGCACGCCTATTGGCCTTCCACGGTCCTCATGATGGTGGGCGGCGTTTTGGGCATTCTCTTCGTCACGCTGCTGCGCCGCGTGATGGTGGAAGACAGGGAGTTGCCGTTCCCGGAATCCGTGGCTGCTTCGGAAATTCATAAAGCGGGCCAGCACGGCAGCAAAGCGGCTGGAATTCTGTTCTCCGCGATGGGCTTCGGAGCGCTGATCTACTCGCTTGGGGTCGTCAGGGTATTTTCGGCATCGAATGATTTCATGATCCGGATCGGCGAGTTGGGCAGCACTCTGCTGCGACTCGGAAGAACCGCCGAATCTCCGGCCATTGGGGTGGGGGGCGTGACGATGATTTCGGCTCCAAACGTCAGTCCCGCCTACCTCGGTGTCGGCTATATCATCGGTCCGCGGCTCGCCGCGCTGAATTTTTCGGGTGGTGTGGTGGCTTGGGGACTGCTGGTTCCGCTGTTCATCTATTTTCTGGGGCCGCAACTCCAGATCACTTTGCCCGCGGACGCTACCGCGGAAGACTGGGCCGGCGCCGCAACCTCAGTGTGGCTCAACATTGTCCGGCCGATTGCCGTGGGTGGAATGCTGGTCGGCGCGGCCTACACGCTCTTTCGCATGAGAAAGAGCCTGGGTGCGGGAATCCGGCGCTCGATTTCGGATCTCAAAAAAGCCAGTGGGCAAAAACAGGCTACGAACCGCACAGAACTCGACCTGGGTTCGAGAACCGTGTTCCTTGGTCTCGGCGCCACGTTGATTTGCATGGTCCTGCTGTACACCTATTTTTCGGGTACGCTGGCCGGCGGCGTAGTAGCCGCGCTGGTGATGATCGTCCTCGGCTTCTTCTTTGCCGCGGTCTCGGGCAATCTGGTCGGGTTGATCGGGTCGTCGAATAATCCGATTTCCGGCCTGACTTTATCGACGCTCATCATTGCGGCATTGCTGATGGTGTCTATCGGTGTTTCAGGCATCACGGGTGTGGCGGCCGTGCTCGGTGTGGCGGCCGTGGTTTGCGTTTCTTCCGCGGTAGCGGGTGAGATGCTGCAGGATCTGAAAGTCGGCCACATTCTCGGCGGCACCCCGCGCAGCATGCAGATCGGCGACTTCATCGGCGTGGCGGCGGCCAGTCTCCTGCTCTATTTTCCGCTATTGCTGCTGCATCAGGGCAACATCAATGCGGGCGGAACCGGCTTTGGCGACCGTGCGTTATCGGCCCCCCAGGCAGGCTTGATGGCGTCGCTGGCGCAAGGCATCGTCGGCGGCGATATGCCGTGGCCGCTGGTGGTAGTGGGCATCATGATGGGTTTCGCCTTGATCATGGTGCAGGTGCGCAGCCCCATGCTTTTCGCGGTGGGCATGTACCTGCCGCTCGAGACCACATCCGCGATCTTCATCGGCGGTGTTATCCGCTGGATCACAGACTCCATGCGAGAGCGGCGGGCGTTCAACGAGGCTCAGAAAGCCCGGGTGGAAAATGCAGGGGTGCTTACCGCTTCCGGGCTGATCGCCGGAGAAGCGCTGATGGGACTCGTCGTTGCAACCTTCCGGTTCTTTGAATGGCCGCTGCCTGTCATCTTCGAGCATCCGCCGCTGCTGATTGCCCTGGCGGTGCTTGTGCTGCTCGGGTTGGTGATGGTGCGGGTGCCACTGGCGAACGCAGGCCGGCCCGACGAACCCGCACCACCCACGGCGATTATGTGACCAAGCTCGCTTGTGGCCGGGCGTTCAGCGAATCACAAGCGTCGTGTGAGTAACTCACCCGCCGCGGCATCCCGGACCGATAGCTACCGGTACACCGCCGGTGCGGTCCATTCTTCGGAGCGGAAAGGTGAAGCGGGCAATCCTTCGGCGTTGTAAAGGTTGCCGTCCGGGCTGTCTGCCCAGTTGTAGCGAACGTACATCGGCTCCGCGACGCTCTCGCTCGACACGATAACCGTTTTCCCCTCGATGGCTGCATTGGCCGGGACGTACTTTTTGTCGCGGCCGGCCACTTCAAACGCGCGCAGCGGGCCGCCTTTCGCCGTCAGTCCTCCACCGATGTGACTGAACCACACGCGCAAGGATTTGCCTTCTTCTGTAACCTCTCGAAACAGTGGGCCTGAATAGACAATGTCTTCGCCGTAGGCGATGTGCCGCGCCGCCAGCGCGAGCCGGTGTCCCACATCCTGCTTGTTTGTCGGGTGTATGTCGTTCGGGTTGCCAATATCAATGGTGACGGCCATGCCGGTCTTGCTGAGGCCAAGCGCCATGGTCTGCGCTTCGCGGAGTTCCGGCCATTCGCTCCCGGCGGGCGTCTTGGCGTAGTTTGCGAGCTGCACGAAGAGGAACGGAAAGTTTCCCTGGCCCCAGGAGCGGCGCCAATCCTGAATCATCGCCTGAAAGAGGCGCCGGTAAACGTACGAACGGCTTTTGTGAGCATTGTTCTCGCCCTGGTACCAGATAGCCCCTTTGATCGCATAGGGAGTGAGCGGCGCGATCATGGCGTTGTACAGTGACGAGGGTTCCCACGGGTGGCCGGGTCCGACAGGAGGGCCGGGCCTGCCGGGCGCCGGAGTGCCGCCCGGCGTCTTGTTTTTCTCCTCCCATTCCTTCAGCCGTATTTCATATCGTGCGCGAGCTTCGGGATAATCGGAGATCAGTTGGGCCCAATCCGCATATACAGAAATCAGCGCGGGGTCGGCGGCTAGCGAGGTGGGGCTGATCCAGGATTCCGCAGGGGTTCCTCCCCATGCCGATTGAATAACACCCACCGGTACCCCATACTTCTTGTGCAAATCGCGCGCAAAAAAATAACCCACGGCGGAGAATGCGCCGACGGTATCGGAATTACAGGCCGTCCAGACGCCCTCGACATCGTCCAGCGGATAGTCCGACGCTTTCAATGCGGCTTTGAAGAGACGGATGCGCGGGAACCTGGCCGATGCGATCTCCTGCTGCGCATTATCGGAACGGCTTACCTGCCAGACCATATTCGACTGTCCGGAGGCGACCCATACGTCGCCAACCAGAACGTCGTTCACCTGGAGCGTATTCTTCCCTTTCACGGTGAGTTCGAAAGGGCCGCCAGCCTGCACCGGCGGAAGGAACACCTCCCACCTGCCGAGCGCGTCTGCTGTCGTGCTGCGGGTGCTGCTGGCGAGCGTCACTGTGACCTGCTCGCCCGGATCGGCTTTTCCCCAGATTCGCGCCGGCGCATCCCGCTGAATCAGCATGTGATCGGAGATCAGCGAGGGCAGGCGTACGTCCGCGGCAGCCCATCCGGAGACAGAGAGCAGGATCACTGCGAAGCGAGTTTGTGCCTTGAACAAGACTCTTCCTCCTAATTACGGGCAGAGATCCAAGTCTATAACATCACAAATTCGCAAGGCGTGCCCGGTGGAGCAAGAAGCTATTTGAGACTATTTGAGGTGTTTGAGCATTTCGCTCTCGACCTGCTTAAAGCCGGAGGGGACCTCCAGGCGCGAACCATCAACCACGGCAGAAGAAAAACTGCCCAATTCCGTGGTCATCTCAAGCAGGGCTCCCGCGCTCGCGCCGGAACCGGCGCTCTGGGATTCGGCTGAGGTTTCCTGTGGAGTGGGCGCGGCGGCCTGCTCTTTCTGCTGTTGCTTCTTCCGGCGCCCGAAACCTCCAAATCCGCCGAGTCCTCCCAAGCGTCCCAATCTGGAGCCGATGGCGCCGGCTGCCGCGCCTTCGGCCGCTTCACCGGCTGAAGGCGGCGGAGGAGCCTGCTGTTGCCGGGCGGATTGTGCCGAACCTTCCGGCATCTCGCCGCCCTGGCCTTTTGCTCCCATCGTCACGACCATCAGGACCGGCATGCCTTCGAGCTTCGACGATTCCTTCCAAAGCTCCGCCATGCCTTTCGCCATTCCCGGCTGCATCATCGGCATCGTAGAGCCTGGTGTCCAGGCCAGTTTTTGAGCCATGCGCTTTTGAAACTCTTTCACCTCGTCGTAACCCGGCACCGCAGCGGCCAGCCACATGTCCGATGTCACGGTCATAGCGCCCGTCTGCCCCGACTCCTTGTCGGTTCCTTCCATCTCGATAGTCAGAATGACCCGCCGGGTATCAAGGCCCGAGATGTTCTTGCTTTCGCCGGTGTCCTTCACCGAGGCCTTGAAATTCATATTTGCTTTGGTTTCGCCTTCCATTTTGCGTGCCATCTGCTGCAGCGCCTGGGTCATTTGGGCGAAAGTGATCACGGAATAGGTCTTCTTTTCCGGGTTGACGTCGGTAATGGTTTCGCTGTCCAGATCGACAATCTGGGTACTGCCTGCGCTGACGGTCGCCATCCGGTTTCCTTTCACCAGCACAGTGGACCGGATGGGCTCCCTCGCCTTTTTGGAAAAAGCTCCGACAATCTTCATCATGCTAGCCAGGGCGCCGCCCGTAACCTTTGATGACTGATCGTAGCTGAAGTCGGCCAGAAGCGAACTGGAACCGAGACACACAACAAAAGCCGCAACGGCGAATATCCTCATGCAACCTCCAAAGGGATTATCGTACGCGCGACACCGGAAGTATAGCGTGCGGGTTACAGGCCGGGTACTACCCGCCCACGCGCTAGAATGAGAGTTTCGACGAACGGGAGAAGCTCCAATGCGATTTCTTGCACTTTTTTGTGTAGTGGCCGCTGGTTTATACGCCGCCGAATGGAAGCAGCTATTCAATGGCAAGGATTTGACGGGCTGGAAAATGGTGGGCCCGGGGCGGTTCGTTGTCGAGAACGGAGAGCTCAAGACGGAGGGCGGCATGGGCCTCCTGTTTTATGAGCGTGAGAAGTTCGCAAATGCTACACTCCGGGTGGTATTCCGAACGACCGAAGGACACGGGAATTCCGGTGTGATCATCCGGCTGCCCGAGCCGCCGAAGGACCCGTGGTACGGCGTCCACAACGGCTACGAAGTTCAGATCGAATCCAGCGGAGATGAGTGGCACTGCACCGGAGCCATCTACTCCATCAGCAAAGCCACAGCCCGCCCCCAGACGTCCGGTTCAGGGTGGAACACCATGGATATTGTGCTGAAAGGGCCGAAAACAACGGTTTTCGTGAACGGTCAGAAAGTCAACGAATATGTGGAAGGACAAGAGGTGCCGCCGCGAAAGGCGTGGTACGAACCGGTTCGCGGACCTCGTCCGGAGACCGGCTACATCGGCCTTCAAAACCACGACGCTAAGTCGACCGTCTTCTTCCGCGAAGTCAGCATAAAAAAGAATTAGCGAGTTTGTTGAAAAATACAGAAAGCCGCTTGCTCTCGCGTGCGGCTCCGTAACGCCTTTGACACCAGGCGCGTGCTGCCGCGGGCGGAAGGGGCTACCATAGAAGCAGCCATGCCGGTGCCGCCCATACCTCCGCCTTTGGAGCAATTCGGCCAACGTCCGTTCTCGTTTTATCCTCCGCTGTTGAATGTGGACCATAACGAGTGGCGGTTTCAGCGCTCCACATGGTCCGAGATCCTGGTAAGGAACACTGCGTCGGGCGACGAAGTCTGGATTCCGCGGCGTTACCTTGGCGAGATTTCCAGAGTCGATGAGCCGGTCATGATTCTGGGGCTGTTGAAAGAGTTGGAACTCCGGGCGGGGGCGGTGTGGCCGGCTAACAAACGCGTCATCGAAATGCCGCGCGCGGTCAATGACGTCCAGCCCGTTGCGGGAGGGACGGAACTCCCGCCGCCTGCACCCGCCGTTGGCCTTCGGTTCGAAAGCAATTCGGAATCGAGGATCAGCAAGTTGATTGGCGGAGTGCTGCTCATCGGCATTATCGCGTGCGTGGTGGTAGTGAGTCTTTTCCGGGGAGGTCCCGCCGGCACACGTGTCAACTACACGACGGTATTGCAGTCCGAGATCGGTCTGACGGCGCACGACGATTACCATGCGGTGATCCGGAAACTCGGCACGCCGTCCGACGATCACTGGCGATCGGACAAGGGCGAGTTGCAGTACCGTATCCTCAACTACCCGCAGCAGGAACTCTCCGTTATTTTGATGGGCAGCGAACGTGGCAATGCCACGTATATCGGCGCCATGGATAAGGCCTGGAAAGTAGTTCACTCCGTGGAATTGCCTGACGGCCGGAACACAAGGCCGATGTTGATGGCCCTCAAGCGATTCTGAAGCACCGGGCGGACGCTCTCCTCCGCGCTTCGATAGAATTCATTCCTTATGAAAAAATTCGTTGGGCATCTGATCTGGGCCGGTATTGCCGTGGCCGGAGCGCTCGCGTTCGGCGCCATTGCGCTCGAGCGGGGGGAGCCGATTAACAGCATTTGGCTGGTGGCCGCAGCCGCTTGCACTTACCTGGTGGGGTTCCGGTTTTACGCCAAGTTC
>CAADGY010000134.1 GCA_900696665.1 uncultured Acidobacteriota bacterium
CCCGCCTGAGTGTGGGCTACCGTCTCCACCACTGCGGCATCCGCGCCAATAACATCTTTCAAAATGTCCTTCGCGTACCCGGTCGTGCCAACGCCAAGGACATTGAGTTTAGCGCCCTGCTCCGTAACCTGGTGCTGGAGTTTGGAGAAAATCTCCATCGTGTCCTCGATGGGATTCCCCTTGGAAAGCTGGTATGCCTTGGCCAGGATGCGCCGTTCGCTGTCCTTCGAAAGCAGGACCGCCTTCGTGGACGTGGAACCGCCATCGATGCCAATGAATCCTTCCACTACCTGGTTTAGCCGGAAAGTAGCCGGAACGAACTTTTTGTGGCTGTACTTGGCCTTGAACGCCGCCAGTTCATCCGCGCTCTTGGCCAGACCGCCATTGCCACCCTTCTTACGCTTCTCTTCCTCCCTGCCGACTTCGATGTACCACTGAAGCTTTTCCCAACCTGTGTACCGGCCAACAGTCTCGCTTTCGGTTTTTCCGAATTCGACGGCGCCGATAGCAGCGAAGTACTGAGCGTTATCGGGAGTCTTGATCAGTGTCTCGGGATCGGCGCCTTCAGGCAGCGGAAACGCACGTTCTTCCCAGATTTTCGGGATATTGTGCTTCCAGCAGTCACGCATGCCGGTGATGTAGCAGTTCGGCCCGCCGAGTAGAAGCACTTCCGGCCGCAGCGTGTTGCCTCGCGTCAGCACGGAGAGGTTTTGCATCACGATGGCTTCAAACAGCGACGCCATTAGCTCATCCGGCGGAACACCGGATTTCTGCAAGCCGTTGATATCGGTCTCCGCGAACACGCCGCACTTGCCGGCCACGGGATGGAGCTTCAATCCCTTGTAGCCCATCTTGCAGAGATCTTCCGGGGGAATTCTCAGCTTCGCGTTGATCTTATCGATGACCGCCCCGGTTCCTCCCGCGCACTTGTCGTTCATCGAAGGAATCTTCTTTTTACGGCCGGTTTCGGGGTCTTCCTTGAAGATGATGATCTTGGCGTCCTGCCCACCCAATTCGATAACGGAGCCACAGGCGGGATACAACTTCTCCACCGCTAAGGAAACGGCGTTCACTTCCTGAACAAACTTCGCGCCGATGTACTTCGACAGCCCGTTGCCCCCGGAACCTGTGATGAAGATGCGGGAGTTCTGAACGCTGAAACCGTCCAATTCCTGTTCGAAACGCTTCAGGAACTCGATAACCTTTTCCGGCTGTTTCGTATCGTGACGCTGGTAATCCTGCCAGACAATCTGGTCGGTTGCGGCGTCCACCACCACGGCTTTCACCGTGGTGGAGCCCACGTCCATGCCTATGAGAAAAGTTCTTTCCATGTAGTCGGCTACCTCAAATTAAACCCGGCTTCTAATTCACCAGAACGGCGTTCCGCCGTTCTGGTGTCCAGTTCTCCTGCTTCATCCGGCCGGCAATGTGCATGACGAAATTCGCCGCCTGCCCGACGATACCCTTGGTGTGCGGCACGCGGTACATCGGCCGCTTCATTTCCGGATGCGCATCGGCAAAAGCGCGGCATTCTTCCACCGTCAAGCCCACTTTGTTCAATGTTTCCTGGAATTCCAGCTTGGCTTTGTTCTTCGCTTCGCCGAGCGCCATCTGCACACGGCTGTGCGCGTTGATTTCGCCTTCGCCGGAGGTTTCGATCGGCAGATAAATGATGTCTTTGAACGTGGAGACGACCGCGGCCTGAGCACCGTCGGATTGCGTGGAGGGCATGCACCCGAACGGCTTCAGCGATAACACCATGTGAGCGAGGTCTTTGTTTGAGTAATAGATGTTTTTCGCTACTTCAAGGTGCCCCTCGCCTCCGCCCGCGCGCGAGTTGTAGAACGGATGGCCCATGCGCTGCAACTCGTACTGATCGGCCAGATGATGCGCCAGTCCGCCCAACGCTTCTACAATGCGATGATATTCGCGTTTGAAGATAGCTTCAGCGAGTTTCAGCTTGGCGACTTTGTTGCGAAACTCCCACTCGATCTTCGCGCGTTTGCCGATTTTCCAGACCGGCGGTAGGACTGCGCCTTCCTCCAGACCCTTCAGATCCCTATACTTTTGAATGACCTGGTGGATCATGTACATGATCCAGGTCCCGATCGGCTCCACCAGCACCTGCGCGCCTTCCCGCTCGAGGAAACGGAACATGTTGAAGTTGCCGTCACCCTCGGTGGTCTGGGCCCAGAATTCGCCTGTAATCTTCACGATGGGCTTCACCCGGAGGCGGTCTACCTCAATTTCGTCGAAGCGGTCGCGGCAATGTTCGAGAGCGGCGGTGTAGTCATCGCCCTTCAACTGGTTCAGAAACTTGCCCATGTACTCGGCCGTGTCCCGGAAACCGCCGAGGAAGGATGACATCTTCCCGTCAAGCTTCCACGGCTGCTTGCCGCGGAACACCTCATGCATGTAGTCCATTACCTGGTCGAGCCTGGAGTCGGTGGCTCCGGCTTCCACTTCGTAAGGCCTGATCTGGTAGGCAACTTCATTCAGCACGTCGCCGCAGTTCAGCGCGTTCAGAATGCCAAGGAAGAAGTCGAGGTTCATCTCGAGCCCGGCTTCCGCATCGGACTGGCTCAGTCCCCCGGACTGCTGGAACAGCAGCACGCGGAACCCGTCGAAGCCCGCATTGCGCAACGCCAGGCGGTACTCCGCTTCGTACATGCCGAAACGGCATGGTCCGCACGCGCCCGCGGTGAAGAACACATAGCGGTCTATGATTTCCTGCTTGGGAACGCCCTGCTCTTCAAGTTGCTGGAGATACTGGACCAGGTTCCCGACTGTGAAATACGTGGGGTTGCACTGGCCGTTGTTGCCGTATTCTTTACCCAACTGGAATGCGGCGACGTTCGGTGTCGGGATGGTCTCCGCCAGATAGCCGAGACCTTCCAGCGCCCCGTGAACCAGCTTTTCGTGTTTCCAGGTCAGGCCGCCGAACAGCAGCGTAGTACGTCCGCGCTCGCTCTTCGTGAATGCGCGTTCCGCGGGGCGTTTGAAATGGTGGACGCCATGGTTCGCCAGCCCGGCCTCCCGTTCCAGTCGTGCCCGCTCCTCCGCCAGTCGTTGATGGATGATCTCTTCAATCGAACCCCGGACTTGAACGAGGTCCGGCGCAGGATTTCCATGAATTGGCTGAGTGCTCATGTTGCTCCCTCCCGAGTGACAACGAATTATTGACCCAGACGACCGGGTGCCCAGAACCCAGCGCAGTTTGCCCACGGCCCGAAGCAATTTCCTGCCGGTGGCTCTGGCTTCGACGGACACCTCAAATCGGCAGGCGCCCGCAGAACGTCCGGATATAGCTCAACACGCAGTTTCAGTCAGTAACCCTATGAAATGAATGGAAATCCATTAAATGGTGTGATTTAATCGCTGAAAGGACAAGACGGCGATTTACCGGGTTGGGCGGTTCCAGTACTCATTTCCCGCTCAGAAGTGAGCAATTCTGCGTCCAACTTCAGGAGAAACCATCTCCAGGAAAAATCATGGCAGACGACAAACAACAACGCACGCAGCAACTCAAGGAAAAGTACGGATCGGTGCTACGAGTGATCGAACAGCAAGGCGTCCGGCTGGAGAACGTTCACGTGGAGAATAACAAGCTGTTAATAAGGGGCGCCGCTCCGAGTGAAGATGCCAAGAACAAGGTTTGGGACCAGATCAAGCTGGTCGACCCTTCTTATTCCGACCTCACCTGCGATCTACGGGTCGAGCAGCGTGCCGGACAGGCGGCTGCGGCGGAACAGACGCAGGCTGCTGCGCAAACATATACAGTGCAAGCCGGAGACTCGTTGTCGAAAATCAGCAAGCAATTCTACGGCGACGCGAACGCCTACATGCGCATTTTCGAAGCCAATCGCGATAAGCTGTCAGATCCAGACAAGATAAAGCCCGGGCAGCAGTTGACCATCCCCCAATAGAGGGAGACTTCGCGCCACGCGCGAACCGGTCCGGTTTAACAGGAATCGCGGCTACCACCGCCAATCGGGCGTATCGATAAACAACCCATACAGGGCGCGCTGACGAACGCCGTGCTGCACACGTCAGGAGGGCTACGGCGCCCGGCCCTGTAACCTCGGCAGCGCTACACTCGTTGTATGTAGATACGCTGTCGCGGAAGTTCGCTTCAACCGTCACGGCCGCTTCCCACGCACGCGGCTCAGGAAATCTTTTGATTATGAGCCGCGACGGCCAAGAGGCTGTGCGTATCGAACGAATGTGGTGGACTTCGGAGACAGGACGCTAGTTCGAAAGGCTTTTTGTGCGCTTATCCGAGATCTGCGTAAACCGGCCGGTGTTCGCCTTCATGCTGATCATGTTCCTGGTCGTCATGGGGGTGTTCAGCTTCCTGCAACTTGGCGTCGATCTGTTCCCCAAAAGCGACGCCGCGACGGTGTATGTCAGGATGCGACTGCCCGGCGCGAGCCCCGAAGAGATGACCTCGCAGGTCGTGCTGCCGCTCGAGGAATCGATCGCCGCCATCAGCGGCATCGACGAAATGCGGGCCATCGTCTCCGAGGGGAATGCAAACATCATCGTCACTTTTGTGCTGGAACGCGATATCGGGGAAGCGGTGGAGGACGTTCGCGAAAAGGTCAGCGCCGCCGTTCGCAACCTGCCACCGAATATCCTTCCACCCGTGGTGGCGAAGGCAGACCCCGATTCCGACCCTGTCATCACGCTCGCCGTCAGTGGTGAGCGGCCCGTGCGGGAACTGACAGAGATCGCGGACAAGCAGATCCGGCGCGCCATCGAGACCGTGGATGGCGTGGGCGGCGTTGACATCAACGGAGGACAACTCCGGCAGATCAATGTTTATCTCGACATCAACAAGCTGAACGGTTACCAGTTCACGGCCCAGGATGTAGAGAACGCGATCCGCACGGAGAACATCGAAGCGCCCGGAGGCCGTATCGTCCGGGGTCCCACCGAAGTGGGCGTGCGCACAATGGGGCGCGTGGAGCGTGTCGCCGACTTTAACAACATCATCGTAAAAAACGTGGGCGGGGCGCCGATTCGCATCCGGGACATAGGCTATGTGGAAGACGGGATGGCGGAAAAACGCACCTTTGCTTTCTACCAGGGCACGCCCGCCGTCGTTCTGGAGGTCCGCCGGCAAGTCGGCACGAACACCGTGAAGGTTGTGGACGGAATTCAGCACCGGCTGAAAGAAATCAAGGATCAGCTTCCGAGCGGCGTGTCCATCAACGTGGTAAAGGAACAGGCCACTTACATTAAAAATTCAGTAGCCGCTCTTGAAGAACACCTTCTGCTCGGCAGCCTGCTCGCCTCCTTCATCGTCTGGTTGTTCATTCGCGACTGGCGGACAGTTCTAATCAGTTCCATCGCCATTCCTACCTCCATCATTGCGACCTTCACGTTTATGCGCGCCATGGATTTCACTTTGAACTCCATGACGTTGCTGGGGCTGACGCTGGCGGTAGGCATTGTCATTGATGACGCGATTATTGTGCTTGAAAATATTTACCGCCATGTCGAGGAACACGCGCTTCCACCGATGGAAGCGGCCGTGAAGGCCACCAAAGAGATCGCGCTGGCGGTGATGGCGACAACGTTGTCGCTGGTCATTATCTTCGTTCCTATCGCTTTCATGACGGGTTACGCACGCCGTTACATGAACCAGTTCGGATGGACCATGGCCATTTCGATTCTGGTATCGATGCTGGTGGCTTTCACGCTTACGCCTTCGCTGAGCTCACGGTTGCTGAAGCGCAGGGACCCGGCGAAAAGGGGTGGACACGAGGGCGGGCCTGGTCATAAGCACGGGTTTTTTGACAGGAACTATGTGCGCTTGCTCGACTGGTCTTTGACACACCGGTGGGTGGTGGTGGGCGTCGCGATTCTCACCTTTGCCTCCACTTTTTTCCTGGCGCGCTTTATCGGCCGCGACTGGATGCCGCAGGACGACCAGAGTGAGTTGTCAGTTCATCTCGAACTGCCGGAAGGATCTTCGATTGAGGCGACGGAGAAACTGACG
>CAADGY010000135.1 GCA_900696665.1 uncultured Acidobacteriota bacterium
ACAACGTCACCTTGCGCGGAGGCGCCCGCGAAGTGCTCGAGCGACTGGAGCGGGAAGATGGCCTCGGGATCGTGCTGTTGGGACGGCCCTATCACAACGACCCGGGCGTCAACCACGAGATTCTGGAGGAATTCCAGAAAATCGGCTATCCCGTATTCCCGCAAGATGCACTGCCCATCGACGACGATATTGTCTGGCGGCTGTTCGGCGACGAAGTTCTTTCCGGAGAAATCCCCGATCCGATGGCGATTACCGATGTCTGGAAGAACTCCTATAGCGAGAACACGAGCCGCAAGATCTGGGCTGCGAAGTACGTGGCGCGACATCCGAACCTGATCGCGCTGGAGCTTTCGAGCTTCAAATGCGGCCACGATGCACCGATCTATACGGTGGTCGAAGAAATTGTCGAGCATTCCGGCACGCCGTATTTCTGCTTCAAGGATATCGACGAGAACAAGCCGACAGGATCTATCAAGATCAGGGTCGAGACCATCGGATACTTCCTCAAGCGCTACCGGGAAGATATGATCGCGGCCAAGAAGAAGCGGAACAGCATCGAAGCCCAATTGGCGGAGTTCGAGGCGCGGCTGCGGCGGCAGATGCTGAGGGAGAAGCTCGAGAATCTCCATTCGGAAGAGAAGATTCGGGACTCCATCGAACAGGGCCACATGCCTACGATCCACGTCACCGTGGGAGCGCTGGCGGCTTCCACGGCCCAACAGCGGCCCACGCAACACGTTTCGGGAGACTGAAGCCGGACCTTAAACACGACGTCTTAAAATGTTTGTGCGGCGATTTGTTTGGACAGGGATGCACACGGATTGTGCCCCCGGCGCCGCTTGCTAGAATGGCCTCGTGGAAGCACAATCCAACCGCACGTCGTGCAGTCTCGAGGAACGTACAAGAGTTGTAGTCCGGCGTGTGGATGAGTGCCGGAGCCTCGAGGAAATCTTTCTTTATTCGCTGCCGGCCTTCGGCGGGGCGTTCCTGCGCCGCATTTATTCCATCCTTGACCGTGCGATTGGCATGGGCTGTCCCCTGACGTTATCTTTTTCGGGACCGGTGACCGTGTCGGGCCAGCATCTGGCATGGCTGATTCCACTGATTGAGACCGGTTGGATCGCCTATGTCAGCACCACGGATGCGGTCTGTTATCACGACGGGCATCGCAGCCTGGACGAGTTCACCGAAGGCCCCATCCACGAAGTCCCGATCTATGGCGACGATGCGAAGCTGCTGGAAGAAGGCGTGATCCGCGTTACAGATATGGCGTTTGCCGAAGATGTCCTTCTTCACCAGGATCGCTTTCTCACCGCCTGCTTGATGCGCCCTGAGTTTCAGAAAAAGATGACCGGCACCGAGATGCGCTATCTTCTCGGCGCGCTGTATGCGACACAGGAACAGCGCAATGGAGCGCCGGGCGGCCTGCTCGCCACCTGTCATCGGATGGCGATCCCCATCTTTGTCGGGGCTCCAGCGGATGGCAGCATTTTTCTGAACTCGATGAAGCTCTGGGCCATGGAGAAAGCCGGCATAGGAGAGAAGCACCGGTTTGAGATCGACCTTCACGCCGAAGTGTTCGAAGCATGCGCGTATCATCGCTGGGGGCTGTTTGACAACCCGGTACACGCTCTCGGCACGTTGATTCTCGGCGGCGGCGTGCCGAAGAACTACAACCTTCAGCCGGAACCCGCACTCGGGCAGGTGCTCGGCATCCCCGAGGTACGTGGCTACCTGTTCGATGCGCAAATCGTCTCCGCGCCGGTCACGGACGGTTCGCTCTCTTCCTGTCCGCCCTCGGAAGCCGTCACCTGGGGCAAGGTGGATAAGGAACACTACACAAAGACGACCGAGAGTATGCAGGCGGATTATTCCACCGTCATGCCGTTTCTGGTAAGAGCGCTGCTCGACAAGCGCGACCATTACGTTCGTCTCGCGGAAGAGATGGGGGAAGAGCGTCTCTTCGAAAAGCATCCCGAAGCCAGGGGCTATCTGCGTCCGGCCGAAGGTTACCGGCTGTTTCTCGAACGCGACGAGTTGACTGCGCGGCTCCTGGAGGACGTTCGCGGGAACGCCGCCTGGCTCCAAGGCACGCTCACCTATCCGCTGGCAGTCGAAACGCCGTAACTGCTAAACTCCTGCCGAGGGGAAGCGCACAACTTCATGAGAACTGTCAGGCGTGTCGCTGTATTGGGAGCAGGGACCATGGGCTCCCGAATTGCAGCGCATTTCGCAAACGCCGGTGTCGAGGCACTGCTACTGGACATGGTCCTTCCCGGACAGGGGAACCGCAATTTCGCGGCGATGAGAGGGATTGACGCCGCTCTGAAGCAAAAGCCGGGCGGATTTTTTACGGACGCCGCGGCGCGGCTGGTCACACCGGGCAATTTCGAAGATGATTTTTCGCGGCTCGGCAATTGCGATTGGGTGATCGAGGCGGTTACGGAAAATCTCGATATCAAGCGCGCGATCTGGTTCCGCGTGGAACAGGCGCGGCATCCCGATGCAATTCTGTCGACGAACACCAGCGGGTTGCCGCTGGCGCGGATCTCGGAGGGCTTTCCGGATTCGTTCCGGAGGAATTTTCTGGGGACGCACTTCTTCAACCCACCGCGATACCTGCACCTGGTGGAAGTGATTCCCGGTGCGAACACGGACCCGGAGATCGTTGCCTATGTCTCCGGCTTCTGCGATAAGCGGCTGGGCAAAGGCGTAGTGCTGTGTAAGGATACGCCAAATTTCATCGCCAACCGCATCGGAAGCCTCTTCGGTGCGACGGTCTACAAGACAATGATCGATGGCGGCTATACAGTTGAGGAGGCCGATGCGCTCACGGGGCCGCTGATCGGCCTTCCGAACAGCGCCAGTCTGAGGCTTGTCGATATCATCGGGCTCGACATCTGGGTTCTTGTCGCACGCAATTTATACGATGCGATTCCTGAAGACCGCTGGAGAGAGCGGTTCCTGCCGCCGGATTTTGTGACGCGGATGATGGAGCGCGGCTGGCTGGGAGATAAAGCGGGACAGGGTTTTTACAAGCGAGCCGGCAAGGAGCGCGACATCCATGCGCTCGACTGGCGAACGCTTGAATACCATCCGGCTGCTAAACCGAGTTTTGAGACCGTGGAGAAAGCGCGCCACATCGCGAGCCTGCCGGAACGGCTACGAATGCTGGCGGCGGCGGACGATCGTGCGGGCTCGTTCCTGTGGAGCCTCTTCAGCGACGTACTGCTCTATTCGGCGGAGCGAATCCCTGAAATTGCGGATCGCGTCGTCGAGATCGACCGGGCGATGCGGTGGGGCTATGCGCACAAATTGGGGCCTTTCGAGCTGTGGGATGCACTCGGTTTTGAACAGACCGCCCGGCGCATGGAGCGCGAGGGCCGCTCACTGCCGGAAACCATAACGCGGATGCTCTCCTCCGGCGCATCATCGTTTTACAGGCAGGCCGATGCCGATCGCAGGCCACACACGGAGTATTTCGATTTTGGTGCCGGCGGCTATGTAGAACTGGAAGAGAGGTCCGGTATCCTGATGCTCTCCGGTCTGAAGCGCGCGCGGGGAGTCATCAAGAGCAATACAGCCGCGTCGCTGGTGGACCTGGACGACGGTGTGCTGTGTGTCGAATTTCACAGCAAGATGAATACGCTTGGCGAAGAGACCCTCGCCATGCTGCTCGAAGGGCTGGAGGAAGCGGAGCGCGGCTTTGAAGCGCTGGTGATTGCGAACGAGGGTGAGATCTTCAGTGCGGGCGCAGATCTGAATATCATGCTGGCTGCCGTGGAGGCCGGCAAGTGGGATACCATTGACCAGGCTGTCCAGCGTTTTCAACAGGCGTTCATGTCCTTGAAGTACGCGGCGAAGCCCGTCGTCGCGGCGCCGTTCGGACGCGCTCTGGGCGGCGGATGTGAAGTGGTTCTTCACGCCGCGCGTGTGCAGGCATCGGCCGAACTGTACATGGGCCTGGTGGAAGTGGGGGTGGGCCTGATTCCAGCGGCCGGTGGAACGAAGGAGATGCTGCTGCGGCGCAAAGACTGGAAAGCGGCATTTGAGCTCATTGGCTTTGCGAAGGTGTCGGGCAGCGCCGCCGATGCCCGGCGGCTTGGTTTGCTGCGTGACGGTGATGCGATCACGATGAACCCCGAAAGACTGCTGGCGGATGCCAAAACGGCGGCAATTGCGTTAGCCCGAAGTTATTCACCACCTTTACCCGCTACGGAAATCGCTGTCTCCGGCGAAGCTGGGTATGCGGCGATGAAACTGGGAGCGTGGACCGCGCACGAAGGTGGTTTCCTCAGCGCCCATGACCTGTTGATTGCGGACAAACTGGCGCATGTCCTCAGCGGCGGCCGCCTCAGCGGACAGCCAAAGGTAACGGAACAATATCTGCTCGATCTTGAGCGGGAGGCTTTTCTAAGCCTCTGCGGTCATCCAAAGACGCAGGAACGAATCCGGCACATGCTGAAAACTGGAAAGCCGCTGCGAAATTAGAAAGAGGCGTTTAGGCATGGAAGAGGTAGTCATCATCGATTGTCTTCGGACACCCGTGGCGAGAGCGGGCCGCGGCGCCTTGAAAAACACCCGTCCGGACGACTTGGCGGCGTACGTCATCAAGGCGCTGCTCGAGAAGTATCCCGAGATTCCGCCCGAAGAAGTGGACGACGTCATTCTCGGCTGCGCGATGCCCGAAGCCGAGTCCGGCATGAACATGGCGCGTATCGCTCTGTTGCGTGCCGGCCTGCCGGACATCGTCCCCGGTGTGACGATCAACCGCTTCTGTTCTTCCGGGCTGCAATCCATCGCTATGGCCGCTGATTGCATCCGGTCTCGTTCGGCTAGCATCATTCTCGCGGGAGGAAGCGAGTCAATGAGCATGTTGCCCATGACGGGAAATAAACTGGCTCCGAATCCCTGGGTGGTGGATCATCGTCCGGAGATTTACATGGGCATGGGGCTCACCGGCGAGCAGTTGCAGCGTCGCTACGGCATCACGCGCGAGGAGCAGGATTTGTTCGCTCTGCGCAGCCATCAACTCGCTTTAAAGGCGCAAGCCGGAGGGCACTTCGACGACGAGATTGTGCCCGTCGAAGTAGAGGAGACGTCCGCCGATAACGGGCAGCGGCACACACGGAAATTTACGTTCTCCAAAGACGAAGGTCCTCGTGCGGATACGTCGCTCGAAGCGCTGGCGAAGTTGAAACCGGTGTTCCACGCGAAAGGCACCATCACGGCCGGCAACGCGTCACAGACCAGCGACGGTGCTGCTATGGCGGTCGTAATGTCAGGAACCCGGGCCCGTGCCCTGGGGCTGAAGCCTAAGGCGAGATTTGTGAGCTTCGCGACGGCGGGGGTTCCTCCGGAGATTATGGGCATCGGGCCGGTTGTCGCCATACCGAAAGCGTTGGCGCTGGGTGGCTTGAAGCTCGCCGACGTCGGCGTTGTCGAATTGAACGAAGCGTTCGCGGTACAGGCGCTCGCGGTAATTCGACAGGCCGGTCTTGATCCGGACAAGGTGAATTTGAACGGCGGTGCGATTGCGCTGGGCCATCCGTTAGGGTGTACTGGGGCGAAGTTGACGGCAACTATTCTGCGAGAGATGAACCGCCGGCGCTCGCGCTATGGCATGGTGACGATGTGCGTGGGCGGCGGGCAGGGCGCCGCCGGTATCTTCGAGAGGAGCTAGCGGTCCATGTTGAATGCTGCCGGAACGCCCTGGATGCCGCGCGGCGGTGGATTCCTGTTGGACGCTACCGCGCCCGGCCAGGTGTTCACGCCTGAAGACTTCAGCGAGGAGCACCGCGCCATCGCCCGCACTACCGACGAGTTCTGGCGCAACGAAGTGGAGCCGCATCTCGAAGCAATTCAGCGGCAGGAGCCTGGCGCCGCTGTATCGGTACTGCGTAAATCGGCGGAGCTTGGTCTGACTGCCGTGCTGGTCCCCGACCGTTATGGCGGCATGGAACTCGACCTGGCTTCGGCCATGATTGTTGCCGAAAGAGTAGCACGAGACGGCTCCTACGCGGCCTGGCACGGAGCCCACAGCGGTATTGGAACGATCCCTATTCTGCTGTTCGGCACCGAGGAGCAGAAGCAAACGTACCTGCCCAGACTGGTGAGCGGCGAGTTGGTCGGCGCCTACTGCCTGAGCGAATCCCATGCCGGCTCCGACGCTCTGGCCGCGCGAACACGCGCCACGCTAAATGCTGAAGGCACTCATTACCTGTTGAATGGGCAGAAGATGAGGATCACTAACGGTGGGGCTGCCGGCCTGTTCACAGTCTTCGCGAAGATTGACGGTGAGCAGTTTACGGCCTTCCTGGTGGAACGCGGCTATCCCGGCCTCAGTACGGGCGCCGAAGAGAAGAAGATGGGTATCAAAGGCAGCTCCACCACGGCGGTCTACTTCGACAATGTTCCGGTCCCTGTCTCGAACGTGCTTGGAGAAATCGGGCGCGGACACGTTGTCGCGTTCAATATTCTGAACCTGGGGCGTCTGAAACTCGGACCTTTTGCAGTAGGCGGCGCCAAACAAACGCTCGGTGATTCGTTGCGCTACGCAAAAGAGCGGCACGCTTTCGGAAAAGCAATAGGCGAGTTTGGGCTCATCCAGCACAAGCTTGCTGAAATGGCTATTCGCCTATTTGCCGCCGAGGCCATCAGCTACCGCGTCACGGGCGACGTTCAGTTGCGGCTGGCCGGGTTCTCCTGGGATAAGCCGGGTGCCGCCGCCACGATGATGAAAGCCTTGGAAGAGTTCGCCGCGGAGTGTTCATTTGTGAAGGTGTTCGCGTCCGAGATGCTGGACTACGTAGTGGATGAAGGCGTGCAAATTCATGGAGGTTACGGGTATCACCAGGACTACGCGGTGGAACGCGCCTACCGCGATTCCAGAATCAACCGGATCTTCGAAGGCACGAACGAGATTAACAGGCTCCTCGCCGCCGGTATTCTATTGAAGCGCTCGCGGCGCGGGCAACTCGAGCTTGTCGAAGCAGTGAAGAAGTTGGAGAGCGAGATCGGCGCGGGCAAGATCCCGGGTGAACCGGACCCCGTCGCACGATCGAAAAAGATTTTCCTGCTGTGCCTGGGGGTGGCTTACCGCCGCTTTAAAGACACGCTGGATCAGGAACAGGAAGTGCTGGCGGGGCTGTCGGGTCTCGCGATGGGGGCCTACGCGATGGAATCCGTAACGCTGAGGGCGGCCAGGATGAAGTCCGCCGGTGAGATGGCCCGCGTATTCGTTCAGGACGGCATGGCGCAAATGGAGAACACCGCGCGCGGCATACTGGCGGCGTGTCTCGAAGGAGAGCCTCTTCGAGCCACAGCCGGAGTGCTCCACCGCTTTGCCGAGGTCGAACTCGTCAACACGATCGAGCTACGGCGGCGCATCGCTTCCAGGCTGCTCGATGCCGGGAAATACGTGGTCGATTAGCGTGCATCCGGCGGCCGGAAAACCTCGTATCGTTGTGCTGGTGGGACTGCCCGGGTCCGGCAAATCATCGTACGCCAGGAAGCACAACCTGCCAGTGCTTTCTTCCGATCATATTCGGGAGTTGCTCGTGGACGACGCAACAAACCAGTCCATTCACGGGCTGGTGTTCGCCACGTTGAGAAGTCTGCTGCGCCGCCGAATCGAGTTGGGACGGCCCGAAACCTACATCGACGCAACGAACCTCACACGCAAAGAACGGCGGGCGTACATCAAGATGGGCCAATTCTACGGCTGTGTTGTGGACGCCATTTTCTTCGATGTGCCGGTGGAAGTGTGCCGGGAACGCAACCGGGCGCGGCCGCGCGTGGTGCCGGATGAAGCGCTGCTCGCGATGGCTGCAAGGTTGAGACCACCGGAGGCAGAGGAGGGCTTCTCAACTATCCTGGTGATCCGGCACTGGACAAGGTTTCTTCCAGAGCCGTAGTGCGAATGCCCACGCGGCAGCGGGAATGAGGATGATCAAACCCGTGTAGGCTGCCAGTTCCTGCGGAGTCAGTCCAACATCGATGAGCACTCCGGACGTGTAGCTGACCGTGGACATGGCGAGCATACCAAAGGCAAATTCCGCGGAAAAAACGCGCCCGCGAAACCGGTCCGCGGTCTGGATCTGGAGTAGCGTGGTGGAGAAAACCCAGATGACGGAGCCGCCCGCATAAGCGAGCACCACGGTGGCGCACGCGATCCACAGCGAGCCGGCGGCGGAGAGCAGCAGGTAGCCGAGCGAACCAGTGAGGAAGCCGATAAGGATACCAAGCCGCAGCCGGGATTCAATACGCCCGGACCAGTAGCTGCCCACTATGGGGCCGAGGAGCGCTCCTACACCACGCGACGCCATCAGCAGGCTCATGCCGAGCATTCCCCCGCGCTGCGGATCGAGACCCTCCATGCGGACGGGAAAGATGCGCTCTCCCAAAACCGGCAGGATCACCCAATGCGATCCCATCAAGCCCAGCCCGCATTTGACAAACATTGTCGCCAGCAAACGCGCATCGTGCTTTACGTAGCGTATGCCATCCAGAATGGGGGTGAAATCGGCCAGATCGCGCATTCGCAGCGGCGGGAGCGTCGCAAGGTGGGGTTCTGAAAATTCCATCCGGCGAAGCACCAGAGCGGACACAACGAACGTGAGTCCGTTTACGAGAAATACCGCCGTCCGGCCGAACAGCACCGCGATCGCGCCGCCCAGAGCGGCTCCGATGGCGAGATTGAACGACCATGTCATGGACGAAAGCGTGTTAGCCACAATCACTTCTTTGCCGGTGGTGATGTTCGGGATGACCGCATTCCGCCCGGGCTCGAACAAAGCCCACATGCAGGTTTCGAGGAGAAGCAGGATGTACAGGAACCAGATCATCTCCGGCCCGCGCACCAACAGCATTCCTAGTACGATGACTGCCCGGAAGCAGTCGGCGAAGATCATGACTTTTTTGCGGCTAAGCCGGTCATTGATCACACCGGCTGCGGGCGCGATGAAAAACTGCGGCAGAACCTGAAGGACGAAAGCGGTCGCCACCGACTTGGCGCTTCCGGTGTACTCAAACAACAGGCTATAGACCGCCACCGAGTAGAGCCAATCACCCAGTTCGCTGACAATTTGTGCCAGCCACAGGAGCCTGAAATTCCGGTTCGTGCGAAGCAGGAGTCCGTAGGCTGAAAGCGAAACCGGGTTCGCGGTCATCTAGCGTCCTGTCTCCACGTTTCGACGTATCATTTGTTCGATGGGCACGAAAGCAGCCGTACTGAGCCGCACGCGAGCAAGCGGCCGTGACTAGGAGAGGGTATACAGGCCCATTCTCTTCTTTACGAGTTCGACGGTAGCATCTGCGATCGGAGCCACCCGCTCCGCACCTTCACGAAGAATGGAGGCGACATAGCCGGCTTCCGAAGTGATCTCGTGGTACCGCTTTTGAAACGGCTCCAAATGCGAGATAACCATCTCCGCCACCTGCTTCTTCAATTCCCCGTAACGCATCCCGGCGAAGTGCTTCTTCATCCGGTTCTCCGGCCATTCGCTGAGCGCCTGGAAGATGCCGAGGAGGTTCGCCACTCCGGCCCCGAGGTTGTCAAAATCAACCGCCGGCAGCGAATCGGTTGTCGCACGCATGATCTTCTTTCTGGCCTGCACCGGCGGATCCAGAAGCGCCACGGCGTGGCCCGAGCCGGAAGCGGACTTGCTCATTTTCTTCTCGGGGTCATCCAGGCCCATCACCCGCGCACCCACGGTGGGAAGGTGCGTTTCGGGCATCACGAACGTGTCGCCATAAAGTGAGTTGAACCGCTGTGCCAGGTCGCGTGTGAGCTCCAGGTGCTGCCGCTGGTCCTCTCCCACGGGCACAATAGCGGCCTGGTATAGAAGGATATCGGCGGCCATCAGCACCGGGTATTGCAGCAGCCCGTCACCCACGGTCTCCTGCGATTCGGCCTTCATCTTATACTGTGTCATGCGCTCCAGCCAGCCCACCGGAGTAACGCAGGTCAGCATCCAGGCCAACTCGGCATGCGCCGGTACGGAGGACTGGACCATAATGGCGGAGTGCTTCGGATCGATGCCCGCGGCCAGGAAAATCGCCGCGATTTCTTCGATTTTGGCGCGCAACGCGGCGGGCTCCTGGTATATGGTAATGGCGTGAAGGTCTACGATGCAGAAAATGCTCTCGTAATCGTACTGGATCCGGACCCAGTTCTTGAGAGCGCCCAGGTAATTTCCAATGTGAAGGTCACCGGATGGTTGGACCCCCGAAAAAACTCGTGCTTTCATGCTAATTAGAGGCGAAGTTTTATCCTACGTGATGGCGGCCTCCAAAACAAATCACATCGAATTTGAGAAGTTGGTGTACGGCGGGGATGCGCTTGGGCGGGCCGATGGCCGTGTCGTGCTTGCACCGTTTGTCCTGCCTGGCGAGACGGCCGAAGTCCGGGTGACCGACGAAAAGCCAGGTCTTGTGCGGGCGGTTCCCGTCCGCATCAACACACCGAGTCCGGACCGCGTCGAGGCGCCATGCCTTTACTTCGGCCGCTGCGGCGGGTGCCACTATCAGCATGCTCCCTATGAATACCAGGTGAAACAGAAAAGGGAGATTCTGCTCGAAGCCTTGCGGCGTATTGGGAAGATCGAAGCGGCGCCCGGGATTGGTGCTATAACGGCGGAGCCGTGGCAATACCGCAATCGCACCCAGTTCCATATTGCAGCCGGCGAGATTGGGTACCTGCAAGCGCGCTCCCACCGGTTGTGTCCGGTGTCGCACTGCCCGATCTCTTCGCCGAAGATCAATGAGGCCCTGGCCGGGATTCGCGGGATGATGCGGGAGCGCCGCTGGCCGGAATTCGTTCGCACCCTGGAACTCTTTACGAACGAGGAAGGCGTTCAGGTGAACGTTCCGGAGACTTCGCGACCTGTCGCACGTTCTTTTTTCGAATGGTGCCGGGAGCGCATTCCGGGAGCGACGCACCGGGCCATTGAATACGGCGCGGCAGGCGAAGTGTACCGTGTTAGCTACCGGTCGTTCTTTCAGGTGAACCGCTTTCTGATTGACCGGCTGATGGACTCGGCGCTTGAGGGAGCGGAGGGCGCGTATGCGCTGGACCTGTTTGCAGGCGTAGGACTTTTCAGTCTGCCGTTGGCGCGGCGTTTCGGAAGGGTCACAGCGGTGGAATCTGGTATGGGCGCGGTGAAAGACCTCGCGTTCAACGCGCGGACCGCCGGTGTAAGCGTCGCTATCCAACAAGCGGGAGTGGAAGAATTCCTGTCGGGCTGCACCGAGCCGCCGGATTTCATTCTGGCCGATCCACCGCGCGCTGGCCTGGGAAAACAGGTGGTGCGCCATCTGCTGCGATTCCGCGCGCCGCGGCTTACGATTGTCGCTTGCGATCCGGCGACTTTAGCTCGCGACCTATCAGCGCTAATTGAGGGTGGATACCGGATAGAGCGAATGGAGATGGTTGATCTATTTCCCCAAACCTTTCACATCGAGACAGTGGCCGCGCTTACCCTGCGATGAAAACAACAATCGTTCCCTCCATTCCCGCGGGCATCGCTCTGTTGCTCGCGATATCGGCGCCCGCCTCTGCCGCGAGCCACCACCCGGTGTTTCGAGTGGATGCGTCCAATCCAACCGCCGACAAGCCGCAATCGAAGACCTGGTATGCGGAAGGATCCTGGTGGGCGTTGCTTCCACGCAAATCCGGTCCTTCGTTGTGGCAACGGACCGCATCCGGTTGGCGCGAGCACCGGGAGATCGCCCGGAGCTTGGACGGACTTCCCGGACGCGCCGACGTCTGGTTTGATAAAGCCGGCGCGACCGCCGTTGTTGTAAAGGACCGTACGCTGGCGGTTTTGCGCTTGCGTCCTCGCGGAGAAGTGCCGTTTCGATGGCAGGCCCACGTGCTTGCGAAATGGACGGTTTCTCCAGGTAAACCCATCGAGACAGCGACCATCGCACGGGAAGGGACCGGCAGGTGGTGGATTGCCGCGCCCGTTGACCGTGAAGTGCTGGTATGGACCTCCGCGGACGGCTCCGCCTGGAGCGTGGCATCCACGATTGCCAGCGGCTTGGATGCGGACGATATTTGCCTTGTGACGGCGCTGCCGGACGGTGTGGGAGTTCTCTGGTCCGATCAACAACGGGATGGCGTCTTCCTGCGGCATCACCGCAATGGAGATCCGCCGGAGAACTGGGATGCCGCGGAGGTGGTTGAAACCGGCCATCGCACCGCCGACGACCATTTGAACGCGGCACTCACTACCGATGGAACCTTGTGGGTCGCCAGCAAGAACAGCGTTGACCGCGTTGGCGAGCCACAACTGGTTCTGAGGATACGGACCCCCGCTGGCCGCTGGCGCAACATCCCCTACGCAAACAATGCGACTACACGTTCTCCCAGCAGGCCGGTCGTCGCTGTCGGGTCTGATGGCAGGATGGTGCTCTACGGCCACACCATCTACGATTCGGAGTTGCGAACGCGGGACCACATCGTATTCGGAAGGATCGGCACGGCAGAGGACCCGCCGGTGTTCGGGAGTCCCATGGTCGCGATCGCACCGGCAGCCACGCTACAGTCGGCGGTGAATGACGTGACAAGACCGAAGCTCGCGTTTCCAGAAGACGCACCCTGGATCGTCCTCGCTTCCGATCGCCACGGGCGGGTTTACGAAGCGGACCTGCGAACGCTGTTTGGGAATCGATGAGGCGCGTTGCGTCCTATCTCTTCGGTGGCAGTTTCTTGATGCCGGACGGCAGCATGAAGAGCGTGTCCGGCAGGTTCTGATTGATGGTTACGCTTTCGGAAAACATGGAGTACACTTTCTCCCCGTTACGGATCCGCTGAATTGTATAAGGCCACTGCACGCCGCCTACATCGCGATACTTTGAGTAGATCGTTACCTCCTCAATACGCTCGCGTGTTTCCGGATCGCGCCTATAGAACACCTGGCGGACAGGTAATTTCGTGGAGTGATGTATTGAGAGAGAAACGACGTGATTCTCCGAATCGGTGATATCGATGTTTTCGACCGGTTGGTTCTCCCAAACCTCGGCGCCACGCGAGTCGAATATCATCCCCGGCTCTTTGAGGCGTGTACGAAAAATGTAAAAGATGTTGTTCCTGGTTGAGTCGCGATAGCGTTCAATTTGCTCGTTGCGCAACGGGCGTGCACCCCGGTAGGTGATCTCCCACCCCCCCTCGCGATTGAAGAGGACCGAGCTGTATTCATCCCTCCCGAAACTCTGCCGCTCCCGCACGGCAAGCTTGCCCTTTTCTGCCGGCGTGACGTATTGGGTGTAGATTTTCGCCCGTGAGAGTCCCGAAAGCTCGTCGCGATAGAAGGAATATGCGCGGCCATCCTCCACGCGATCCTTCATCTGGAGAAAGGTGTCTCCGCCAAGCGCGGCGATCGCCTCATCGATAAGCCGCTTTCCACGTTCCTGCCCGGTCTCGGCGGAAAGCAGAGACATACTCGTCGCCAACAGCAGCAGGACCTTCATGGTTGTTTGCTCAACTCCTCCTGTTTCAGCCCGGTGTTGATCCTGATTTCGCGGATCGCCGCTTCGGAGAACTTCTTGCCACCCTGGTTTACGACAATCCGGAATGGCAGTTGCACACCGTCCACTTCTTTCCATTCGGAGAGTACCTCTTCCACTTCAACGGGTCCCTGCTGCCCTGTCGTACGATAGGAACGCCTGATCGGCAATCCGGTAGTCTCGTCGATCGTGAGACGGACGGAGTTGCCTTGCTTGTCGGAGATCTCCACTTCGCCGGGAGCGGCGGAGTGCACCGTGCGGTCCGGGTTCCGGTCGCTGAGCATCAGCGGATAAAACACCCGAAACATTTCGCTTCGTACCTGATTCAGAACAGGGCCGGCGATAGGATTGATCCCCTGGGGGCTGGCGATCCAGCCGGCGGCGCCATCGTAAAACGCCGTGATCTTGCCGAATGGAAGCACCTGCTGTTGCCGGAAGACATTCGGAGCAAGCCACATCGAAGTGCGGGTGGCCTTCATCGGTCCGCGGCCGGTGTCAATCTCAACCTCCGCTACCTGCGTCGCATCGCGAATAGCGGCTAATTTGTCAGCGCCACCCATAGCCGCTTGCGCGCGCTGGAGCAGTTGCCGCCCTCTCCCGATGCTCTGTGCGTCCGCTTTCGCACCTGCTTTCGCCCCAGGCTCGGGAATGGAGAGGTCGATCGGCTGCACCTTGCCGAGAGCCGTAAGCGGCGTTCCCAACTCGGCGGAATTCGCGACAGCGACAACCGTGAAGTTCTCCGGGGCGACATGCTCGCGCGCCACGCGCAGCACATCGGCGCTGGTTACGGATTCGATCGCCTTCTGGTACTGAAAGATGAAGTCGCGAGGATAGCCGTGATATTCGTACGTGACCAAGCGGTTAAGCGTTTTGCTCGGGCTGTCGAAGTTGAACACGAAGCTGTTGAGAATGGTTTGTTTCGCGGTGTCCAACTCCTGCGCGGTCACCTCCCGTGTTCGTATACGGTCCACTTCCTCCCGCACCACCTTTAAAGTATCCACGGTGGAGGCGGACTTGGTGCTGCCGGAGATGCGGAACAGGCCCGGGTGGTTGTACGCCGCACCCCAACTCGCGCCAATTCCGTACGCATAGCCCAACTGGGTCCGGACCCGGGTGAAAAGACGGCTTGAAAAACCACCACCCAGGATGTCGGCCATCACAGCGAGTGCGGGATAGTCCTTGTCTTTCAGAATTCCGCCGAGGTGCCCGATATTGAAGAAGGTCTGGTTCACATCCGCCTTCTCCGCCAGAAAAATTCCTGGTGTGGGTTTCTGTTCCACTTTCGGGAAGGGTGGAACCGGCGGCTGCTTCACCGTCCAATCCGCAAACAGTTTTTCGATAGCCGCTTTCATTTCGGCGGATGAAAAATCACCCTGAATCGCAATGACGGTATTGGCTGGAAAGTAGTAGCGATTGTAGAAAGAAACAAGATCTTCGCGGCCGATCCGATCGAGGTTCTCATATTCGATGATTTCGCCATATGGCGTATCCGGGCCGTAGAGGATACGCGCGAACTCGCGGGAAGCGATGCCCGAAGGATTGTCGTTACGCCGGGCGATGACGCCGCGCAATTGAGTTTTCACCAGGTCGATTTTGTCCTGGCGGAAGGCCGGATCTGTCAGAACCTCCTTGAAGATCTCGAGCACCGTGCCGGCATTCTCGCGCAGTGCGCTGAAGCCGACCGTGCCGCTGGTCTCACCGATGCTGCTCTCCACCGACGCGGCCATGTTCTCAAGCTCCACGTCAAGCTCATCGCCGGTCTTCGCTTTCGTGCCACCGGTTCGCAGGACCTCGCCCGTAATTTCGGCGACGCCGATCTTCTCCGGCGGATCGAAAAGGTTGCCGGTCCGGATCAGAGCAAATCCGCTCACCAGCGGGAGTTCATGATTTTCCAGCAGGTAGAGCCGGATGCCGTTCGGTAGCGTGTGTGAGGCGATCTCAGGGATCTGGACACGTTTCAGCGGCGGAAACTTCAGTGCCTTGTACGGCGGCAGCGCGGCAGCAACTTTCTGTTGGGCCGGTTTGGGCGGGGAGGTGGTCTGTGCGCAAAGAGCGGCAGCGAGAATGGTTCCGAAGGCGACGCTCAGTTTCACTTTCCTTCTCCTTTGGACGCCGGCTTCAGTGCAGTGGTGTACGCCAAAGTTGCCGTCTTGTCATTCAGGTACTGCCGCGCGACACGCTGAACATCTGCGGCGGTTACCTTGTCGATCTCCTGGATTCCGGTGAACAGCTTCCGCCAGTCGCCATAGCTCACATGGTAGAACGCAAGTTGCGAAGCCAGCCCGGGATTGCTGTCAAGCTGGCGGATCAAGGACGCGCGAATTTTCGTCTTTACGCGTTTCAGCGTCTCCGCGTCCACGGTTTCCTCCTTGAGGCGGCGCAGGATGTCCTGCCAGGCTTTCTGAATCTCCTCGATAGTCTTGCCGGGATTGGGAGCCGCAATGAACAGAAATGCGTTGGGATACTTGCCGCCCGGAAAGCTGGCGATCGCTACGGCGCCCAGGGCCAATTGCTTGTCCCGCACCAGTTCCTTGTAGAGTATTCCGGTACGTCCGCTGGAGAGGATGCCTCCCAGAACATCAAACACGGGATCGTCTTTATGCAATTGATCCGGCCTTTTGTAAGCGGCGAAGACGAATGGTTGGATGGCCGTCTCGAGCGTTACCGTTTTCGTACCTTCCTGGGGAGGCTCTTCAGTGATCACGCGCGGCGGAAGTTCGCCACCGGGAATGGGCCCGAAGTATTTCTGCGCGAATTGTTTTGCCTGGGCCGGGTTCACGTCCCCCGCAATCGCGATCGTCACGTTGCCGGGGACATAGTAGGTCTTGAAAAACTCTTCCGCATCTTTGGCGCGCAGGTTTTCGATATCGCTAGCCCAACCGATCATGGTTCTATAGGGGTGGGCGATAAAGGTAGTCGCGGTCAACAATTCCTGGAGCTTGCCTTGAGGGTTCGATTCCACGCGCATGCGGCGTTCTTCGCGCACGACGGACCGCTCCTTGTAGAATTCACGGAATACCGGGCGCTTGAACCACTCCGATTGCAGAAGGAACCAAAGCTCGATGCGGTTTGATGGCAGACTGTAGTAGTAGCGGGTGGCATCCGAACCGGTGCTGGCGTTGAAGCCCGCCGCCCCGTTCTCTTCGATTACGCGCACAAACAGGTTGGGAACGACGTAGCTGTTCGCCTTCCCGATAGCCGCCTGAAGTTGTGCTTCCAATTTCTTGATCGTCTCGGGATTGGCCTCCAGTTCTTTGCGGCGCTCGGCCTCCAGGCGGTCATAAACCTCCTCGACAGCTTCCAGCGCTTTCTTTTCAGCGGGCCAGTTTTTCGTGCCCACCGTCTCGGTTCCTTTGCCGATCATGTGTTCAAACATGTGGGCCAGGCCAGTCTTTCCGCTGGGGTCGTCGACCGAACCGACATTCGCATAAGCGTGAAAAGAGACCACTGGCGCTTCGTGCCGTTCAAGCACGATGAAGTGCATTCCGTTCGGCAGCGTGAACTCGGTCACCCGTTTCTCAAAATCCTGTAGACTTTGAGCGGAAAGAACGAGGGGAAGGAAAACAGTGAGGATCCCGGGAAAAGATCCCCTGCGTCGGGTTGTCATGCAGTTTTCTCCAGAACTGAAGCAAACAGAACCATTATCTCCCAGGATTTGAGGGACGCCATGGAGAGTTTGGCTGTTGTCTAATGGTGTTAGGAAGTCAAACGCCATGATTACGATGTTGTGGGCGGTGGGCCTACTCGCCGGCGCTTCGATGGCGGCGGAGCAGGCCCAGCGGCAGACCGTACCGGAGCCTGCGGCGGAGAAGGATGTTATTTACCGCTCCAAAGCGGAGGGATTGAAGGCAACTGAGCCCGCCCCGAAGCCGGTGCCAGCCCTGACGCAACGGCAACTCGGCGACATTATGATGGCGCGGAAACGCTATCGGGAAGCCATCGACATTTACACCGGTGAAACCGGACGCCTGCCCCTGGTGCTGACAAAGCTGGGGATTGCCTATCAGCAGTCCGGGCAGCGGGACCAGGCGAAAGAAAGCTATCGGAACGCGCTCGAATGGGACGGCCGCTATGCGGCTGCGATCAATAACCTGGGAGTTCTGGAACTGGATAACCGCAATTCACGTAGCGCCGAAAAGCGGTTTGAGACTGCTCTAAGCCTGGCCGCGAAATCGCCGGTAGTGCAATGGAACCTGGCGGCCGCGCTGTTTGCCAGGGAGAGATATCAGGATGCAATTGCCGCGTTCACGACCGCGATTCAGCTTGAACCCGGCATTGAGAAGCGAGTGGGCTACGACATGGAAGAGTTAATGCTCATCGCATCGGTAGAGCGTACGCCCGAGTTCGATTTTTGCCTGTACAGCGCCTACGAGCGGGCAGGCATGAAAGAGGTTGCGGCCGAGCATCTGGAAAAAGCGCGCAGTTCAGGATTCGAAAAAGAAACGCTCAAAAACCGCAACGGGTTTATCGAGTGGTTTCTGGGTCTGTTCCACTGATCGTTCGCGGCTCAAGCCGCACTGCCGGCCTGCCGTTCCGGATCGAGCAGGGTCTGAAGCCGTTCCGCCGGGAGGCCGCTTTTTTCCACAGCAACTTCACGAACTGTACGCCCCGTTCTGTATGCTTCCTTTACGAGTTCGGCGGCTCGTTCATACCCCATCTCAACCGCCAGCGCCGTTCCCATGGCCAGTGACTGTTCGATAAAGGCCGCTGTTCGTTCGCGGTCTACTTCCAATCCGGCAATGCACCGGTCAGCGAAATTGCGGCTCGCATTCGCCAGCAGTTCGATGGATTCGAGCAAATCATAAGCAATCACTGGCATCATCACATTCAACTCGAAGTTGCCCGCGGCGCAGGACCACGTAACGGCCGCATCGTGGCCCACCACCTGCGCACAGACCATGAGCAGACTCTCGGCGATAACGGGGTTCACCTTGCCGGGCATAATGCTGGAGCCGGGCTGCACGGCCGGCAGGCGCAATTCACCCAGCCCGCAGCGCGGCCCGGAGCCGAGCCAGCGAATATCGTTCGCAATCTTCGTTAGCGCTACCGCGGTTGTCTTCAAAGCGGAACTGAGAAATGCCACGGCATCCTTGGACGCCTGCGCTTCGAAATGGTTCGCGGCTTTGCGGAACGGAACACCTGTGGCCACGGCCAGAATTTGAATCACGGCCGGCGCAAACTTGGGATGCGCATTGAGGCCCGTCCCCACCGCCGTGCCGCCGAGCGCGAGTTCGTGTACCCCCGCGGCCGCCGCCGCAATCCGTTCGATGGACAACTCCACCTGGCGCGCATACCCGCTGAATTCCTGTCCCATCCGCATAGGCACCGCGTCCTGCAAGTGTGTACGCCCGATTTTCAGCACGTCGCCAAATTCAACCGATTTTGCCGCAAGTTGTTTATGGAGGCGGCCTAGGGAGGGAAGGAGTTGTTTATGAACCAGCTCGGCGGCTGCAACGTGTATGGCCGTGGGGATAACATCGTTGCTCGATTGGCCGCGATTGACGTGATCATTCGGATGCGCGGACGCAAGCCGGGCGATCACCTCGTTCGCATTCATGTTGGTGGATGTTCCGCTGCCGGTCTGGAAAATATCGATCACAAATTCCGCATCGAACTCACCGGCGGCGACGCGGTCCGCGGCGGAGGCTATGCGGGCTGCTACCTCTCCGGGGATCTCGCCCAGTTCTCCATTTACACGCGCAGCGGCGGATTTGATGAGCCCCAGTGCGCGAATGAACGGCCGTGTGAAACGGAGGCGGCTGATCGGGAAGTTCTCGACGGCACGTTGCGTCTGCGCGCCATACAGCGCATGTCCCGGGACTCGCATTTCGCCCATCGTGTCGTGTTCAACGCGGAAGGATTGCCCCATGTACCGATGATAGCTGCGGGTGATTCTGTGTTCATCCCTCTTTATCCTGGGACATATGACAGGAGCGAGGGGTTCGCCACGTATTGAAATCGAATATTGCACGCAGTGCCGCTGGCTTTTGCGTGCGGCCTGGATGGCGCAGGAACTGCTGCAGACGTTCGAACAGGAAATCGGTGGTGTCACTATGATCCCCGGTTCAGGCGGTATTTTCGAAATCCGGATTGGAGGGGAGACTGCCTGGTCGCGAAACGCGCAGGGATGTTTCCCGGAGATCAAGGAACTCAAGCGGCTGGTCCGCGACCGTGTCGCGCCCGGCCGTGACCTGGGGCACACAGACCGCTGACGGCAATGTCCATCAGCCTTGCCTCGAGATCAGAGAAATTGCAAATTCTGCCGGATTGCAGGCTCCGGGTTCGGGAATCTCGTGGCTCAGGCAACACAAGCCGGCTGAATGGTAAAGGAATCCCAAAAAGGAAAAGGCCGTCGGCGTGGACGGCCTTTAGGAAAATCGTGTTGGAAATGGGTATTAAGCTCGCGAAACGTTCTCAGCCTGCAAGCCCTTGGGGCCGCTCTTGACTTCGAACTCCACCTCCGTACCTTCATCCAGCGTACGATAGCCGTTCATCTGGATCGCTGTGTAATGTACGAACACATCCTCGCCGCTTGACCGCTGGATAAATCCATAGCCCTTTGCGGCGTTAAACCATTTCACGACACCTTTTTCTTTCACTACTTGTATCTCCCTGATTCGAGCGTCCTGCACCAACCCACGACATACCACTCTCGTGCTGCTGAACTTCCAGCTAACCTCACCTGGAACTCCGCCGGCGGATGTGACACTCCTTAAAACTTTCGAGGATCATTGTCGCATGGCACGAGTCCCGCAAGCAAGCCGGTATGTGGCGTATTTGCCTGCAAATGCGGCATAAAAAGACAGTGGTAATTTGAAAGAAGCATGCCGGATCTGTGGGGTAAGACGCCGGAAGAGCGCAGGCGGCGTGGACGCTGGTTTGGGTGGTGGTATATCTTCATCGGACTGGGCTTCCTTCTGCTGGGACTCAACCGCTGGCTGCAGGGAGAACGAGCGTGGATCGTGTTGCTGCGAGCCGGCATCGCAGCCGGCTTTATGGTGCTTGGCTGGATGCAGCTGAAAGCGAACGCCGCACCGAAATCCTGAGATACGCTGGCATGACGAAGATCGGACCGCTTCATCGCCGCTATTTACGGCTCCTCGGGATCGAGGGAATCCCATCGGGAATACGGGATCTCGGCGAAATCGTGCGCCGGCACTTATGCCGTGTACCATTCGAGAACATATCCAAACTGCTACTGTTTGGAAGGGAAGGAGCGGGACGCATCAACACACTTTCCGAGTTTCTCGACGGTATTGAGCATCACGACCTGGGCGGGACCTGTTACTCCAGTAATCCGTTTCTTGCGGAACTGCTGAGAGCCCTGGGCTATGAGGCGGACCTGCTGGGAGCGGATATGGACGTTCCCAATCTCCATACGTCGGTGCGTGTCCGGCTCGAAGGAGTGGAGTATCACGTGGACGCCGGCTATGCCGCACCCTTCTATCGTCCCATGCGCCTCGACCGGGTGCCGCTTGAAATTCATCACGGCAATCACCGGTATCTGTTCGACCGGAGCGCGTGCGATGGGGCCTACGAGATGACGGTATTTTCCAACAATGAGCGAGCCCACGGCTATCTCGTTCATGGACCACCGCGCTCTCTCGAATTTTTCCGGCCGGTCATTCTCGATTCCTTCCAACGCGGCAGGAAATTCATGAGTTCCTTACGCATCACCCGCTTTTTCGAGGACTACACCGTCGAGTTGCGCAATAACACGCTCATCTACTTCAGGGGAAAGGAGAGAGAAGACCGGCGGCTCACCAGCTACGCGGAACTGGAAGCGGCGGTGACGGATGATTTCCGTATGCCTCGTTGCCCCCTTCGGGAGGTTGTGCAGGTCTTGGAGAGGGTGACCGGCAGCCCAGTGTTTTAGATCTCATGCGTGGAACATTCGCAATACGCCCATCGAAGCGAACCGGCCTGCCGTTGCGGCTGCCCAACCCGTCGCCGTGCAAACAAGAACGATCGGCACGCGAAAATCACAACTGCATGTGCCGCTGCGGCCAGCTTCTTCTAAGCCAGTAGCGGGCCGGTGCTATCCTGACAGTTCCATCTTGCGAATCGGAATTCACACGTCTATCGGCGGCTCACTGGACAAAGCGGCGGCGAGAGCGCAGGAGTTAGGCGCGAACACGTTCCAGATTTTCTCCGCAAGCCCGCGCATGTGGAGAGCCGGTATGCCCGATCCTTCAGCCATTCGAAGGATGAGGGAACTACGGGAACGGCACGATTTGACACCGCTTGTCATCCATGACAACTACCTGATCAACCTGGCTTCGGCCGATCGGCTGATCCGCCGCAAGTCGATCGCGGCGTTCCGGGGCGAGATGGAGAGGGCGATAGCGATCGGCGCGGAATACCTGGTGGCACATCCGGGCAACTACAAAGGACAGTCGCTGGAAGAAGGCATCGTGAACCTGGTTCGCGGATTGGGCGAAGCGGCTGCCGGTCTTGAGCCCGGGAACCTGACACTCCTGCTCGAGAATACGGCAGGATGCGGAGCGCAGATCGGATACCGCTTTGAAGAACTCCGGGCGATTCGGGATCTGGCGAGTACTCAACTCGACTTCGAAATCGGATATTGCATCGATACCTGCCACTGCCTGGCGGCGGGCTACGATGTATCAACCCCGTCCGGTTTGCGTTCTACGCTGCAAAAGCTCGAATCCGAACTGGGACTGGTGAACGTGAAGGTGATCCATTCTAATGACTCCAAGACCCCGCTAGGTTCCCATGTTGACCGGCACGCTCACATAGGTGAAGGCTATATTGGTCTTGAAGGCTTTCGCCGTATCCTGAATCATCCCAAGCTTTCAAAGAAGCCCTTTATCCTGGAAACACCGATCGACCAGGAAGGCGACGACCTCAGAAACGTTCAGACACTGAAGAAGCTATGCCGGAAAAGCCGTACGACCACAACGCCATCGAAATGAAGTGGAGCGAACGCTGGCGGAATACGCCAGACCTGTTCGCGCCGGAGGAAAGTTCATCCCGGCCCAAATACTACGTCCTCGAGATGCTGCCTTATCCCAGCGGAACACTGCACATCGGTCACATTCGCAATTATGCCATCGGTGACGCCCTGGCCCGCTACAAATGGATGCGCGGCTTCAACGTTCTGCACCCCATGGGATGGGACGCTTTCGGACTGCCGGCGGAGAATGCGGCGATCGCGAACCGGCGCCACCCGCGCGAGTGGACGTTGTCGAACATCGAGCAGATGAAAGCGCAGCACCGGCGCATGGGTTTCAGCTACGACTGGAACCGCGAAGTCTCGACGTGTGAGCCGGAGTACTACCGCTGGAACCAGTGGTTCTTCCTCAAAATGCTGGAGGGCGGGCTCGCCTACCGCCGCAAAGCGCTCGTAAACTGGTGCCCCGACTGCGGTACGGTGCTGGCAAATGAGCAGGTGGTGGACGGTTGCTGCTGGCGCCATGAGAGCACGGCTGTCGAGCAGCGCGAGTTGGAACAGTGGTTTCTGCGTATCACTGTCTATGCCGACGAGTTACTGCGCGACATGGATCAGCTCGAAGGTGGCTGGCCGGACCGCGTGCTTTCCATGCAGCGGAACTGGATTGGGAGGTCGGAGGGAACGGAAGCGGACTTTCGACTGGAGACCACGAACGAGCCTATACGCGTCTTTACGACGCGGGTCGATACGATCTACGGGGCGACCTGCGTCATTCTGGCCCCGGAGCATCCGGCCGTAAAGCGGCTGGTGAGCGGGGAAATGCGGCAGCGCGTAAAGGAAATGATCGACCGGCGCGCGCAAAAAGACCCGTCTGACCTGGACAAGGAGGGGCTCTTTACCGGATCGTATGCCATCAACCCGTACAGCGGCGAGAAAGTTCCAGTCTGGATCGGCAATTTTGTATTGATGGGCTACGGCACGGGCGCGATTATGGCGGTTCCCGCCCACGATGAGCGCGATTTCGAGTTTTGCAGGCAGTTTGGCATACCCGTGCG
>CAADGY010000136.1 GCA_900696665.1 uncultured Acidobacteriota bacterium
GAATACCACATCGATATTCGCCGAAACTTGTGTGCTCACGGTGAACGCCGCTTCGAATTTGTCCATCCCGGCGAATTCGGCCTCGATCTTGTAAGGTCCGGGAACTACCGACGGAAACACGTAAATGCCGGCCTCGTTGCTGGTGGCACGGAGTTCAACACCGGTAGCCGTATTGGTCAGCACCACGGTAACGCCCGGAACCACTGCCCGCGATTGATCTTGAACGGTTCCGCGAACACTACCTTGGCTGGATTGCGGCCAGGCGGGTAACGCCATCAGCGCCACGCCGAGCAGGACCGCGAGAAAAGAATACAAGGCTGATCGTCTTAACGTCACAGAAAGACCACCTTTCCCAAAGCACACAAATTATACCAGATAATGAGGCAAGCTGATCTGAAAATTCACCGAAAAATTAACAATTTTGTCATGTTTCTTCAAGGGCTGGCCATGACGGGCTGTTGTGTGTACAGCAATCAGCCACTTTTCACCTATCTTCTTGAAAACAAGTAAAGTTCAAACATATGCCTTAGCGCCAGGCGTTCGTGGCCCGGTACGTTCTACGCAATACCCGAGACCGCCCGAGGGGTGGACCACCAGCAGCTTGATGAACTCGATATACCCACGAGTGTGCTCTGTTTCCAACAAGCCTCGATTCGCTTTGCGGCCGCCAGCAAGGGCGTGGGTTGGCCGCCGTTGTAGGCGTCTTTCCGGATTTCGGCGATTTTTCCGCTAGCCCGCTCACCGGTGGATCGGCTTGTGTGAGGCAGTGCGAAACCACACCCGGCGCTGAAGAGCACGAGCGGTTTATCCAATCGGACGACCAGGCTCCGGTGTGCTAGCCTGTTCAGAATACGGAGGGTTATGAACCGGCGCAACTTCCTTCAACAGGCGACAGCCACGGCTGGGGCGGTAGCTCTCAATGCCTTTCCACATCACCTCTTTGCCGCCGGCACAAAGAAGTATGCCACGGACCGGGTGAAACTGGGGCCTACGGGAATTCGGGTATCGCGGCTCGCGATGGGCACCGGCACAAGCGGCAGCGGGGGAAGTTCCAACCAGACGCGCAAACTCGGTCTCCAGGGCATGGCCGACTTGTTCAAATCCGCCTATGACCAGGGTGTCACCTTCTGGGATTCGGCCGACCAGTACGGGAGTCATCCGCATCTAAAGCTGGCCTTGAAGAGCGTTCCTCGCGAGAAGGTTGCCATTCTGACCAAAACGCACGCCTCGACGGAAAAGGAGATGCACGCCGACCTGGACCGCTTCCGCCGCGAACTCGGAACAGACTATATTGACATTCTCCTCCTGCATTGCATGTTGGACGATAACTGGCCGGAAGGGAAAAAGGGCGCCATGGCCGTAATCTCCGAAGCGCGGGAGAAGGGCATCGTCAAGACGCATGGCGTATCCTGCCACACGCTGGCGGCGCTGAAGACAGCCGCCAGGACGCCCTGGGTGCAAGTGGATTTGGCGCGTATCAATCCCGCGGGCGTTGCCATGGACGCGGACCCCGCCACCGTGCTGGCGGTGCTCGAACAAATGAAGGCCGCGGGCAAAGGCATCATCGGCATGAAGATTCTGGGCGCTGGCAAATTACGCAACCGTGCGGATGAATGCCTTCAGTATGCGCTTGCCCAGAAGGTGGTGGATTGTTTCACCATCGGCAGCGAGAGCCGTGCGGAGATGGAAGACCTGCTGCGAAAAATTCCCGCGGCCAGCGTTCGGGCCTGATGGCCGGGCGAGGACCTGACACAACAATTCGGCAACAATTTTGACACACAATTACACACAATTTTGGCCGCTTGCGCTCGCAGAGTGAAGAGATATATGATTGCGCGGCTGGTCACTGGAGCCGGATTTCATGTCCATTTATCGACTCACACTCTTCTTTGGGCTACTAGCCGCTACCGGCCTGCCGCTTCGTTCGCAAACCACGTTCGCCAGTATCACCGGCGTCGTCACCGACCCAAACGGGGCTGTGGTCGCGGGAGCCACCGTAACGGCGACTCATGTCGAGAGCAACTATCGCTACACGACGAAATCTAACGAAATTGGCAGCTACACGCTGGCGCAGTTGCGCGAGGGCGATTACACGCTGACTGCACAGGCCGCCGGGTTCGCCGAGTTTCGCGTGCAGAACATCCTGCTGGCCGCACGCGACGTCCGGCGCATCGATGCGCGCCTGGAGATAGGCGCGGTGGAGGCCAGAATCGAAGTCACCGGCGGCGCCACCCTCATTGAGACCGAGATGGCGCGGATCAGTGAAACGCGCGACGCCAACGCATTGAAGTCGCTTCCGATGAACGACCGCTCAATGTACAGCTTCCTTCAGCAGGTGCCCGGAATGCTGGTGATGACGGGCGGCAACGCGTATATCCGTTTCGCCGGCAGCCGCGGAAACCAGGAAAACGAAACAGTGGACGGCATCAGCTTCAATAACTTGTACGACGGCAGCTTGATAGGTCCCCTGGCCAACTTCGTCGAAAGCGTACAGGAGATGCGCGTGGACCAGGCCAACAACCCGGCTGAGTTCGGCGCCCTGGGACAGGTGACGCTGATCTCGAAGTCGGGGACCAATCAGTTGCACGGCAGCGTGTTCGACTACTACTCGACCGCCGGCCTGAGCGCGCGCAATCCGTTCGCACCGTCGCGAAGCTCGTACGTGCGCCACTCGCCGGGCTTTTCGATCGGCGGGCCGGTAGTGCTGCCACGCATGTACAACGGCCGGAACAGGACGTTCTTCTTCTACTCCTTCGAGACGCTGCGCGGCGGGGCAGTCCAGGAACTTCTGAATCCAACCGTACCCCTGCCGGCGTGGCGGCAAGGCGACTTCTCCGGCTTGCTACCCGGCGTGGTGATTCGCGATCTGTTCAATGGCAGGCAGGCGTTCCCCGAGAACCGTATTCCGGCCTCGCGGCTGAACCCGGTCGCGCTGAAAATGCAGGAGCGGTTCTACCCGCTTCCGAACTTCGGCAGCGCGACCGTCCTGCAGAGCCAGAACTACAGGGAACTGGCGCGACGGGCCTTCGACCCGGATACCCTGTGGACCACCCGCATGGATCATCGGTTTTCTGATCGTGCGTTCGTATTCGGACGCTTTACCTGGCAACGCCAGCACGTGCGGCCGTTCGAAGGCAATCTACCCACTATCGGGCAGCGCTGGCAGCAACGGGATACGCGCGGCTTCAACGCCTCCTGGTCGCAGACGCTGCGGGCAAACTTGTTGAATGAACTGCGCGGCGGGCTATCGTTCAACGACAATCCACGCCACCCGCCGACCATGGGCCAACAGTTGGTCTCCGACTTCGGGCTGGTGGGTCTGATCGACGATCTGCCGGATATCCCCGGGATTCCGAAAATCAACTTCGCGGGCGTCGGGCTGACGGGTGTGACGGTGAGCCAGGAGTGGCGTCACCCGGGTTTCCGGAATCGCGTCTACCAGATCCAGGATCAACTGAACTGGTTCAGTGGATACCACAGCGTAAAGGCGGGCGTGAGCGCCAGCCGCGTGGGATTCGGGGATCGCCAGGCCAATGCCTCGCTGTTCGGCAACCTGACGTTCTCGAACCGGTTTACCGGGCATCCCTATTCTGATTTCTTGCTGGGGGTGCCGACCACGGTCTCTCGGGCATTCCCGCCCCTCGAGTACGGGCTGACGCGGTGGGCGTACGAAATCTTCGTCACCGACGATTACAAGATCACGCCACGCCTCACGTTGAACCTGGGGCTGCGGTATGAGTACAAGCCATCATGGACCGAGGACAACGGCCGGCTGTCCACGTTTGACCTGGCGTCTGCAAGCATAGTGGTTCCGGACGGTTCGCTGGACAAGGTCAGCGCGTTGATGCCTCGGGGCTACGTGAACGTCGTGGAGGCAAAGCAGGTTGGCCGGCCGGGTTCGACGCTGCTGCGGACGGACACAAACAACTTCGCGCCGCGCATCGGCGTGGCATGGCGGCCACTGGGCAATGACACGGTATTCCGTGCTGGGTTCGGGATTTTCTATGACGTGGTCCCACGCACTGTGAACGCGGGCGGCAGCCCGTACGTGATCAACGAGCCCGCGTTCACGAACCCGCAGGACAACCCCACCGTGATCCTACCTCGCGTGTTCCCGGTGAGCGTCGGCGGCCCGTCCACCGTGGGGCTGCCGAGCGCCATCAGGGCGGACCTGCGCGTTCCGTTCAGCATGCAGTACAACGTCACCATCGAGCACCAGCATTGGGATACCGGGTTCCGTATCTCCTATGTGGGCACCAACACGCGGCAGGGCGAGTGGGCCTACAACGCCAACCAGCCGCTGCCGGACAACCGGCTCTTTGTTGATAAGCCGCGCCCTTACCCGCAGTTCCCAGGTATCACATACATCAGTAACGGGGCCGGACACCAGTATCACTCCGTGACCGGCGAGATTCACCGGCAGATGGCGCGCGGCTTGACCTATCAATTCTCGTATCAACTGGCGCGTGACATCGGCGACCTGGAACGTGGCCAGTCACCGGAGAACGCGTATGACCGCAAACGCGAACGCGCCGTCTGGGTGGATGTGCCGACGCATCGCGTGACGGGCAACTTCATCTACGAGGCTCCGGTGGGACGCGGGAGGAAATTCCTATCCGGCGCAAACCCGCTTGTAAACGCGATCTTCGGCGGCTGGGAGTTGAGCGGCGTGTTCAGCCTGTATTCCGGCCGTTTCCTCACGGCGTTGTGGACCGGGCCAGATCCGACCGGTACCGCGTACACCACCAGCCGAACGCCTGCGCAGGTTACGATCCGCCCCGACCACCTGAAAGATGCCAACTTGCCGGGTGACGAGCGGTCGGTGAACCGCTGGTTTGATGGCAGCGCGTTCGCGCCGCCGCAGCCGGGTTCGTTCGGAACCGCGGCCAAGAACACGATCAAAGGGCCTGGCGTCACAGTGTTGAATGCCGGGCTGGCGAAGTATTTTCCCATCCGCGAGCGGCTGCGCGTGCGCTGCGAGATTACCTCGACCAACGTCCTGAACCACCCGAACTATTCGGAGCCGGGCTTGAACATCAGCCAGCCTGTGCAACTGGGCGTTATCAGCGGCGTAGGCGGCGTGGCCGCTTACGATCGGACCGGCCCGCGGAATGTCCGCATGGGCGTGCGGTTGGAGTGGTGACACGCCACGGAGGATCATGGATATGAGCATGCGTTATTTTGTCCTGGCCATCCCCGTCCTATTGGCGGCAGGATGCGCGCGTCAGCCGAACGGTGGCCGCAACGTGGAAGTGACCTGGGGTCTGGACACCATTACAGCCGCCCACGAGAACCCGGAGAATGTAGTCCTCCCGATCCTGAAGTGCAATCTTGAAGGCTTCATCGAAGATGTCTCGGAGTACCGCGCCTGGGCGGTCAAGCGCAGGGACCCGACTGGCCGCATTATTGCCACCGTACCCTCCGCGGGAACCTACTACCCCGCGTTCATCTTTTATGACGGCGCAGGGCACGAACGCGTAGGAGTCTGGATCGACGGGCAGGAAGCCGGGATGGCCGTCGCCAACGTGGATGACAACCGCCAGAAGCTTTACTATCTGAGTGAACCCCGAGCTTTCCGCGGCGGTGAGAAGATCGAACTTCGCGCCACCAACGCAGACGGTATGTACCGGACGGAAGACCTGTTGCTGCTGAAGCAGAAGCCGGAAGCGCGCGAGTTCCAGCATGCCATCCGCGATGTTGCCGTGCGGCCCGGCGCAAACTCGGCGACCGTCACGTGGGTGACCAACTGGCCGGCGGCTTGCACCGTGGAAACGAGCGGGCCCTCAGTGAAGGAGGACACCCCGTTCAACAACCATCGCGTACAACTAAGTGGGTTAGAGTCCGGACGCGAATACCGGTATCGCGTGGTGACGCAGGGGCGCGACGGCAAGACTGTCGCTTCGGAATGGCAAAACTTCCGCACCAATCCGCCGCCCGAACCGGCAGGCAAGGCGCAGAAAGAGCGTGTTCCATTGAAGATAGAAGGTGGGCGCCTTCCTGTCACGGCGGGAGTTCCCTTCGCGCAAGGCGTGCTGGGATCGGATGCTCATCTGCGATTGCTGGACGGCAAGGGCGCGGAGATTCCGTTGCAAACGCGCGTTCTGGGGCGATGGCCCGATGGAAGCGTGAAGTGGGCGCTCCTCGATTTCGAGAGTTCGCAGCCCGGCGCCACGCTGGAGTATGGCGCGCAGGTAGGACGCGCGAAGACGGAATCGATGTTGAAGCTGACGGAAGACGCCCGAGCGGTGACCATCGATACCGGCAAGATCAGGTTCGCCATCAGCAAGCAGCACTTCGGACTGTTGGATTCTGTTTCTCTGGAAGGAGAACTCGTGGCCGGAGAGCCGGGTGTGTTTTCGTTGACGGGGCCTGATGGAACCGTTTACACGAGCGCCGCGGCGCCGGACGAAGTGGTGATCGAGGACCGCGGTCCGGTGCGCGCTTCGGTGCGTGTGAGCGGACAGCACGAGAGCGCGGCGGGCGGAAAGATGTTTGCTTATACGGTTCGGGTGCACGCGTGGGCGGGCCAGCCGTACGTGCGGGTGCAGCACACGTTCGGCAACAATAACGGGGCGTCGGATTTCACCAGCATCAAAAATCTGACCCTGAACCTGCCCCTGAGCGGCGCAGGGAAGCGTTGGGCGATGGCCAACCGCTCCGGCACGCTGAAAGCGGACGCTCCCGTACGCCTGAAACAGCACCGCGACGATCGCTTCGTCGTGGAGCCGAACATCACCAAAGGCAGGCGCGCCGCCGGATGGGCCGAATGGAGCGATGGCCAGCGCGTGGTCACGCTCGCAGTGCGCGATTTGTGGCAGAACTACCCGAAAGACCTGGCCGTCAAGGCGGACGGCTTCGAACTCGGCTTGTGCCCTCCGCTGAAACCGGATGAGTACGACGACGCGAAGGGCACTATCGACGAGCACCGCATCTACTACTATCTGCAAGGTGGCGTGTATAAGCTCCGGCAGGGTGTGAGCAAGACCCACGACTTCTGGCTGGAGTTCGGGAAGAATTCGACCGCTTCGATTCGCGCCGAACAGCGTGTGCGCATGGCTGCCGCGCCCGCGGAATGGTACGCGCAGAGCAAAGCTTTCGGTGAGCTTTCCACACCCGAACCGGCGGGCATCCTGAAGCAGTACGACGGCGCCTTCGTCCGCAGTTTCGCCGGGTACATGAAAGGACGGGAGGCGCTGCGCTCCTACGGGATGCTGAACTTCGGCGACTGGTGGGGAGAGCGCATAATCAACTGGGGTAACAGCGAGTACGACACGCAGCACGCCTTCCTCCTCCAGTTCGCACGCACGGGCGACTGGAATTACTTCCGCGCGGCGGAAGAAATGGAGTGGCACAACCGCGATATCGACACCATCCAGCACCACACCGACAAGATGATGGTGGGCGCGATGTACGGGCACGCAATCGGCCACACCGGCAGCTACTACGAGGAGCGTCCCACGGGTGGCGCGCCTAAGGGTGGTTTCCGCGCCGGAAGCCCGAGAAGCCATTTCGCGGTGGACCACACGTTCGTCGAAGGCCACTTCGATTATTACTTCCTGACAGGGGACAGGCGTTCGTTGGAGACGGGGGTGGCCACTTCGAACCGCTACAACAGCTATTTCACCCGGAACTACGACTTCAACAACTGCCGGCAGCCAGGATGGCACCTCATTCTGGCGATGGCGGCATACCGGGCGACCAACGATCCTTTCCATCTGAACGCGGCGAAGATGATTACCGAGCGCGTGCTGGAGCGCCAAACACCCGACGGCGGCTGGAAGCGGCAGATGGTGCCCGGGCACTGCTACTGTACGCCGCGCCACGAAGGGAATGCCGGGTTCATGGTCGGTGTGCTGCTGACGGGACTGCGGCATTACTACGAGGCAACCGGAGACGAGCGTGTCGCAAATTCCATCGTGAAGGGAGCGCATTTCCTGATCAAGGACATGTGGGTGCCCGAGGCGCGGGGGTTCCGGTACACGTCCTGCCCGAAGTCGCAGATGGGCGCGTGGTCGAACTTCCTGCTCTTCGACGGGATTGTGTTCGCACACCGGCGGACCGGCGAGGATGATTTGCGGGACGTGCTCGTGTCGGGCACCGGTCCGGCGCTAGAGACGATGGTGGCAACGGGCGACAAGGGCGCTTCCGCATGGGGCAAGGGATTCAGCCAATACACGCGCGTGGTGCCGCACTTCATCGATCACCTCGCAACGCTGAAGGTGCAGCCCGCGCCGGGGCGCACCTCAAACTGAACGGCCGGACTCCAGCACCCGTGCCCGTACTTGCGGCTGGAATGCTTTTCGAGCTTCGAGCGACGGAACATTCGGGGCGGCGGGATTCAAGGGCGCCTGCTGGGAGTTTTCCATTTAGCCGGCGATTCCCCCGAATGCAGAACGCCACGAGAGCGGCGACGCCTTCACTTGAGAAACACGCCCGTGGTGGGACGGGTTGTGCGCAGGTTTCCTCAAGCAGGAGAAGCATTCTGTAGGCGCAGCCCGGCGGTACTGTGGCCAACTTGGCAAAGAAGCGAATTGCCGCGCGGCCTTGAGTTTGCTGGTAGACACGTGAAATTCGAGTTTGCCGATCTGCTGACGGCTGTACCTGCCGCCGAGCCGATGCCAGGATTCCGAACGCCGCCAAAAGATCCCCACGGCCAGTGTCCGGGCTGATGGCGGGTGAGGCCCGGTGAGGCTTGGTGAGGCTCATGACTTCTTGATTCTGTAACGCGCGCCGCGTATGCTTATGGATTCATGCGGAACGCGCACCTGGCCCTGGCCGCCGCTGCGGCTCTCTTACTGCTATTCGGGGACGGATGTAACCGGAGTAAGAATAGGATCATCGGGGTTGTGCCGAAAGGGCGCGCCCACCTGTTCTGGCAATCGGTGCACGCCGGTGCAGTCAAAGCCGCACGCGAAGCCGGCGTGGAAGTTACCTGGAACGGGCCTCCCACGGAAACCGACTACAATGTCCAACTCCAGATTGTCGATTCGATGATCAACCGCAAGGTGGATGCTATTGTCCTGGCGCCCATCGACCGGAAGGTGCTGGTAAGTGTCGTCGAGCGTGCGAACGCGCAGGGGATTCCGGTCGTGATCTTTGACTCGCCCATCGATACGGAGAACTTTGTCTCGCAAGTAGCGACGAACAACTACGCGGCGGGCGAGATGGCGGCCGAGCGCATGGGAGAAATCCTGAAGGGAAAAGGAGAGGTGGTGATGGTGGCCGTGCAGCCTGGCGCGGCATCCACCATGGACCGCGAGAAGGGTTTCGAGGACACCATTCAGAGGAAGTTCCCGGGAATCCGGATTATCGATAAACGTTACGGCATGGCGGATTTTGCAAAGTCCCTGGCCGTTACTGAGAACATGTTGACCGCGCATCCCGGACTCGACGGCCTCTTCGCGTCGAACGAATCAAGTGCCGTTGGCGCGGCGCAGGCACTCAAAGGCCGGCCCGGAACGAAGGTCAAAATGGTTGGATTCGATTGGAGCCCCACCCTGCTCGAGGATGTGAAGGCCGGCGTGATCGATTCCCTCGTGGTGCAGGACCCTTTCCGGATGGGCTATGACTCCGTGAAAGCGGCGCTCGAAAAGCTGAACGGTGGCACCCCTAGCAAAATACAGGACCTGCCGCCGCGTCTTGTAACCCGGGAGAATTTAAACAACCCTGACATCCAGCAGCAGCTTAACCCTGACCTCAAGAAATATCTCGACTGATACACTGGGCGGAAAGCCAGTCTCGTCGTCGAAGATTCAAAGAAGCACGAGAAAGTTCATGATAAAGACACGCCGGCCAATCGAAAACAAGTCAAACCGCGGGTTCTCCGCGCCGATACTGCTCGCTGTCCTGCTGGGCGTGATGTTGGGAGTTGGGTTCTTTACGTTCGGTTACGCAAAGGGTTCGTCTTACATGACGGACGATCCTGCCGCCTGCGCCAACTGCCACGTGATGCGGGAGCAGTATGAAGGCTGGATGAAATCGAGCCACGGTAAGGTTGCCGTTTGTAATGACTGTCACACTCCGCCCGGCCTGGTTCCAAAGTACGCTACGAAGGCGATCAACGGCTTTTTTCATTCGCTCGCTTTTACGACCGGGCATTTTCCAGATGAGATCCAAATTACCAGGAGGAACTTCAACGTTACCGAGTCGTCCTGCCTGAAGTGTCACGAGGACATTGTCACGGGCATCCGGGCGACACGGGAACACAAAGCCGACGTGGAATGCGTCACCTGTCATCGTACCGTTGGACATATGTAAGTACACTACAAGGGAATATATGGCTGAATTAAGGAGCAGTAACCCGTCCGGATGGAATCGAAGGCTGTTGCTGATTGTTGCTATAACCGCCGCGATCACTCTCGGTGTAGCAGCGTTGCTCGTGAATATTTTCGAAAGAAAGCAGGAGGCACGCAATCCTTTTTTCCGCGTTGTGGAGTTGTCGGATGAAATTGACGATCCGGCGGTATGGGGAAAAAACTTTCCTCTCCAATACGACTCATACCAGAGAACGGTGGATCAGGAAAGAACGCGGTACGGCGGATCGGAGGCGCTCCGGCATCTGCCTACAAATGTGGACCCTCGCAGCGTCGTCGCACAGAATAACCTCCAAGACGACCCAAGGCTGAAGACGATGTGGGCGGGCTACGCCTTCGCGGTGGATTTCCGCGAAGAACGCGGCCACGCTTACATGCTGATCGATCAGAAATACACCAGGCGCGTACTCGAGTTCAAGCAGCCCGGAACGTGCCTGAACTGCCACGCTTCCACGTACATCACCATGCGCAAGCTCGGCAACGGGGATATCTTCGTCGGCTTCGACAGGATGAACCGGATGACCTATGCCGAAGCCGCCAAGATGGTGACACATCCTGTTTCCTGCATCGATTGCCATGACCCCCAAACCATGCAGTTGCGGATCACGCGTCCGGCGTTCATTGAAGGTATTCGCGCCTATAAGGCGTCGCAGGGCATTAAGGATTTTGATGTCAATAGACAAGCGACCGCGCAGGAGATGCGATCGTACGTCTGCGGGCAATGCCATGTAGAGTACTACTTCAAGGGAGACGAGAAGAGACTGACGTTCCCGTGGGAAGGCGGCTTGAAAGTGGATGACGCGCTGGCCTATTACGATCGTGTAGGTTTCAGGGACTGGGTGCATGCGGAAACCGGAGCGCCCATGCTCAAGGCGCAGCATCCCGAGTTTGAGACGTTTAACCAGGGCGTCCACGCCAGGTCCGGCGTGGCGTGCGCCGATTGCCATATGCCTTACATGCGCGAAGGGGGGCTGAAAATCAGCGACCATCACGTCCGCAGCCCCTTGCTCAATATCAACCGTGCCTGCCAGGGATGCCACCATTTTTCTGAACAGGAACTAAAGGACCGCGCCGAAACCATTCAGGCACGCTTCGCCCATGCAAGGAATGTGGCGATGGATGCCATTGTCGAATTGATCGGAGATATCAAGCAAGCGAAGGCGTCGGGGAAATCGGACGCTGAACTGGCGGCGGCGCGAGACTTCCATCGGAAATCACAATTCTTTGTCGATTACGTCGAAGCGGAGAATTCGATGGGTTTCCATGCATCGGGCGAGACGCTTCGTGTCCTTACCGATGCGGTAGACATGGCCCGAAAAGGGCAACTTGTGCTTCGCGGGGTCGACCCGAGCCGGTGGCCGGCAAGAAAAAAGGCGGAGGAGATCGCCAGTAACCGGTAATAATCCGGATTCAGATGGCCTTTAGGATCGCCTTCACGGCGTCCATGCAAAGGGTGGCGGCATGTTTTGATTCGGCAGGCAAGCCGCCCAGTGCCTCCTCGATGACCGCGGCGTTGAGGGTGCGCAGCTCGGCGGGGGTTTTCCCCGACACCAATTCCGTGAGTGCGGAACCGGCGGCAATGGAGGCTGTGCATCCACGCGCTTTGTAAGCGGCGTTACAGGTACGGCCATTTTCAAAAAGAACGGAAAGGCGCAGAATATCGCCACAGGCGGGGTTGGAGACCTCTACCGTCACGGCGGGCGGTTGCAGTTCGCCGGCGTTGCGCGGATTCCGGAAATGTGAGATCAGCCGTTCGTCGTACAATGCGGGCGCATCCTCCTCTACTTGTGTTTCAATAAAACACAATGCCCGAGTGGCGCAACTATTTCCATATTCTGGGACAGCGAGTGCGCCGCCGCCGGTTCCGTTCTCTTTTTCTTTTTGTCACGTCGCGGTGCAACTCGCTCTGCCGGACATGCTTCTACTTCGACAAGTTGAACAGTACCGACGACCTTACTTTTGAAGAAATTGAGCGGATCTCGGCCACAACGCCTCCTTTTGAGAAGCTCTGGATCTCCGGGGGCGAACCCTTCCTGCGTGATCGACTGGCGGATATCCTCGCCCTGTTCGTGAACCGGAACGGTGTGCAAAATATCAACCTTCCCACCAACGGGCTGCTTCCGGAAAAGATTTTCCGGTCCGTCGACTGCGTGCTGGCTCTATGTCCGACCGTGTCCATTGACTTGAATTTTTCACTCGATGGTCTGGCCAATACGCATGACGCCATCCGCGGTGTACCGAACAACTTTGGTCGCACGGTAGCCACCATGGAGCAGGCTGAAAAGCGCTATCGCGGCATTCGCCGCCTCCGACGGAATGTGGCCACTGTGGTCACGCGCGAGAACTATCGTGAGCTCGTCGACCTCGGGTTGAAACTGCTGGAAAGAGGGTCAATCGACGGACAGTACTTCGAAGTCGCACGCGGTGAGGCGCCGGACCCTGGACTCAAACGGATGAGCAGCGAAGCGCTTGCCGAACTGCATGCCAAATTGATGCCGCTACACCGGCGCTACGCAGAAAAATTGTTCGACCATCTGCCCGCTTCGTTCAGGCTGATTGCCAAGGCGTACTACCTTGGCAACATCCGATTGCATTTCGACCTGCATGAGAAGTACTTCGAGCGCCCGGCAACGTGGCCCATGGCCTGCACGGCAGGCAAGACTTCTCTCGTCATCGATCATAACGGGAAGTTTCGCGCGTGCGAGCTCCGGAACGCGGTTGGAGATCTTCACGACCTTGATTTCAGTGTCTCCGCCGCGCTGGCTTCGGACGGGCTGCGCGCGGAGATTGAAGAGATTCCCAAGGCCGGTTGCTGGTGTACACATAGCTGTTTTATTCAGGACAGCTCCAAGTTTTCGCCGCGAGTACAACTGTTCGAAATCCCCTGGGCCTATCTGCGGCAGCGTTTTTCGCGTTTTCCGGAGCTGCCCTTCGAGGAACTTGAAAGATTCCGGTCTTTGGATCTCGCCTGAGCCGCGATATGCGCAGATACGGTGTCGTAGTGGTTGCCGCGCTGATCTGGCGGGAGGGGTCGCTACTGATTGCGCAACGCAGGAAAGATGCGCCTCACCCGTTGAAATGGGAGTTTCCAGGAGGAAAAGTGGAGCGGGGCGAAACGCCGCGAGAAGCGCTCGAACGTGAACTGGAAGAGGAACTTTGTATCCGGGCAAACGTGGGGAAAGAAGTGATCCGCTATGATTACGGTTACCCGGGAAAAGCGCCGTTGCTCTTAATTTTCTGCAGCGTCACCGAATTCTATGGTGAGCCGCAAAACCTGGTCTTTGAGCAGATCCGATGGGAAAAGCCGGCAAACCTGCCGCACTACGACTTTCTGGACGGCGACAAGGACATCGTAGACCGGTTGGCCCGCGGCGGTCTTTAACCCAAGTTCGTCACGACAGTCGTCGTTTCAAGCTATTTTGGCCGCTCCCATGAAGGGAAGTGCTTTAGCCTCAATCGTTATTTTTTGAAATGACGATGTAGTGTAGACCAACCCTCTTGATGC
>CAADGY010000137.1 GCA_900696665.1 uncultured Acidobacteriota bacterium
AAAGCACTGTTCGAAGCGATTGAGCGCGAGCAGGCCCGCCGTGGTAACTTGTGACTGATTTTTTCAAACTCGATGAGACTCTGCACATTTGAAGTTCAAACTCCGGTTGGACGCCAGCAACGTGCCGGTGCCGTCCTCGATGGAGGAATCCTCGATCTTAACTTCGGGTGCGCCGCCCTGCTGGCACGCCGCGGCGAACCGCTTCCACACCGGTTTGCGGATGCGCTGGTGCCGGCGGCTATGCTTGAGTTCCTCGACATCTGGTCCAGGTCGTTTTCGCACGCGCTCGAAGTGATTGCATCGTTCGAAGACGGTCCCGGCCCGAACGGCGAGACTCTGTTGTACGGGCCGGATGAAGTCCGCGTACTGGCGCCACTGCCCAACCCTCGCTCGCTGCGCGATTTTTACGCGTTCGAAGGGCACGTGAAAAGGGGCTTCGAGAAGCGCGGCGAGCCAATGCCCCGGGAGTGGTATGAAATGCCGGTCTACTACAAAAGCGGCCATCATAACGTCATCGGGAGCGGTGAAGACGTGTTATGGCCATCGTTCACGGAAAAGTTCGACTACGAACTGGAGCTTGCCGCCGTCATCGGAAAGCAGGGCCGCAACATCCCGGCGGAGCGCGCCCGCGAGCACATCGCCGGATTCACGGTCATGAACGACTTCAGCGCGCGCGATATTCAGCGCAAGGAAATGAAGGTGCGCCTCGGCCCCGCCAAGGGCAAGGACTGGGCGACGGCGCTGGGGCCATGGCTGGTGACAGCCGATGAGCTTTCAAACCCGTATGAGCTTCGCATGACGGCGCGGGTGAATGGAGAGGTGTGGTCCAATGGAAACTCCGGTTCAATATTCTGGAGATTCGAACAGATGATCGAATTTCTATCGCGCGACGATACGATTTATCCCGGCGATGTGCTGGGTTCCGGCACGGTGGCGGCAGGTTGCGGCCTGGAGTTGGACCGATGGGTGCAACCGGGCGACGTGATAGAACTCGAGATCGAAAAGATCGGTGTACTGCGGAATCGGGTGGTGCGCCACGGCAAATCATGACCGGTAAACTGGTGCTAGTCCTGGCTCTTCTTATGGCGGCAGCCGCTTGCGGCGGCTCTCGAATAGACAGCACCGTTCAGGAGGTGTCCGCCGCCGGCGGCTCCCCGCTTTTGATCGACACGCACAACGACGTCACCAGCGATACGGTCAAAGGTCTGGACATCGGTCCGCGCCGCTCCGAAGGACATACCGATATTCCGCGGCTCCGGGAAGGCCGTACCGGCGCGGTGTTCTTCGCAGCCTACGTCGCCGCGGGCTATGCGCAAAAAGGTAAAGCAGCGTACCGTGCGCTCGAGATGATCGACACCATCCGGCACGATATCGTCGCGCGCCATCCGGATACGTTCGTCCTGGCAACCACGGCCGATGAGATCGAAGCCGCACACCGCGACGGTAAGATCGCCGCTCTAATCGGAATCGAGGGCGGGCACGCCATCGAAAACAGTTTGCGGCTGCTGCGTCAATTCTACGCGCTCGGCGTTCGCTACATGACATTGACCCACTCGAACACAAATGATTGGGCTGATTCGTCGGGAGACGCCGACAATTCCGGCGTGAAGCACCACGGCGGGCTCACGGCTTTCGGACGCGAAGTGGTGGCGGAAATGAACCGGCTGGGAATGATGGTAGACATCTCGCATGTCGCCGACAAGACCTTTTGGGATGTGCTGGAAGTATCGAAGGCGCCGCCGTTTGCTTCGCACTCTTCCTGCCGTGCGCTGTCGAGCATTCCCCGGAACATGACCGACGAAATGATCGTGGCCCTGGCAAAGAAAGGCGGCACTATTCAAATCAACGCCGGATGCGAGTTCCTGTCGCAAGCCTCGGCCGATGCTTCCTCCTGGACGAACAAGGGAACTGCGGCCCGGCTCCGCCGTCTTCCGCCCGAAGAGCGCAGGAAGGCTGCCAGGGAAATCGATGCAAAGATGCCGCGTCCCACGCTAGCCGACGTCGTTGCACACATCGATCATGTCGTAAAAATTGCGGGCATCGGCGCGGTGGGCATCGGCACGGACTTCGACGGTGTCAGTTGTGTTCCTGCCGGGTTCGAAGACGTCTCCCGATTTCCTGCTCTCGAAAAGGCGCTCCTCGAAAAGGGATATTCCGCGGCGCAGATAGGGAAAATCTTCGGCGGCAATATTCTGCGGGTCATGCGAAGTGCGGAGCAGATCCGCGGAAGCGATTGATATGCCACCCGGCATTGGCTCCTCCAAGACGGCGCTGCCGTTGGCGAAGCGGCTCGCGCCTATCCCGGCCGATTGAAGCCCGGTCTGGCCGCACGCACGTGAGGCGCCTACGCCGCTACGGACTGCTCTTTGTACCAGTGCAGGGTTCTCTTCAGTCCCTCTTCGATCGAGAACCGGGGCGAGTGGCCAAGATCGCGGGCAGCCGCTGCCGTATCGGCTTGTGAGTGGCGCACGTCGCCTTCCCTTGGTGGACCGTAACTGGCCGGGAGAGACACGCCTTCCAGACCCTGCACCAGTTTCCAGATTTCATTGAGCGTGTACCGGTTGCCGTTGCCCGCGTTGTACACACGGCCGCTCACGCCCTTCACCGCCGCTCTGACCGTCAGCGCGGCGACATCTTCCACGTATGTGAAGTCCCTGGACTGCTCGCCGTCGCCGAAGATGGTAGGCGAACGTCTCTCTACCACACACCGCATAAAAATTGAAAGCACCCCGGAGTATGGACTGGATGGATCTTGCCTGGGACCATACACGTTGAAATACCGGAGCGCCACGGTCTCCAGGTTGAAACACTTCGAAAAAACGCGGCAGTAATACTCTCCAAAGAGCTTCTGAGCGGCGTAAGGAGATTGCGGATTGGGCGCCATGGTCTCAACTTTTGGCAACACCTCGGTATCGCCATAGGCGGACGACGACGCGGCGTATACCACTCTGCGCACACCCGCGTCAGACACCGCTCGTAATAGCTGAAACGTACCGTCCACGTTCACTTCGTGCGAAGGTACGGGGTCTTTAATCGAACGCGGGACAGAGGGAATAGCCGCCAGGTGAAAAACGGCGCCGGCGCCCTCCAGAAGCGGACGGATCTCGTCGTAGCGCCGGATGTCGGCAAGATGGAAATCAACCCGGTCCTTAACCTCGTCCAGGTTCTCAAGCTTCCCGCTCAATAGATTATCGATTACCGTCACTCTGGGCGCTCCGTCTTTCAAAAGCGCCCTCACCACGCTGGAGCCAATAAATCCCGCTCCCCCTGTAACAACAAATTTGCTCATTATGCCAACCTCGAAATTTCGGATTCTATATATCGAAGAGATTCGTTCGCGATCTTCTCAGCGCCCGGACTGAAATCGAATACTTCCAGGGACACCCAGCCCCGGTAGTTCCGGTTCTTTAGCACCTGGAGTACTGGTTTGAAATCATAGGACCCCGTGCCCGGGTGCCGGCCATCCATCTCATTAATGTGAACATGCCGGATCAGGTCAAAATACCGGTCGACGATCGTCGCGTGCTCCTCGGCCTCATCGACCGCATTATGCGTATCGAACATGGTGCGGATTGCCGGGCTGTTAATTCCTTTCACAATTTCCACCGCTTCCGAAACGCTTTGCACCACATCGCATTGGGCCCTCGGCAACGCTTCCACGAGAATAGTCACTCCGCGGCCGGCGGCCTGGCCGGCAACTTGGGTCAAGCCTTCGATGAAGTTTCGCGTAGCCTCGGGCGCCGTCAGCCGTCCGGTGGTGGAGCGCTGCTGCGGCGATCCAAACACCATCACGCCGTCCGGCCCAAGATCCGCGCACAGGTCGATGAGGACTCGAATGTGCTGCCAGCTCTTCTCACGCAGTTTCTTATCGGCCGTGGTGACATGAAGCCCTTTGGGGGAAACCATCAGCCAGTGCAGCCCCACAAACGTGAGTCCTTCGGAGATCATCACCTCCCGGTATTCCTTCCGCACCGCGGCCGTAATCTTTGCAGGGTCTTCCGCCATTGTGAATGGAGCGATTTCAATCCCCTGATATCCCGCCTTGCGAATCGCCTTGCAGGTATCGGAAAAGGACCAGTCTTTGAAGACCTCGTTACATATGGACTGCTTGAATAGGTAACTCATGCGCTATCTCAGTGTATTCGGGTGAATCAGGCGGGACAATCCCGGTTAAGCTCGTTTGCGCGCGCTGACGACCAGCGAAAGCCCCCTCCAGGGAAGTATCCAGTCGACACGCCGCCAAAACCACACGGTTACATCAAACAGCTTCAGTGTCAGTTTGTCGATTCTCGTTCGTCTGAGCAGCCGCGCGTAAATCCACCACGCCGGCATGCCAATCTTATTCAACTGTTGCACGTGCTCAACCATCAGACCGCAACCTTCCAACTCTTTCGAAAGCTCGCTGAGGCCATAGCGGCGGCGATGCCCGAGCGTCTTGTCTATTGTCCCGTAAAGTGAGGTGGATTGGGGTACCAGGACGATCAGGCGCCCCCCCGGTGCCAGGCTGTCCGACAGGGAATGCAGCACGGAAGCGGGAGACGCCGCATACTCCAACACGTTCAGACACAGCGCCGTGTCAAACTGTTCCCGGAAGGGGATGAAATCCTGCCGGCTGGAAGGTTCGATTTTAGCCACAGAAACGTTGGGTGTGCGAAGAAACCGGTTTTGCAACGTGTGAAGGTAGAGCGGATCGTGATCTGCGGCAACATATCTGGAACGCCGGCCCATCAGGCGCGCGGAAAGATTTCCGATGCCCGCGCCGATTTCGAGCACCGAATTCCCCATATGCGGGCGGATTACGGTGGTCATCCAGTTCAGGTACTGTGGGGTACCGGACAGGTTATTCAGAAACGCGCGTCCGTAAGGTTCCAGGTACAGGTCATCGATCAGCCAGTACTTTAAAATCACACCCACTGCATTCAGCCCATCGCGCCACCGGATTTTTTTGCCTTCTTCATACGTGCGGCCGTGATAGCTGATCGGAACTTCGTAGATGCGAAAGCGTCTCTTGGCACACTTTACGGTGACTTCGGGTTCGAAGCCAAAACGCTCCGACCGGATCGGAATACTTTTCAGCAGATCGGTGCGAAAAACCTTGTAGCCGGTCTCCATGTCCGAAATATTCTGATTGCAGAACATGTTTGATACGAGTGTCAGACCCTGGTTGATTACCGAATGCCAAAACGGCAGCACGCGCGTCTGTTCTCCCGCCAGGTAACGCGATCCGAACACGACATCCGCTCTCCCGTCGAGGAGTGGCCTCAGGAGCCTTGGATATTCCGACGGATCGTACTCCAGGTCGGCATCCTGAATGATCGAGAAGTCTCCTGTCGCCTGCTGCACGGCAGTGCGTATGGCGGCGCCCTTGCCCCTGTTCACCGGGTGCCGGAACAGGCGGATCTCCGGGTGCTCCGACGCCAGACGCTCGAGAATTCCGAACGTGCCGTCCGTGGAACAATCGTCCACCAGAATCACCTCACGGTCGAGTTTTTCAGGTAACGGGGTGGAAAGAACCTGTTTGAGACAACGCTCCACGACAACTTCTTCGTTGTAGACAGGAACCAGAACTGATAGTCGCACGGAACAAAATCCCAGTATAGTAGTTCTCCTCCTGTGCGCCCGGAACCGCCATCCGAACCAGGGTCCGTGCCCGCACTTTTACGAATGACGGCTGCACGCGCGGCCTCTCCGCTTGTCAGGACCGGCTCATCCGTCCCGACTTCCCGCCGCGAGGGCCGCCCAAACAAAAAGGGTGATTTGTTGCATACATAGGCTCTTTTCGATGCCGCTGAGATCGAAGACCGGGCGGCTCTTGGGCAGCCGCCCGGGACAGAGAAGGCGGGGTCAGTTGCTGATATCGTGAGTACGGCTTTCGCCGCGAATAGGCAGGTAAACCTTATACCACTGCTTTTGAGCATCGCTGCCTGCATACTTCTTCAGGGCGTCTTCGCTTTCAAACTCCATTACGATGACGCTTGTATAACCTTGAGGCAACTGCGTTTTTATGGGCCGGGTCCAAACATTCTTGAGACCCGGAAAATTCATGTTCTCCACGCCTGCAATGGCTTGTCGAATCTGCTGCTGCGATGCGTCCGGTTTCCATTGGATGGTTACAACATGGATCACGGACTTTGGTTTCGCGGGGGCGGCGGCAAACAACTGGCCGGCAGCCAGGACAGCAAGCGTGGCACACGCCACGAATACACGTTTGGTCATGGTTGTCGTCGGTTCCTCCTCTGTAAGTCGTTGGGTTGACTCTCTCTATGTTAACCGTATCGAGCCTTATTCCGGGAGAGACGCTCAACAATTACTCCCGCATCGGGGCGTCATCAACTCCATCAGATGCCGGTCCGGGTCGCGGAAACAGAGACTGGCACGGCCTCCTCATCTCACCTTGCTTTGAAGCGGAATGCCCGTGGCGGCACGGCGGAGTTCCCAACGCCCCACCTGTTCGCACGGTATGGAAAAGCCACGTGGAGGTTGCCGCTCCCATCGTGACCGAGCATGTTTCCGCTGGTGCCTTTCACGGACGCGCCGGCGGTGAAACAGCAACAGCACCTGGCGGCTGGGTATCGCGGGCGCACGCATGCGGTCCTGCTCCGCATCCATCGGCGGAGGCAGTGGCAGACAGGCTTTTTCACACTCTGAACTCACTATCTCCCAGGGCAAAATTACACCCTGAACCGGACCCCCTGAACGTGTAGTTCCTTACCCGAGTTGTCCACCTTGTACTCCGGTGGCACAGGCGAGATCGAAAAGATCCACCACATCACCGCCGGTGCAGGAGCGATTCTGGCGGTGGCGGTGAGTTGGCCGCGAGAGCCGGCATGCCGCGTAACCTGCGAATCCGACAATGGCGAGGCAGGCGCCGTAAACCACAGATCCACATCCGGAAAATACAGGCGCAGCCAGCCTGCCTGATGCCCCCATGCTGCTTCGGGGTGGCCATGCCAGTGATACGTGAGGCTTTCGAGCCCTGCCGCGTCCACCTGGTCTGCAATCACCACTGTGCTGTTCGAATGCAGCCACACGGTACGCACCACGGATTTCGCCCGTGCCGCCGCCGGATAGCAGCCGGCAAGCTCGACCCGCGCGCGGAGCAGGTCCGGAGCAACCTTGTCCAGAGCCACCGGACCGGGCTTCTTGCTGTCCTGCGCCACGCCGTTGATCAACGGAGAATTGTGCGCCGCCGGCCCGATGGTGAACTCGCGCTCGACATCCCTCATGTACTGCTGGTAGCCGGGATCGGAGATCAGCCAGCGGCCGCGCGATCCGATCACCACGGTCCCGTTGTCCGCTTGTATGTGCCCGGCCGGCGATGGCGTGGCCGACATGGCAACCGCCGCATCTTTCTCTTCCCAGCCGCTCCGCAGCACCGCGGCATAGTGAGCGCTCAACGCTCCCGGCGGCGGCATCGCGCCGCCCAACCGGCCGGCAAGAGGTGCGAGCACGCTCAAAGCGTCCGCGCGAATCCAAGCCACCGGCCAGCCGCTCAAAAACCAAGCCTGCACCTGGTTCAAACCGAAAGAGACGAGCTTTGCTTGTGCCGAGTAGTGGAATGGCATCTGCTTTGGCTCGACATCGCTTAACTCGGCCACTTGCTCAATGGCCCCCGGCGCTGAGAGCATGTAGGACTGCTCCAGGTATTCGGAAAATGCAGGGTGTTTCAGAATCCTGTCCGCCGCATCTCGCGGTATCACTTCCAACCAGTGCACGAGAAAGTCGAGGACGTATCCGTCATAAGCAACGCCTTCGGTGTAACCCTTTGCACGAAGATCCAGCAACGCGGCCATGATAGCGGAAATGCGCTGGTCCAACCTCGACCTGGCGGAATGTTGGATCGCCTGCGCCGTCAGCGCGGCAGCGATCGTCCCGATAATCGGTATGTTCGGCAGCTTGGAATGGGGCGCCGGTAAAGAGAGGAAGTCCTGGCCGGTTTCGAGGCCCTTGAAGTAGGCATCCGATAGCGGAAGCACCTCCTCCGTGTGCCGCCCGCAGGCGTCGCGGAGCTTTGTGCGGACGGAGTCCGGGAGCCAGCGGTACTTCGTGAACGCCAGCCAGAGCAGGCGCCCGGCGTGTCCGGAGCTGAGATCGGGCTGTTTGTACTGGCAGTATTGCGGCCATTCGCTCAGTCCTTCCAAGTCCTTCGTAGCAGCCCGTGCATAGCGGTCTTCCTTGAACCACTCCGCCGCCGCGGCGAGCGAGTGCACACGCTCTTCGAGCGCCCACATCATCCAGGTGGCCCAGGGATAGCCGGAAATGCTGGGAACCGGCACCGACGGCAGCGAGAGGCTCCTGACGGGAAGAGAATACACAAGCTGGCGCCGTATACGGTAGTAGTCCACGATAAGGCCCGACTGGCCCGCATAGGCATCGGCGCGCCGTCGGATTTCGCCCCGGATCATGTCCACCGTCAGGCGCCGCCTCAGCGGACCTTGTGAGTCCGCCTGAGAGCCGGACGCGGACATGCCAACGGGAGGGAGACACGCACCGGCCGCCGCCTGCGTGAAGTGTCGCCGTGAAAATAAAGGATCTCTGTACATTGCGTTGATGAGTTGATGATATACCGCCGGGGCAGAGTAGTACGTTGATAGCTCTGTCCCGCTCAAGCCTCTGTGTCAGGCAGGAGGTGCAAGGACTCACCATCGAAAGCCCCCATCAGCCAACTCACAACAGCGGTACTGGCCGCCTTCTTTAGGCGCGCGATCTCAACGCCACTGATGCCGGCGTTTCCACCCTTCAATTGAACAAGACGGATTTCCAGAAGATCCCGATTCTTGCGGGCGATCCGGAACACAATTGCATCAACAATGCCCGTGCGGGCAGACCCCGTAACGCCTTCGAAAAACGCTACGGAGGATGCCCGGTAGTTCGTAGAAAGTAGCGACTCTCCATTCCCCGAGGCGTGATAGCCTCAGGGAAATTTCTCGGCAAAGAAAAGGAGAGTCGCTATGCAGAAACGATACCAGATCGACAAGCAA
>CAADGY010000138.1 GCA_900696665.1 uncultured Acidobacteriota bacterium
ACTGGGGCTCAGGCCGCGGACGCTCTGAAGACCGGCAAATTCCGACGTGGTGAGGAACGGATTGGGGAACCGGATGGCCGGTGTGTTGCCTTCGATAAAGAACACCTCTTGGGATTGCCACGGGCCGCCGGTATTTCCGAGCCCGATGGAGCCGGGCCACATCTGTGAATACAGGCCCCATCCCAGGCGCACTACCGTCGAAGCGTCGGAGAAGGGCCGCACGGCAAGTCCTAAGCGCGGAGTTATGTTGTTGGAATCTGTCTTCATGAGACTCCGCACAGGGTAGCCGGCCTCCGCGGCCGAGATAATGGGAAGCGTCGCCGCAACAGCCGGAACCAGGTCGGTGGGGAGGGTGTCTCCCGCGGTGACCAGGCTCGCCCTTGTGGGATCGAACTTGAACATGCGATCGAACTTCTCCACCCACGGGGTCTGATACTCATACCGGAGACCATAGTTCAACGTTACACGCGGGCTGACTTTGAAGTCGTCCTGCGCGTAGAACATGTACTGTGAGCTGCGGGGATAGGCATTGGGGCGCGCGATGCTGCGCGTCGCAAAGCTCGGATAGCCCAGGAGAAAATTGGCGTAATTGAATCCACTCAACTGGTCGTCGAACGAGAATGCGCCGCGCATAGATTGAGGCTTCGACTGGTCATTGATCTGATACCAGCGAACGTCGAACCCCATCTTCAGGTTGTGGCGTCCGCGATACCAGGAGATATTGTCGATGAGCTGGTACGTGTTCTGCGCCTGAAAGTTGCCGTTAGCCCACGTATCGGTGCCGGCGAAGCCGACGGACCCGCCAAAAGAGAGGCTCGGCATCCCCCCTATCGCCGGATCGTTACCGGGATTACTGATCCCCTGAAGACCAATCTGCGAGAGGACGTCGCGCCCGTAGTTGGTGTCGAACCAGTAGCCGAAGTCGCGGCTGTATCCGAGCTTGACCTCATTCACCACCGCCGGGCTGAAAGTGTGGGTGTCAGAGATCACGACACTTCTGGCGGGGTGATTGCCCTGCCAGGCGCCGGGACCGTATCCGTCCTTCAAAGGGCCGGGATAACTGTCCTTGTTGTTGATTGTGAGGCCGACGCGGGAGTAGAGAAAGTTCTTATCGCTGATCTTCTGATCTCCCCGGATGGAATAGACATCCGAATCGTACCGGCCTCCCGGATCCGCATAGAAGTTCTCGGTGAGACCGTAGTCACCCAGACCAGGTTGATTGGGGTCCGGATAGATGATGTCCTGGAGGGCGGCGGAGACAGGACTGATGCGGTTTGCCGGAATGCGGTTGTTGGCGAACGGCTGTCCATTCAACGGGTCTACGATTGTCACCAGATTGGCGATCGAGGAGAAATCTCCCTGGCGGAACGCCGGCGTCGGAAGAGACACGCGGGTGCGGGATCCCACCCGATAGCGCGCCCCTCCGTAGGAGAAGAAATAAAACGTCTTGTTGCGCCCGTCGTAAAGACGGGGAATGTACACCGGCCCACCGTTCGTGATGGCGAACATATTGTGATTGGTGAACTCCGGTTTCTGCGTATCCTGCCATTGCCGCGCGGAGAACTTGTTGTTGAAGTTGCCCCAGTAGAGGCTGCCGTGCAGTTCATTGGTGCCCGCTTTGCTGACCGCGGCGAACTGTGACACCTGCGCAAACTCCGCGGAGTTATTGGCGGTCATGACCTTCACTTCCTGAATAAATTCGATCTCGCCGGAAAAGCCATTGGGACCCTGCGAGCTGGTGATCGTATTCATGAAGTAGATACCGTCTGTCGTGAAGTTGACTCCCGAGCCCCGGGCGCCGTTCGCCAGAAATGCACAACACTGCTGTGACTGAATGCCCGCGGTCACGTTTGTGATGTTCGCCCATCCACGGCCGTAAATGCTGAGGGGGAGTTCGGTGAAATCGCGCGAGGTCTTGACGTTCGAAAGCGTTGCAGTTTCGGTTTCAACCTGTGCCGTGCCGCCCTCGACGGTGACCGTAGTGCTTACATCCCCCACCTCCAGCGCGGCGTTGATCCTCTTGATCTGGTTGGCCACCACGTCAACTTTCGTTTGTTTGAATGTCTTAAAGCCTTGATTTGTAATGGTCACTTCGTAATTGCCCGGTTCCAGCCCGGACACGCGGTAATCGCCACTATCGTCGGTTCTCACCTCCCGTGTGAAATTTGTACCCTCGTTACGGATGGTCACAACCGCTCCAGGGACCGTGGCCCCGGTTGCGTCCGTAACATTGCCCAGAATGCTGCCTTGAGTTGCCTGACCGTGTCCAAGCGCCGCAAAGCACATTGCGAGCGCCGGAGCGAGGCAGACCCTTTGAAAGTTGCCCAGGTGCTTCATTGCTGACCTCCATTGGCCGCTGTTGACGTTTCGCTACCTTGGTTTGGGGTAACGGGAATCCGTTTCCCATCCGCTTCAATTATTTTGAATACTGTAAATATTAAAAAGGCTGACGTCAAGGGGTTCGATGCACCAGGGGTTCGATGCACCCTGCACAAGACTTGACATTGCCCAGGAGCGTTCGTTTGTGATACAAATGCTAGATTTTCGCAAAACGCGCGCCATGACGCGCTGGTGGAAGGAAAGGGGGGAGGGAAACGATGAGAACCTGGTATCGAATCGCATCCTCCGCGGTGGTAGTGCTGTCTGCCGCGGGCCTGCTGTATGGGCAATTGCTGCTGTCAACCATCCGAGGCAGCGTCATCGACGCAAGCGGCGCGGCGGTGGCCGCCGCCAAGATCAGCGTTACCGATATCAACACCAACGTGAACGTGCGCGAGGTGGTTACCGACGCGGCGGGTAATTTCGAGATTCCCGACCTCGTGCCCGGCACCTACCGGGTTACGGCCGAAGCGCCCGGTTTCAAGGCCTTCGTCGCCGACAACGTGGTCCTGGAGGGCTCCCAAATCCGCCGCGTTCCGGTGCGCCTGGAAATCGGACAGATCGCGGAGCGTATTACGGTGGAAGCCGGCGTGAGCCCCATCACCACCGACAGCGCCCAGATCACCAGTGGGGTGAAGCGCGAGCTTTACGACGAGAGCCCCCTGGTGCGCAACTACTATCCGCATTCGCTGCTGGCCCCCCTTCCCGGCGTGGAGAGACA
>CAADGY010000139.1 GCA_900696665.1 uncultured Acidobacteriota bacterium
GGGGTTTCCGGAAAATCAGCCAAAATAGACTCCTTTTTGTGGCCCGGCAGGAGCTTCCGGCACAGTTCACCGGAGCATCATCGTCGCCAGAAAGGGCCTGCGAGGTGTAACTCCAATTTTACCAAAAGCCATTGAAAACTTGGGGCCTTTTGGACGCCTTCGGAGGGACGGCTCAAGCCGCCCCGAACTTTCTTCGTACAGAGCTAATACAAACACCCCTCATACCGATAAGGCCAGATGGGAACGGAAACAATGACCCCCGACACTACTATCCGTAGCTCCGCACCTCTGCCGGACCTCGAAACCCTGGACAGGTCGAATAGCGGATGGCTATCGCATAGCCGCAGGGTAGCGGTGCTGGCCATGGAAGTCGGGACTACTCTCATCGAACCGGCGCACCGGGAATTGCTGGCACAGGCGGCGCTGCTACACCATTACCCCACAGTGTTCCTCAAGCCGGACGCCTGGAGCCGGATGCTGGCTGATCTTTACGGGCCCGAATGGCGCTCCTTGACCGGTTGCGAACATAGCCCCGAGTTTCCTCCCGCGATGGTGGCGGAAGTCCTCCGGGCACTCCACAGCCGCCGGGCAGGAACAGCGTCCGGCCCGATCGGGAGGATCGCCGATCTGTTGGAGGTTTGTTGTCTGTTCGATGAACGTCTTGAGTTTCTACCATTTGAAGATATAAAGTTAAAGGAAATTCTCACTGAATTCGATTTGATGGCCTCCAGCGGCATATTCGATGCCGCGACGATACGGGCCCTCCGCCGCTTCCCGTTGGCATCCCTGGAGCAGGTGAACCGTCTGATGAGCCATCTGCCGGTTTTCCCGGCTGTCGCGGTCCGAGTCCTGTCCACGTTTCGTTCTTCCAACTCCGAAGTGAGTCCGTCCCAGTTGGAGGCTTTAGCGGGCAACGACCAGGTCCTGGCCGGTGAGATCATCCATGCCGCCAATTCCTGTGTCTACGGCGTATCCCGCACGATTTCCAGGTTGGGAGAGGCCATCGTTTACATTGGCTCAGACACCGCGCGCAACCTGCTGATCGCGGCTGCCATGAAACCCCTGTTTGCCTCCGTTGCCATGCGGGATCTCTGGAGGCATTCTCTCGACGTGGCCCAGTTGGCTCACACGCTGGCCGTGAAATCCGACACGGCAGACCGGGATGAAGCGTTTCTGGTAGGATTGGTGCACGACGCCGGGCGTTTGCTTCTTTCGCTGCTACCCAGGGAGATCGTGGAACTTCACGCCAGGGTTACCGAACAGGGTGGCCCGGCCTTGATGGCGGACCTGCTAGTCTCGGGCGTGGATCACGCCGAACTCAGCGCGATGGTTCTAAAGAAGTGGAAGTTCCCGGAACACCTGGTGGAGGCTGCCGCGTTGCATCATAAACCGGAATTATCGCGTGAGCCCCTGGCGTCTATTTTGTATCTGGCCGAAATCCTCAGCGGAGCGAAAGAGGACATACATGCCGGGACACGGATTGACGCCGCTATGACGCGACTGCATCTTACGGCACAGGACCTGGTCGATCTGTCCGATCGCACCAGCCCTGCCATCGATGCTATTCGCGGCGCAGCATAAAGCTGGACCGCACCCTCTTCGGTGACCCGCAACGGCGCCTTGCCGCAACTAACGGCAGAAACATCGTCTCCTCCGAGCCGCCGCACACTGGAGTACACTATCCGACATGCGACGCTTGGCCGTGTTACTTGTCATGTCTCCGCTGGTCTGCCTCGCCCAAACGCCCACGTTCTGGACGCCTGAAGTGAGCATGCGGGTCAAGGGTATCGGATCCGTTGTTCCTTCGAATGACGGGACGCTCACCGCTTACGAGCAATCCATAAACGTGATGGAACCTGAGCGCAGCGAGACGCTCACACACATCTACCTTGCGAAGTCCGACGGCTCTGGCCGTATTCAACTTACGCGCGGCGAAAAGAGTTGCACTTCCCCCTCCTTTTCACCGGACGGACAATATGTGTATTTCAAGTCTTCCCGTGCGGGTGAGGGCAATCTCTGGCGCATCGCCGTGCGGGGTGGGGAGGCGGAGCAGTTGACCGATTGGAAAGGAAAAATCGGCTCGTACGAGGTTTCGCCCGACGGGAAACTGGTGGCTTTTACAGCGCGCGAGAAAGACCCCGACGAGGAGGCGGCACGCAAGGAGAAGCGCGACTTCCGCGTTGTCGACGAGAAGCCGAAGAACTACGGACTCTGGGTGATTGAAGCAGAGAGCGCCGCGACGCAGAAGCGCGCTCCTCGTGCGATCGTCAAGACGAACTACCATATTGAAGGATTTGCCTGGTCGCCTGACTCACGCTTTCTCGCCTTCGCGCACGTACCCACTCCAAACGCCGATGATTGGCCGAAATCGGATCTGTCCGAAGTGGATGTGGTTTCGGGCGCCGTGAGGTCTCTCGCCGCGACGGCGGCTGCCGAAAGCGATCCGAGTTATTCGCGTGATGGACGGCACATCGCATTTGAGCGCTCCTCGATTCCGCCGACGTGGCAGTATGACACGAGGATCGTGGTGCTGGCGCGCGATAGCGGCGCCTTGCGAGAGCTTCCCGCCACTTTCGACCAAAATCCCGTTCTTGCCGGCTGGAGTTCCGATTCGAAGAGTCTGCTGGTCAGGGAACCGAAAGGCACGCGTGCCGCTCTCTATTGGATTCCTCTGGATGGTCCGGTGAAGACTCTCTACGTGCCGGAACGGGGAACGATCAGCTCACCGCGGCTCAATCAAGCCGGTACTCGTATAGGTGTAGCAATGGAGTCGTCCGATGCGCCGCCCGAGGCGTTTTTCATCGCGCTGAATGGATGGAAGCCTGTGCGGGTGAGCGCGGCCAACGTGGATCTGCCGAAGTACCCGTTCGGGGAAACAGCCGTCGTCGCATGGAAGTCGAAGGACGGCATGCCGGTGGAAGGCTTGTTGACATACCCGGTGGGTTTCGAAAAAGGCAGAAAGTACCCTTTGATTCTGAATATCCATGGCGGGCCCGCGGGCGTCTTTGGCGAGTCCTTTATCGGACGGCCCGGTGCGTATCCGCTGGCAACCTTCGCGGCAAAAGGATATGCGATCCTGCGGCCCAACCCACGCGGCTCCAGCGGCTATGGAAAGAAGTTCCGGGTTGCCAATCTGTCGGATTGGGGCTACGGCGACTATGAGGATCTGATGGCCGGGGTGGATCATGTCATCACCATGGGTGTTGCCGACCCGGACCGCCTGGCGGTCATGGGTTGGAGTTACGGCGGATTTATGACCAGTTGGGTCATCGGCCACACGGACCGGTTCAAGGCTGCTGTCGTAGGCGCCGGAGTCACGGACCTGCTCAGCTTCACCGGAACAACCGACATCCCCGGGTTCCTGCCGGACTATTTCGCCGGCGAGCCATGGAAGAACCCCGAGGCTTACCGGAAGCACTCGCCGATTACCTACGTGGGAAATGTGTCCACACCCACGCTGGTACTGCACGGGGAGGCGGACGAACGTGTTCCCATCACGCAGGGTTATCAGTTCTACAGCGGATTGAAGCGGCGTGGCGTGGCCACCCGCATGGTGGTATATCCGCGAACACCGCATGGAGTGCGCGAACCGAAATTCATTCTTGATGTCATGCAGCGCCATCTCGACTGGTTGGAGCGCTACATAAAGTAAGCTTTTCCCGCCGGGCAATGAGCGGTTTCTGGTTCTCTTACGAACTGCTAAGATGAAGTGCGTCGGGCCTTTCGGCTCGAGTTATGCGCAACATTTTCGAGATTGCTAACTTTCTGATTGAGCGGCCCGCATTGACGGGCGCGGTGGTGTGGGGCGTGTTGTATGCGGTTCGCCGGTCCAAGAGGCACAAGCTTTCGGAGAAGGAGCGGGAGCATGCGCTTCAGGTCCACAGCGAGCAGCGTCCCTATGCGGAGAAGATGTACGATCCCCTGCAGGAGACCGAAACCGGCGCAAACCCCCGCTGATACGATGCCATGACACGTGAAGAAGCATGGGACATCCTGTGCGAATTTACTACGTCTGAGAATCTCCGTAAACACGCCTTAGCTGTGGAATGTTGCGTCACAGCTTACGCACGCCGTTTTGCGGAGGATGTCGAGAAGTGGTCCGTCACCGCACTGCTCCACGATTTCGATTGGGAAATCCATCCGGAAGCACCGGATCATCCGATGAAAGGGGAACCGATCCTGGCCGCGCGCGGCGTCAGCGGGGAGATCCGCCGTGCTATCTTGTCCCACGCAAACTACAGCGGAGTGCCTCGCGAGTCCCTGCTCGAAAAGACACTATTTGCGTGCGACGAATTGGCGGGCTTTCTCACCGCCGTGTCTCTTGTAAAGCCCGGCCGCAGCATCTTCGAGGTGGATGTGAAATCGGTGCGAAAGAAGATGAAGGACAAAGCTTTCGCACGCTCAGTCAGCCGCGAGGACATTGTTAATGGCGCAGCCGGATTGGGTGTCGGACTCGACGAGCATATCGACTTCTGTATTCAGGCGATGCGGGGACGGGTGGAGGAACTGGGCCTCAAAGGGACCGTCGGCTTACAGTAAAGCCTGCAGCTCCCGGCTGAACCGCTCCAGATCCTCTTCGTTGTTGTAGAAGTGGATGGAGATTCTGACGTTGTCATGGCGAGCGGAAACCAGCACGCGCCGCTGCTTCAGTTCCCGCGCGAGGCGCGAAGCCTCCACATTGCCGAACCGGGCTGCGGTAATGGGTGAGCAGTAGTCGCGTCCATCCAGAACCGAGGCCCCCATCGCCCGAAGCGAATCACGCAGTTGTGCCGTCAGACCAAGCACTCTGCTTTCGATCTCCGCGGGCCCGATTTCGAGCATCATCTCCACCGAGGCACCCATTGCATAGAGCAGCGGGAATGGGAGCATTCCACCCTCGTATTTCTCCGCCTCGTGTTTGAATTCGGGTGCGCCGTGGTGTAAATGATCCACGTTACGCCAGTCTTTGTGACTGCGCCAGCCGATCACCGAAGGCTGCAGCTTCTCCCGAAGCTCCGGCGCAACGTACATGAATCCGGCTCCATTGGGTGACAGGAGCCACTTATAGCCGTGAACGGCGAGTATGTCGGGACGGACACGAGCGGTATCGAACTCCAGCGCGCCGACGCTTTGCGTGCCGTCCAGATAGAGCACCACGCCGCGTTCTCGCAGATAGTGCGATACCTCTTCCGCCGCCGGACGCAGCCCGCTGGTATAGTTCACAGTGCTCATCGCCACCAGCCGTGTGCGTTCGTCTATCGCCTGGTAAAATCCGCTCCAATCCACTTCTACGCATTGGACGCCTCTGGTTTCCAGAATCGAAGGGTGATAGATGTTGTTCGGAAACTCGTCCCGCAGCGTGACAATGCGGTCGCCATCTTTCCACTCGATGCCGTCGATCAGCAATGAGAGCGCTGAAGCCACGTTCTGTATAAAAGCGATATCCCCAGCCTCGCAATGAATCAGCCGGGCAACGCTTTCCCGGATCCGGTCCGCATCGTCGAACCAACCAAGGAAGTCCCAGCAAGCCATTTCATCACGGTGGAGGAAGTGACGGTTCACAGCTTCCGTAGCCCTGCGCGGGAGTTGCCCGAATGTCGCGGTGTTCAGGTATGTCCAGTTTTGGAGGGCGGGGAACTCCGAGCGGATCGCGACCCAGTCAGCCGGCATGGACTTTCTCCGCGACGAACTGGGCCGCACCTTCCAATGGTACGTCGTAACTTGATCTGGTACGCCGTTCCACCACTTCCGCGACGCCCTGCGCCAGTTTCTTGCCCACCGTGATGCGGTAAGGAACACCGATCAGATCCGCGTCTTTGAACTTGACGCCGGGGCGTTCGTCCCGGTCGTCCAGGAGGGCGTCCAGTCCCAGTTCCTTTGCCTTGCGATAAAGATCGCCGGCTGCTGCGCGCTGCTTCTCGTCGGACCAGTTTACCGGTGTGATCACCACTGCGAACGGTGCGATAGAGGGCGGTAGGGACATGCCGTCTCTGTCGTGGTAGAGCTCAATGGCCGCGCTGAGGATTCGTTCAATACCGATTCCGTAGGAACCCATGATGGGTGTTACTTCCTGGCCAGCTTCGTTAAGCACGCGAAGCCCCATCGATTCCGAATATTTGTAGCCGAGTTTGAAGATGTGGCCAATCTCGACGCTCTTCACGATCTCGAGCGGTGCGCCTGTGGTGATCTCGGTATCGCCGGCCGCGACCTGGCGCAGATCGCAATACTCGGGCGTGAAGTCTTCGCCCGGTGTGACGTGGCGTAAATGGTAATCGTCCCGATTGGCTCCGGCAATCATGTTGCGCCTCCCTTCGAGCGCGGAGTCCGCAAGGATGCGCATATTGCGGACGCCGACGGGTCCGAGAGAACCCGCATCGGCGCCGAACCACTCGCGGATCTCCTCCGGATGAGCGGGACGAATATCGATGGCGCCGGTGGCGCCGGCGAACTTGGTTTCGCTGAGTAGATGATCGCCGCGCAGCAGCGCCAGAACGGGTTTGCCATCGGCCACCATCACCAGGCTCTTCATTTGCGACGTTTCGGGCAGGTTCGTGAACTCGGCGACTTCCGCAATCGTTTTTCTGCCGGGAGTATGGAACTCCTCCGGGGCAAGATCGCCCTCCGGATCCGGGAGGGCGGGTGGTACCGGGCGCGATACGGCTTTTTCCTGGTTCGCCGCATAACCGGTTTCCCGGCAAAGCACGACGAAATCCTCGCCGGCGTCCGAAGACACCATGAATTCGTGGGATTGGCTGCCTCCCATTGCCCCGGAGTGTGCTTCCACGACTGTGTATTTCAGTCCGCACCGGTCAAAGATACGCTGATAGGCGGCATAGTGCTTCTGATAGGCCGCATCGAGGCCAGCCGCGTCCATGTCAAAGCTGTAGGAATCCTTCATGAGGAATTGCCGCACTCGCAACAGCCCCGATTTCGGCCTGGGTTCGTCGCGAAACTTCGTCTGAATCTGGTACCAGATCTGGGGAAGGTGCTTGTAACTCCGGAGCTCTCCGCGCGCGATGGAGGTCATGATCTCTTCGTGTGTCATGCCGAGACAGAGATCACGCTGCCAGCGGTCTTTCAGCCGGAACATGTTCGCGCCCATGATGTCCCAGCGCCCCGATTCCTGCCAGATTTCCGCCGGGTTCAGCGCGGGCAAAAACATCTCCTGCGCTCCGATGGCATCCATCTCTTCGCGAACGATATTCGTGATCTTGAGAATCGATCGCTGTGCGAGAAACAGGTAGCTATAGAGTCCGGCAGCGAGCTGGCGAATGTATCCGGCCCGTAGCAGTAACTGATGGCTGACAACTTCGGCTTCCGCGGGATTTTCCCGCAGGGTGGGAATAAACAGTTTGCTCCACTGCATGGATATTGCTCGTTGTGAAAGGGAGGCGCGCCGCAATTTGACGGCACGGCGATTTCCCGGCGGAACGAGATCTCAATTCTAGCATGTTAGAATTGATCCATTAACCCCAATGAAGATCGCCATTGCCGCGGATCACGCCGGGGTGTCCCTGAAGCGGCGGCTGCGGGAAGTACTCGAGCGGAAAGGTTATGAAATCGTCGATCTGGGCACCGATTCGGAAGAATCCGTCGACTATCCGGATTACGCCCGCGCCGTTGCGGCCAAGGTCGCTGATGGCGCGGTGGATCGTGGAATTCTGATTTGCAGCACTGGCGTGGGCATGTCCATCGCAGCCAATAAAGTGCCCGGCATCCGTGCGGCGCTTGCGGTAAATCCCGAGGAAGTACGCCTGACACGAGCTCATAACGATGCGAATGTGCTCACCATTGGCGCGAAGTTTACACAGGACAGCGAAGCGGAACGGATGGTGGATACCTTCCTGGCGACAGAGTTCGAAGCAGGCCGCCACGCGCGCCGTCTCAAAAAGATCACGGAGTTGGAGCACGTATCGAAATGACTGAACAGGAACGAATGTCACGGCCCCTGGCGGATGTCGACCCGGAAGTGTACGAGGCGATTCGCCGCGAAACGGAGCGGCAGCATTCGCGGCTGGAACTGATTGCGAGCGAGAACTTTGCTTCAGAAGCGATTCTCGAGGCCGCGGGCAGTGTTTTCACGAACAAGTACGCGGAAGGCTATCCCGCAAAGCGCTATTACGGCGGTTGCGAGCACGTCGACGTCGTGGAGAACCTCGCGCGCGAAAGGGCCAAAGCCCTTTTCAAAGCGGAGTACGCCAACGTTCAGCCGCATTCCGGTTCAACCGCCAACGAAGCCGCCTATGGCGCCGTGCTGGAACCGGGCGACACCATCCTCGGGATGAACCTGGCACATGGCGGACATCTGACGCACGGCCACCATCTGAATTTTTCCGGCAAGCGGTACAAGGTGGTGCCGTACGGCGTACGGAAAGACGATGAGATCATCGATTATGACGAACTCGCGCGGCTCGCCGGCGAGCATCGCCCAAAGATGATTATCGCGGGCGGCAGCGCCTACCCGAGAATCATAGACTTCAAGCGTTTTCGTGAAATTGCCGATTCGGTGAACGCGGTGCTGCTGGTGGACATGGCCCACTTCTCGGGCCTGGTAGCCGCGGGAGTGCATCCCAACCCGTGCGAATACGCCGATATCGTAACCTCCACCACGCACAAGACGCTGCGTGGTCCGCGCGCCGGGTTGATTCTTGCCAGGGCGCAGTATGGTCCCGCGATCGACAAGAGTGTGTTTCCCGGCATACAGGGAGGACCTCTGGTGCACATCATCGCAGCAAAAGCGGTTTGCTTCCGGGAGGCGGATACACCGGACTTCCGTTCGTACGCCGCGCGTGTCGTTGAGAATGCGCGGGTGCTGGCGCGCGGGTTGGCGGCGGAGGGCTACCGCATAGTATCCGGCGGCACTGATACCCACCTGCTGCTGGTGGACGTGTTCGCCAAGGGTATCCGGGGTAGAGATGCGGAGACCGGCCTGGATAAGGCGTACATCACCGCCAATAAGAACGCGATCCCGTTTGATACGAATCCACCGCTGAATCCGAGTGGAATCCGGCTGGGCAGCCCGGCGGTGACCACGCGTGGATTCGGCGAACAGGAGATGGAACAAGTGGCGCGGCTCATCGCCGAAACCCTGGCGAGTCTCGATTCAGAAGAGGTTCTGGCCTCGGTGCGGCGAAAGGTCGCCACGCTGGCGGAACGCTTCCCGCTATATAGCTGGAAACTGAGCGCCGCTGCCGCGCGGTAACCCGCGCCGAAAAACATCCGGAGAGGGGGCCGTCTGCAGGCGGCCCTTCTGCTACATCATGTCCGCTCGAATTGTCATCGACATCCGGCATATCAAAGATTTCGGAATCGGCACGTACATCCGGAACCTGCTCGAGGCGATCGGCAAGATCGATCATGAGAACCGTTACATGCTGGTTGGCCGGGAGCCGGATTTCCATTATGTCTCGTCGCTGCCCCCGAACTTCGAGCGCATTCATTACGAACACGGGGACGTGCACTGGTTTGAGCAAATCCGGTTTCCTTTGTTCCTTCGAAAACTTGCACCCGACCTGTATCACATTCCGCTGAACGCCGTGTCGATTTTAATGCCCAGGCCGTACGTCGTCACCATTCACGACATGGGCAGCCTGATGTACCCCACGCGCAAGGGCCGTGCGAGCAAGTATTCTCTTTTCCGGTTTCGCAGGGGTCTGCAGCGTGCTGACCGGGTGATTACCGTCTCGGGCGCGACACGCAGGGATGTCGAGAAACTGTTCTCCATACCGCCGGAACGTCTACGCCAGATTTACAACGCCCCCGATCCGAAGTTTTTGGCGAAGGCCAGGTCTGGCCATCTGAGCCCGTCCAAGGCCGAGATGCACGATCGCGAACGCATACGGCTCCTCGAACGCTATCAGATTGACTACCCGTTTCTGTTGTATGCCGGGACCATACGGCCGCAGAAAAATATCGCCAGGCTGGTGGAGGCGTTCGCAGTGGTGAAGGGCGAACTGGAAGATCATCCGGACTACAAGGATCTTCGCCTCATCATTATCGGAGACGAGATTGCACAGTACCCCTCCGTGCGCCACGCCGTGATCCAAACGCGTGTGGAGCAGCGGGTCCGGTTTCTCGGGTTCGTCCCCATTGACACGCTGCGGGTTTTTTATGAAGCGGCCGCGGCGTTTGTTTTCCCCTCGCTTTATGAGGGGTTTGGATTGCCGCCGCTCGAAGCCATGGCATCGGGCACCCCGGTGGTCGCCTCCAGTGTCAGTTCACTGCCCGAGGTGGTGGGGGACGCCGCGATGATCGTCAACCCGGAGAACGTCTTTGATATCGCACGCGGTATCAAAGAGGTCCTGCTCGACATGGATCTGAGGGAAAGGCTGATCGCGAAAGGCTATGAGCAAGTGGGCCGCTTCAGTTGGGATCACACCGCGCGGCAAGTTCTGGCAACGTACAAAGAAGTGATCGAGGGGCAGTGAAAAGCGGCGGCAGGAGCTTGCGCCCTGCCGCCGCGAACTGCAATCAGAAGGTCAATCGCGCAGAGGCTTGCATCGTACGTGCCGTGTTCTGATTCGTCCAGGTACCGACAAGGCCGTCGTTTCCAGCGGCATAGTCGTTGCCGGGGGTATTGAACACATTGAAGAAGTCGAACTGAATACGGAACTGCACACGCTCTTTAATGGGGAAAGCTTTAAAGATAGCTGCGTCGCAGTTCCAAAGATTCGTGCTGCGAATGAACTGATTTCTCCACGGATGCAGCGGACTTCCGGTATCATTCCCGGTTAAATCAAACCGGTAGGGTGTGCTGGTGTCGCTCAGGTTGAACCAGATGTAGTTGGACCCGTAGTAGCGGTAGTTCGGGTCTGTGGCAGCACTCCGGCTGTTATAGTCGGCAGGATAGGGGAATAAGGGTTGACCCGCCGGCTTGTAGTTGCTGGGAACACCCATCACGCCATTCGGTCTTCCATTTGCATCCACGCTGTTGATCTGGTGCGCTGGAATGTATCCGTTCCACAGCAGGTAGCCGGGACGGCAGGTGCCGCTGCGGCAATCTTCGATCGGATACTTGTGACCGTAGTACTCGACCTTTTCGCCGGTAGGCCAGATGTCGGTGGGCAGACTGAAGTAGGTACTCCTCCAGCGGCCCATCCCGCTCACCTGCCAGCCGCCGACGAAGGCATTCAATAGTGAGTTGGCGTTGCCGGCAATGGGCTTGCCTTTGCCGAATGGCAAGTCGGCAATCCAGTTGAAGCGAATCTCGTGCTTCGGCACCGTGGTGTCGCGAGCATAGAGAAGCAATTTCATACGATCCCGGTGATCCGCCGGCACCGAGCCCGGAAGGAATGAACTCACCGGCGCTACGGAAGAATCGCTGTACCAGCCATGGCCTGCTGCTTTGACGGCGTTCACGAGCTGATAGAACACCTGGAAGCCTAGACCCTTCGAATAGCGGCGCTGCAACTCGACGGTCATACCATTTGAGTTGCCCCATCCATCCCTCCGGTATTCCTGAAGGTTGCCATAGGGCAGCGTTGGGTTCGGGCGTATTGTGGCGCTGGCCCAGGAATCACTCGGGGGGGAGATCCCCTTTGTGCTCAGCCATACATATTCCGGCATCTGTGCGTTCCAGTCATCGTAGCTGTCCTGGTGTGAGGCGTAATTGCCGAGGTAAGCGAGACGGAGAACGGTATCCGTCATAATTTCTTTCTCGACGGTGAGGCTCCAGTCATGCACACGGGAACTGGGCTGCTTCGGGTTAAAGTACGCCGCCTGGAACGAGTCCTCGCCCACTGTGATGCCGCGAGGATTATCGAAGTTCACCGCGTTGGCGCTGTTCTTACCCGCGATAATGGTAGGAACTCCCACCAGCCCCCAATTGCTTAGCCCATCAGGGGACTGAGCTGCCTGCGACAACGCGTAGTTCTGATAGAATCCGGCAAACGGAGCATTCAGCCGCATGCGGTCGTTCCAGCCGTAGATGGGCACCGGGAAGTAACTGGTGCTGAATCCGCCGCGAATCACAAAGCTCTTGGGGCCGTCAAATGCTCGGTATGCGAAGCCGACGTGAGGACCAATATCGAACCAATTATTCTTTACCAGATTTTTGGGCAAGCCGGCTTCCTTGGCGGTGATGAATTTTGCTCCGTAGCCTTCCAGAGCCCTGACCAGCGACCGCGTGGTCGCGCCCACACGGTATAGCGTCTCCAGATCCTGACCGAGCACGATGGACATGGACTTGGGATCGAAGCTGGAGAAAATGTTGTACTTATCCTTCGGGTAGGGGCTGAATTGCCACCTCAGGCCGATGTTCAACATCAGGCGGTTGGTGGCGCGGAAGTTGTCCTGGAAGTATAGGGCATCTTCGTTTTGCCGCATGTAGTACATGCCCTTGGCGGCGCGAACCTCATAATTGGCGTATCCGAGATACGCTGCCGCGGCGACATGTCCGGTGTTCAGGACCGCACGGCGGTTCGTTGCGCTGCTGGCGGCGGGGTCGTAAAGCGCGGTGGTATTCGCCTGGAAGGTGACCGAGCCGGCTGTCCGCTGTTGCTGCGGCATATAGTTCAACTGATCGTGCCGCAGGTGCACACCGAACTGAAACTCATGCCGGCCATGGATTTTGGTCGCATTGTTATCCAGGATGAAATAGTTGAAGTACTGCATGTTCCAGTTCACCGGCTGGAAGTAGTTGCTGCGGCCGGCGCCCACGCCGATGTTATTGATCACCGGGTAACCGGGCTGGCCGTTCGGGTTGGGCAGGCCCAACTCTGTCGAATAGCGGCGGCTGGGATCGCCGGAGAAGTTCGTGGTCACCGTTCTGCTGGCGCTAAACATCACCTCGTTGAAGAACGTCGGCGAAAACGTTCTCGTCCAGTCCACAGACAGGCTCTTGTTGGGATACGTGTTCGTGCGCGAGTTGCCGAATCCATCGAGCGTTGGAACACCGTTGGCGGCAGGGCGCAGCGTGGTGGCCATGCTGTTGGTGATGCGGCCGTACACCAGGTCGCTATCCGAGAAACGATGATCGAAACGCGCCGACCAGGTGTACTGGTCCTGAATGTTCGGGTTCGGGGCCGAATAGTTGTTGCCCACCAGCGGATTCACGTTCGGGAGGGTAGGCAGCGGCAGAACGCTATAGATGTACTTCATCAGCGGACTGATCCGCGAGGGGTCAATGTTGTTCAGTCTGCCGCCATAATTGAACGGCTGCCGCCGGAAGTCCGCATTTGTCGTTAGCGGATCATAGATGGTCATCAGCGTTCCGGAAGAATCCCGCAAGCCGGAAAAATCTCCGTCGCGCATCGCCTGAGTGGGAACACGATAGTTGGCGAACGCGCCGGCGCGGTACTTGTAGCCTTCGTACGAGAAGAACCAAAAGCTCCGGTTCTTGCCGTTATAAACCTTCGGAATCCACACCGGGCCGCCCACCGTGCCGCCATACTCGTTGCGATTCAGTTTCGCCGCGGTATTGGTGAAGTTGTCCCGGTTCCGCGCAACGCCGTAACCGCTGTTCCGGTTTGTGACAAAGAGCGAGCCGTGAATATCGTTTGTGCCGCTCTTCGTGGTCATGATAACGCTCGTTTGCCGTGTGAATTTCGCCGAGGAGGAGTTCATCTCCACGTGAACCTCGGCGATGCTGTCCAGGCTGGGCGGCCGGGTAACGCTTCCGCCGCCGTACAGTTGATCAGTGAGAGCCGCTCCGTCCAGAACTACGTCGTGAGTAC
>CAADGY010000140.1 GCA_900696665.1 uncultured Acidobacteriota bacterium
GCAAGGTTACAGTCGGCCCGGACGAAATCGACTTCGGGAGCAGCGAGTTGGGCGGCTCGATAAGGCATCATGGCTGGACTCTATCTGTCGATCGAACCGCTCAACTCCGCTGGCCGGTATATCCGCACAACCCATACTCCGATAAACCGGAAACCAATCTCCGGAGGGCCGTCGCGGTGGTGGTCGTTCCGCTCGAGCTGAAGCCCCGGCCGGGCAACTACGTCCGTCCGCGCGATCAGGAGATCCAGTTTAGACTTTCCGTACCCTAGTGATTATGCGAACTCTTTTTCTCGCGGCCTTTTGGGGAGCCGCCTGCCTGTACGCCCAATCCCTCGACATACCGATCACCGTCGAGGAAACAGCAGGTATGGCGCGCAACGCCGAACCCGTTACCTTTGGCGTGCCACTGCCGCGCGGAGTAGTGCGCGAGGTTGCCCATTTGCGGCTCTACAATTCCCAAGGCCAGGTGATTCCCGCCGCCTTCCGCGTAGTGAATCGCTGGTGGGATGATGCTCAAACACAGGTTGCCTCCATCCAATGGGTTCACGTGGATTTCTTCGCCGACGTTCCGGCGCAAGGCCGTGCTGTGTACCGGTTGCGCAACTCCCGCGCGCCAGAGGCGTCACCACCCGCCCGCCTCCGCGTGGAAACGGGAGGCGGCGATGTCAAGGTGGATACCGGTCCGCTTCAGTTCACTGTTCATCGTAACGGGCCTTTTCTGGACGCGCCTGGATGTGGCGGCGCGGACTTCCTTCTACGTTCCGACGAGCGCATTTACAAGGCAAGCAACTGGAAAGATTCGCAGTTGGAAATCGAGGAAGAAAACCCGCTTCGCATTGTATTGAAGCGCACCGGCTCACACGGCTGGGTGGATAAAGAGGACCGTGCGCTGGACTATGTGCTCCGTATTGTGGCCTATGCCGGGCAACCACAGATCCGGCTCATCTATAGCTTCATCAACCGGCAGGGGCGTACAATGGCCGATTTTGTGAGGCTGGATGGCCTCTGGCTGCAGGCCCGTCTGGAGACGGATGCGCCGCAGATGCGCATCGAACAACTCCAGGCGGAACCGCGGCGTCCCGGCTGGTTTGAAGCCGGTCCAATCGGTGTCGGCTTACGCTGGTTCTGGCAGTTGTACCCGAAGAGCTTCGAAATTCGTTCCGATCGCACGTTGCGTCTGGCTCTTTTCCCTGAAACGGCACGCCCGCAGAACATTTATACCGGCGTGGCAAAGACCCACGAAATGGCCCTCTCGTTCGGGGGCGGGAATCTTTCCGCGCAACTGGACTATCCTCTCTACGCTGTTGCACCGCCCAAATGGTATACGCGGGACACGCGCGCATTGGGCCGCCTGGTGGAATCGTCACCGGAGGCGATCCGGCCGGAATACTGGCCGCTGGTGCAGAAGTACGATCGATGGCTCTCCGCCTGCCGCGATGCTGTGCTCGCCAAGCGTGACCGCGGCTATGAGTTTGAAGGACGGCGTCTGGACGAATACGGAATGCTCAACTTCGGCGATGCGGTGCACAAACTAATTCGCAACGATCAAAGGCCGGATTACGGAATCCATTGGGATACAGAATATTACGATTTTCCGCACGCGCTGTTTCTACACTTCTTCCGTACGGGGGATCTGAAGTCGCTGCGCACGGCGGTAGAGGCGGCTGCGCATCTTGCGGACGTCGACATCTCGCACTACGAGGCCGGCAAAGACTGCCCCGGCGCGGCGCGTACCGGTCCGGGCCTGAATCACTGGACCCGCTATTCGAACGGGGTTTTCATCTCGTCCACCAGTTGGGCCTTCTATAAGAATGAAGGATTGTTCGACCGCTATCTGCTCACCGGTGACCTCTGGTCTCGCGACGTGGCGCGGATGTCGGCGGACTGGGGCATCTGTTACAACGGGCTCGACCTTCAGAGCAATACGCGATCTATTGGCCACGGTCTTTTCGCGATGCTCAAAGCGTACGAAGTTTTCGGTGATAAGAAGTATCTCGATCGCGCGCAATGGATCGTCGACAATGTACACGCGTGGCAGGACGGAGACGTGGAGAAGTTGCGTGCTTTGAACCGGCGCGTCGTGTGGGACCCGCAGTTCAAAGGCGGATACAGCCACCAGTCGTGGATGTATGGCATTGCGCTGGAAGCGATGGCGCAGGCATCCCAAACGCTGGCGCGTCCCGAAATGCCCGGCTACATGCGCCGTGCCGCCGATTGGATCTTCGGGAATCCGCGTGAGTGGGACCCCGAACGGCGGATTTTCCGGAACGCCCCTGTTCATTCCGTGATGCTTACACCGGGTCTTGCCTATATCGCCGAGACGAGTGGAGAAAAGAAGTATTGGGATGTGGCGCTCGAGAGCTTTACCAGGCAGACCGAAGCCGGCGAGTTGACCGACCGGCTCAAATTATTCGCCCAGCTCTTTCGCAACTCGCAGCGCTTCCCGTGGTATCTGTCTGTGGAAGGCCCGCCGCGTTTTGGGGGCGGTATGGAACAAACCAGACGCCGCGCGCCCGTTGGACGCTGACGCTCTGATGGATACGGGTACAATCCTGGCTTTACTGGACAGGACAGACCGCCGGCACAATGCCTGCGTGGACGCGTTCCAGCGACTCCGTCTGCCGTTAGTGACCTCAGAAGCAGTGCTCACGGAACTATTCCACCTTGTGGGCGAGAGCACGAAATGGAAACCGCCTGGAACTTCGTACGCTCCGGCGCGATCAAGTTGGCAGTCATTGAGTACTCAGAACTGCCGGAAATCCAGGCCGCAAACGGTTCAGGGTGTCCGGCGGCCCAGCCGTAGTGATGCCATCATCGAGACGTATCTCCAGTCGACTGTCCCGAACGTTCGGAGACCGCTGGACAGGCTGTGCGGGCGGACCCAAGTTAACCCTGGGTTAGACCAGTCCCGTCTCCTGGTCAAAACTGTTTTTTCCGGACAAACTGTTTTTCCGGATTGGGCTACGTGGACCGGACCAGCTTACGTCCGGCCCGGTGCGCCGACCGGGGGCGCCGTCCCGGCGCCGCAGTAGGGACCGGCCTGGCTCCCGAATAAAACGCATTTTCGAGTGCGCCCTCCGCCACCAGAAGCGAGGCACCAATGGCCCAATCCGCCTCCTGGAGTTGCGACAGCTCGATACGCAAGCCGTTGGTCATCTCCACCAGCGCGTGCTCGCGTGCGATCCGGTCCACCGTGGGCAGAATACGCTTGCCCAGGGCGGCAGCCACGCCGCCGCCGATAACGACCAGTTCGGGGTTCAGCAGGTTCACAAGGCAGACAACCGCTTCGCCCAGGCAGGTCCCGGTCTCTTCCACCAGGCGCAGCGAGAAGCGGTCGCCGGCGTCCGCCGCCTGCGCGATGAGTTCGACCGAGATGGCCTGGGGATCGCCATTCGAGAGGTGCCACAGCTCGCTGTGAAGGCCATTTGAGACTGCCTCGCGAGCCTTGCGCACCAACGCCGAAGCGGAGATGTAGCTTTCGAGGCAGCCACGGCCGCCGCAGTCGCACACGGGACCGTCGGGTCGCAAGGCCATATGGCCGAACTCGCCAGCGAAACCGGAACTGCCGGTATAAGGTCTGCCGCCGAAGAACAGCGCCGAGCCTACCCCCGCCCCAATCATGAGGTACAAGAACTCGGAGGCGTCACGGGCGCGGCCCAGGCATCGCTCTGCCAGAGCCATGGTTCGCGGCGTGTCTTCGATGGTCACCAGCGTCGGCCAGGCACTGGTAATAGCGGCGCGCACAGGGACGTTTTTCCAGGTGGGCACTTTGGGCCATGAAAGCGTGACACCGCTAGCGCGGTCCAGAATGCCGGAGATCCCGACACCGATACCCAGCAGTTCGCCGGAGCGGACCCCCGCCTGCCCTAGCGCCTTGTCAATCAGAGCCAGGAGATGCGGCAGCGCATCGTCGGGGCCGGACTGCACCAGACTGGGCGCCTTCAGAAAGGTGAGCACGTTGCCGGCAATGTCAGTCACCACCACGCGCGCATTCACCGTGCCGACGTGCAGCCCGATGATGCGGCCAAGCCCGGGGGTGACGGAGAGTAGGGTGGGGCGCCTTCCCCCGGTCGAATCGCCTGTGCCCACCTCGCTGATGGAGCCGGCTGTCAGCAGCCGCTCGCAGACTCGGGAGACCAGGAAGTTGCTGTAGCCGGTGATCGAGGCCAAATCCGTACGGCAGAGGCGTCCGTGTCGGTAGATCAGCTTGAGCAGCGCCAGCGCATGGTGCTCGTGGGGTCTTGCGGAGGGCTTGCGGGTCATTACAGTTTGTGGCGCAGCCACGGTGCGGAGCGCGTGGGCCGTTCCGGCATGGCGCACCCTGAATGTAGCATTATTGTTTCAATAAATCCAATGCCCTGCCTGCCCCGGCACCCCGATTGAACTACCGTGTAACATTTAACGTAGTAAGCCGGCCCCGATCCGTCGATAAAGGAGTCCGGCGTGCGGACGGCTTGGTAGTCTGACGCTACGGAGGGGCGATTGATCGGGTTGCGCGGAAGGTGTCGGGAAAACGTCAAGGAGTTGCAGTGCACCCGGTGGGTGCGCCGGTACAGTGTGGCTGGCCTTTTCAAGAGATGGCACCGGCGTCCCGGGGAAAGCGAGCCAGTCCCTGACCTCACGTTTCACCGCCATCCACGCCAACTCACCTAATATAACTGCGGCGACAGCACCTTGCGCGCCAGGCCGCCGGCGCCTAGCGGGTACGCGGATCGGATCGCGTCTTCGAGCGAAATCACCTGCTTGTTCAGTGCATAGCGCCGAAGTTTGCGCGGATACAAGCATCGGCCGGGCGGCGCGCGCCTGCTCGAGCAGCTTGGTGATGAACCAGCTCCAGACCTGATTGGAACCGGTCCGCACCATGTACCGCATCCTGAAAGTGGCTCAAACGGATATTCTCTTTGCGCAGGCGCGCCAAGTGCGAACGGATGCGACTCCTCGCGACGCACCGCACATTCTGGCGCGATGACGATCCGCGATATGCGTACGCAAGTGTCATGCGGCTGCTGCCTCTCTGGCAGACCCCCCGGTAACCTCCCTGGGAGGTTAGCGGATGTTTCGCTTTGGCTGGAGGTCCGGCACGAGTCCTTTTGGAGATTTTGGATACGTTCTGTATATTATGTAGCGTGCGGTGGACTTGCCCGCAAACCTGCCTTTTTCTCGCGGCCACGACTATTCTGGCTAGCGGCTGCAAACAGGGTCCCACTCGCCCGGAAGCCTCGGCCGACATCCTGGATATCAAGAATCTTCCGCCTCAACCCGGTGAAGAGCGGTGGCGCTTCACCGGGGACCTGAAGGCACCGATGTGGACGCGTCACGGCTGGGGGAAGACGAGCCCCGGGCCGAACGATGCGGATCTTTCAGCCGGCGTACTTCTGAAGACCGGTTTCCCGGATCCCAAGGGGAGGCTGGAGACGGCATACCAAGATTTGCGCGAGTTTCTCGCCGCGGGAGGCATACAGGCCGGAAGCCGCGGGTACACCATCGAGACGGCCGTTGCGCCGGACTTGCATGGGGAAGCCTTCCGGTTGGAGACGGGGAAGCCAGGCTGCCGCCTGGTGGCGGGGGACACGGAAGGCATTCGCCGCGGCATTTTTTTCATTGAAGACGAGATGCTGCGACGACGTGGGCCCTTTTTGCCCGTGGGCAAGGTCGAGCGCCGCCCTCTCGTTAAGCGCCGCATCTCACGTTGCTTCTTCGGTCCGATCAAGCGTCCTCCGCGGATGCGAGACGAGCTGATGGATGACGTGGACTACTATCCGGAACAATACCTCAACCGCCTGGCTCACGAGGGTGTCAACGGATTGTGGCTGACTATCGAGTTCCAGGACCTCTGCTCGACGAGTTTCACGCCGGAAGCAGGACAACACGCGGCGAAGCGGCTGGCGAAGCTGCGGCGCATTGTGGAGGCATGCCTCCGGTACGGAATCCGCACCTATATTTTCTCGATCGAACCGCGAGCATGGGATGCTGACAGCCCCGTTCCGCAGCGTCATCCGGACCTCGCAGGCGCGGTCATGGGGGGCGGCAGACGCTATTTCTGCCCCATCACCAAGGCGGCCGGCCAATACCTTTACGAATCCGTCAACACGATCTTCAAAGCGGTACCGGACCTCGGGGGCTTGATCAACATCACCCACGGCGAACGGCCCACCACCTGCCTGAGCGCCCTTTCCGCAGTAGGGGACGGGCGCGTCGAATGCCCGCGGTGTTCAAACAAGGAACCTTGGGAGATTCTGCACGCGTCGCTTTCTGCCATGCAGCGTGGCATGCACGACGCCGCGCCGGACGCCGAGCTTATCAGTTGGCTTTACATGCCTCAAGCACGGGGTGCTCAGCGCGCGGATCTGGCCGATTGGGTCTATGAGATCCCCGCCCACACCCCAAAGGGCGTGGTCCTGCAATTCAACTTCGAGTCCGGAGTGCGCCGAACTGAGTTCGGCAAGGAACTGGTAGGTGGGGACTACTGGATCTCCACGCCCGGCCCGAGCCACAGATTCGAGCGCGTCGCCAGGACTGCGCGCGATCACCACACTCCCGTATCGGCCAAGATTCAGACGGGCACTTCGCACGAACTGGCGACAGTCCCGTATATCCCGGTACCTTCGTTGCTCTATCGCAAGTTTGATGCCATGCGGCGGCTGGGCGTCTCCCACACCATGCTGTGCTGGTACTTCGGCAACTACCCGGGGCTGATGAACAAAGCCGCCGGCGAGCTTTCGCTAGATCCTTTTCCGAAAGACGAAGATACGTTCCTTCACCAACTAGCGTCGGTCTATTGGGCCGGGGAGGACATACCCAGAGTGGTCCAGGCCTGGAAGCACTTCAGTGAAGGCTACCAGAACTACCCCTTGACGAACCTATTCCAATACTACGGGCCGATGCACGATGGCCCCGTGTGGCCATTATTGTTGAAACC
>CAADGY010000141.1 GCA_900696665.1 uncultured Acidobacteriota bacterium
CCCGCCGGAACACGGTCAGGCTGATGACCGTAATCAGCCCTTCTGAAATCGGAATGGAAGCGAACACGCCATTCACACCCATCCCGCATGGTAGTGCAAGGGCCCATGCGAGCGGAATCTCGCACAGCCAAAACCCGAAAATATTGATGATGGTTGGCGTCACGGTGTCTCCCGCACCGTTGAACGCCTGTACCATTGCCATGCCGTAGGCATAGGCGATATTTCCGATCGCAACGATGCGAAGACAGTTCACCGCCGCGCCAATCACCTCCGGATCGGACGTGAACAGCCGTACCAGGGGGGCCGGAAGAACGATGAACGTGATGGCGACCGCGCCGAGATAAATCATGTTGTAGAAGCCGGTCAACCACACGGCCCGTTCGGCGCGCTCGGGTTTCTGTGCGCCCAGGTTCTGACCCACCATCGTCGCCGCCGCGCCGCTCAATCCCCACGACGGCAGAACGGCGAAGGCGAAGATGCGGATACCCACCGTGTACCCCGCTACCGCGGCACTTCCGAAGGTGCTGATGATCCGGACCAGCAAAATCCAACTTGTATGTGCCACGGCAAATTGCAGAACTCCTGTCGTGGACACACGAATCAGCGACAACATCACCGGCCAGTTAAGCCGCATGTCGTTCCACCGGACCTGAATGCGGCTTTGCCGGCCCGCCAGAATCCAAAGTTGATACAGCACCCCGATGCTCCTTCCAATCACCGTGGCCACCGCCGCTCCCGTGACGCCCATCTCGGGAAACGGTCCCCAGCCGAAGATGAAAAATGGGTCCAGCGCCATATTGGTTAGGTTCGAAAACCACAGCACGCGCATGGCGACGGCCGCGTCTCCCGCCCCGCGAAAGATGGCATTATTCAGGAACAGCAGCATCACCGTGATGCTTCCTCCTAACACCAGCGCTGTATAGTGTTGCCCGGTCGCCACCAACTCCGGCGGACCGCCCATCCATTCGAGTAGTTGCGGAGCCAGCCAAAACCCGGGCACACCCATCACTGCCGCCAATCCTGTACCGAGGAGGATCGCTTGAGCGGCGGCCACCCTGGCCCCTCGCTGGTCGTGCTCACCGATGCGCCGTGCCACCATGGCCGTGGTCGACAGACTGACGCCCATGGCCACCGCGAACACTAGCGTAAGCATCGATTCGGTCAGCCCGACCGTGGCGATTGCGTTCGCACCGAGCCGCGACACCCAGAACACATCCACTATTGCGAACAGCGACTCCATCGCCATCTCGAGCACCATCGGAATAGCGAGCAGAAACACACTGTGCGTAATGGGGAGCTCTGTATAGTCGTATCTGGTCCCCCGGATCGCCTCCTTCACCGATTGCCAGAGACCGGCGTGCGGATATTTGGAAACAGTTGTAGCCATTACAAACTCCTTGCCGGCCGTGTGCACTCGGATATCTGCACACCACCGGCGCCAGACACTATGGATTCTTAGATGGAAGGTTTAGCGCTGGTTTAGCGCAACTACGCGTCCGCGCTCACTAGAGCCGGTCGCGCACGGCTACAATGACGTTTCTTCGCATCGGCAGGTACATCCCTGAGGGATTCGGGGAAACCCCGTTCATTGAATATAGTCGAAAAGCATCGTCCCGGCAAGAGTCATCGCTATGTTTCACGCTATGTTTATGACGATGTTCGAAAAATAATGTCACCCCTTAGCGGCAACGAATCTCTGTCACCATGGGCAACCTGGGGGGTGGACTTGAGCCAAAGAGAGTTGCAGAAGATCAACGTCGGGATCCCTATTCGATCCGCCCCCCCCCGAAGCTCACGCCGGAAGATCGGGCGCCCACGGTGACAAACGTGGTAACGTCCGGAGGGCTGGCCTGACCGAGCATCACATACGACGGCTGTCGTGAAAGTTGAAGAAGGCCGGGGACGAGACGGTGATCCAATGAGCTGCGGGGGCGGAGACTGGGTGCAATGGGCACGAGTGAGCACGGCTGGCCGGCAGGACGGGGTGAGAAGCTCTACCTGATCCACATGATCGACGGCGCAACGAGCGAGTTGACGGCGCGGTTCGTGTGTCACGACTCGGCCGGCGTGTGATCGCGTAAACTTCGCTTTTGTAAAGGGCTATTGCTATTGAGAAACCACCGTGTCTGTTCTGCCGCCCTCGACCGTTTGCACGACGAGGCGAGATTCGGTCGGTACCGATTCCAGCGGCATTTTCCCTAGCCGGCCAGCGCCGAACCAGGCGCCCGCAACAGTATCGTTCACGCGGAGGATCCACGTATCCCCTAACTTTTTGGCACTGATCTGAGGCTGCAGCTCCGATGCGCGATAGGGAACCAACACCGCCAGGAATTTGGCCTCCGCCGTGGGTTGGGTGGTGCGCGCCGAAAGGTGCCACTGATTCGGGAATCGGGCCGCACAATCTCTGGGCGATGCCGCGCATCCGGAACTCTGGCTCACCTCTGGCGCAACCGAGAACCGGTCGGTCTGCGAGAACCGGAATGGTACTGTGCTGACCAAACGCACAGCGAGGCGGGCATCTCCGTCACGTACGTAAATGGTGCCCGTCTGACTGTCGGTTTCCATCTGATTCAGCGCGTGTGCCAGCCAGTCGAACGTTGCAGGCTTCACCGTCACCAGATAGTCGTGGACGATCAGTACCGGCCGCTTCTTCGACGCGACAAAAGCGACCGTGCGCTCGAACGTCCTGGCTTCCGGATCGAGTGGCGGCACAGACTCCTTCATGTGCTTTTGCCACATCTTCAGCATCCCTGGCGTCTGCTGCAGGTTGTATGCGGCGGCCGCCTGGCCCCGGACGAGCGTAATCAGGCCTTTCCGCTCATAGTGCTCAATACTGCCACTCGCCTCCCACCGATGCGGTGGCTGCCCCCGACCGTTGATCAGGATGCCGTTGTGAGCCCGCGTTTGCCGGGTCCAGAGACCGTCGTGGGCACTTCCATACCACGGGTAGTAACCGGAATCGATCAGCAGCGCGCGGCCGTAAGCGTTCAGTTGAAATGTGTTCTGGTCTGCATGGCTGTGACTGAAAGAACCAAAGCGACTCGACTTGAACAGTGCCCACACGTCGTTCGCAGCGTCTCCCAGAGCCGAGTGCATAGCCACCCAACCAATATCGGAGAGATACCGCGAGCCGTCCAGTTCAGATGGCGGTTGGACCTCTTGCAAGGTGTCCTTTGCCCGCGCCCTTAGCACCGAACCCACGTCTTCGATGGCCCACTCATGCCATTTGTTCTCGGCGATCGACGCCGGTGGAACCGGTATCGCTTGGGCATTCCAGCGGAGCACGGGATCATCGAACGCATCCGCGAAGCGCTCGAGCATCACCTGCTGACTCTCTCCCGGTCCGCGCTCTGCACCGTCGCCGAACGCTCCACGCGGAGCGTAGGCGGGCTGGAAATAGACGGCAAAATACCCGGTGTTCTGGTAGAACGGACGCCGGAACAGGTCTACGTCGGTGACGCCGCGCAAAGCCTCCGCGAATGTCGTCAGATAATACACGTAGGACGACCAATAGCTGACACCCTGTGCCCATCCTCCTTGATCTCCGCCCCAGCCGGGATAAGACGTGAGATAGCAGCGCAGGACGTAATCCAGCCATTGTTCGGCTTCGGGTATATCACCCAGAAAAGCCAGCCCGGCGTTGCCGAGAAAGGCCAGCACGCGACCCTCGTGATTCGAGAACGGATGCGAGAGGAAGTCCTGAGTGCGCAGTAACGCCAGCACCTGGTTACCCCGCTCGGTCATGGATGCGAGCACCTTCTTGCGCTCCTCCGGCGTGAGCTTGTCGCCGATCCAGTCCCAGGCGAACGACATGCGATCCAGCATGGGCATGGAGGCTTCGTCGTTGCCGCTCGACCCGTTGGGCTGGGGCACATCGTGGCTGGTGGAGCCGCGCGGGTCCCAACTAGCCAAGTGCAAGAGCCACCGCCGCGCGCCTTCCAGATACTTCTCTTCTCCCGTGATCCGGTAAGCGAGGGCGAGGCGCGCCACGTGGGCACTCCCGATCTTACCCGGCGTGTAGATGCGGCGCCAGTCGTCCACGTTGAACTCGGCAGTCGGATAGCCCGCCGGTTCGGGATAGAGCGGCTCTGCGAGCGCCGCGTCAGAGGCTTGCAGCATTGGCTTCCACCACCGGACGTTCCCTGAGGCAACGGCTGCCTTGATTTCGGCTGTGCGGTTAGCTGTCAAAAAGAGCCTTGGCCGAACACTCGCAAGCTTCGTTTTGAGGGCCGCCACGTCCGGCATCGGCAGGAGCGGCAGGTTCTCCGGGAGCTTGAATGTGCGCGATTTCGATGCGCCGGTGGGTTCGCCGTTCGCGTCCAGATAAACCGCCTGCCACACGTAGTCGCCGGGAGCGAGCGGTTTACTGGAGGCGTACACCGTGGAGGTCTGTGGCTCGGTCGCGATCACCGTGCGGGACGCCACATCAGCGCGGCGAACCTCGAGGCGGTACGTTTTGGCCTTCTCGTTCGGCGTCCATGTGAAACCCGGTGGGTTCACGCCGGCGCTCTGGCCATCTGCCGGATATGCAATCAAATCTTGTGGATTAGGCTGCCGCTCCACGATGGCTATCTGGTCAGTCCAGGGGTGGCTCCGCTCCCCACACCCTGTGATCACCATCAGCGCAAGAAGTATCACGAAAGCAGGCTTCTGCATCTCTTTCTCCTATTGAATGCTCATCAGACAAATTTTGGGCTCTGCGCGCTGCAACGTAAAGCACTCACAAAAACTGAAAAATGATCGCTCTTTTTGAGAGCCGGATGCAAGCTGATTCTCGGAGTTTGGCGTGGCGGGGATCGGCGCAGTCTCCCTTGGGGCGGTTCGAAATCCGGGTAGTCCTTCCGGTCGCTTGGAGAGTCTCCCTGTACAGGGCGCCTTTTCCCGGCAGCCAAATCCCGAGCGCACCGCTGGCTTGGATCGCGGGCTGTGGGTTTCGTTGCGAAGGATCCGGCGGCCACCGTCGGGTTTCTGCTCATTCGCAATCGCGAGGGTTTTCATGCCCACATCTGGCCCTACGCACAAAACCAAAACGCCGGCTGCATTTTGCTCGATCTGGATTGGGCCGCGCCTTCGGTTCTCAAAACGATGCGAGCCAATGGTCATGAGCCATGCGTCGTGTTGCAGACCACCCCCGGTCATCTTCAGGCGTGGATTCACATCAGCAGACTGCCGCTGGAACCTGACAGGGCTACCGCACGCGGTAAACAATTGGCCTGTATTTACAGAGGAGACTTGGCTAGCACTGGCTAGCACCGATTAGCGTCACTTGGGAAGATTGCCTGGGTTCACGAATCAGAAACCGCGGCGGCGCACAGCTAACCCAAGTTCGTCACCACAGGGACGAAACCCGGCCTAAGCCATTGAAAACAGGTTTAGGCGGTTACCGAGTCTACACTACATTCGCGATTGAGTTGGAGATGGCTTGGCAGGTTGACGGCTAGTTGCCGGAGCAAAAGCTTCTGGACCGCCGTCGGCTCGGTGCTCCGGCGCAAACGGAGCTCCCGCCCGGCGGTAGTGGGCAGCACGATGTCCGCG
>CAADGY010000142.1 GCA_900696665.1 uncultured Acidobacteriota bacterium
GTGAGTATCTCGGCGCGCAGCGTGGCGTCCGTTTGCGCCGATGCCGTGCGGCCTACCGGACCGGCAGCGGCGGAGGCGTCACCACCCACCGTAAACTTGCTTGAGAGCAGCCGGTCAGCTCCACGCTCATTCATCACGAGCATCACTACATCGGTCTCCGAACCGCCGAGTTGAAAGCCGAAACTGCCTCCCTCCACGCGAACCGCACCTGGAGCGGACCAGCCGACTCTGCTCGCTTTGCGGCAGGTCAGAAAACCGCGGCCGTATTTTCCGCCAATAATGAAAGCGGCCTTTTTCAAACCCGGAACCACGACGATACAGTGCGACCGGTCGAGGAGATCCTGAGGAATCGCCTTGTCCGGCGCCGCCATAACTTCTTCCAGCACCGCGGCGGATTCGTTCAGGCGGTTGAGATCGCTTTTCGATGCCGAAAACAGCACAGCGTTCATGCACACGAGCAGAAGTGGGAGTCGCATCCTCATAGGGGTAACCTGACCTATATCATCGCACGGGCGCGGCCTTGAGTCATTCCGGAATCGGCCCGAGAAGCGCCCGCCGCTGGAACATCTGGTAAATGTGATGTGCTTCGTGGTGCACCATGTACTCGATCTGGAAGTGTACGTTGTAGTGGGGGTATTTCCGGTGACGGCCGGGCCGGACCCATGCGGCGGCATCCAGAGCTTCCAGTTTGCTCAGCATTTTTTCGCGCTCCTCCGCGAAGCCCTCCTTCAACCGCGCCGGACCGGTTGCGAGAAGCCGCTCGAATTCCGGATCCTGATCCGGATCATAAGGCTCCACTTGCGGGTTATCGGATTCCAGCATCTGGATCACCCGGCATTCGAACACCCGCTGCACACGCCACAGGTGGCAGACGAGCTCAATCAGGGACCATTTCCCCTCTACTACACGGCAGGAGAGGGCCGCTTCGTCCAGACCGGAGGAGAGCCGAGCGATGGTGGAGGCCTGTTCGCGCAGTTTCTCTATCAGCGTCCGATAAGGACTTTGTAGATCAGTCTGGACGTTTGGGCACATGACAGGATTATACGGCGGATTTCGCGTTATCTCATACCCGTATAATGTTTACGCGAAGGTCACGGAGACAAAATGCTAAATACAAAGATGTTGCTTGTACTTGGGCTGGGCGTTAGCTCGAGTCTTTTCGCCGCGCAGAAGAAGCGGGTAGCCGTCCTGGATTTCGACTATGCTACGGTTTCGACCCATGTCGCCGCCATCTTCGGAACGAACCAGGATGTCGGGAAAGGAATTTCCGACATCCTGGTCGACCGGCTTGTAAGAAATGGGACGTACGACGTAGTAGAGCGTAAAGCAATCGGTAAGATTCTCGCCGAGCAGAACTTCTCGAACAGCGACCGCGCAGATGCCAGCACCGCGGCCAAATTGGGGCGCGTGCTGGGAGTCGACGCCATCATCATTGGCAGCATCACGCAATTCGGGCGCGACGACAAGACGACGAGTATTGGTGGGCAGGCTGTCGGCAGCAGGCTCGGAAGGTTCGGACTGGGAGGCGTGGGCCGCAGGCAATCGAAAGCCGTCGTAGGAATCAACGCGCGCATGATCAGCACCGACACTGCTCTGATTCTTGCCACGGCGTCTGGTAACGGCGAGTCGCAGCGGTCCGGGACGGCGTTGCTCGGTTCCGGCGGCAGTGCCGCTGGTCATGGCGGCGGCGCTATCGACATGTCGAGCTCCAATTTCGCTGAGACGATATTGGGAGAGGCCGTCCACGCAGCGGTCGGGCAACTCGCCACGCAATTAGAGCAGCAGGCTTCCCGGTTGCCCCAGCATACGGTGACCGTTCAGGGTCTGGTCGCGGACGTCGCGGGCGACACCGTTATTCTGAACGTTGGAACCAAAGCCGGAGTGAAAGTGGGCGACCGCCTCCGGGTTGAGCGGCCCGTGCGGGAGGTTCGTGACCCCTCCACTGGGAAAGTGATCCGCCGGATTACGGACCAGGTAGGAGAGGTCGCCGTAACGGAAGCGGACGAGGTGTCATCGGTTGGAAAATTCACCGGCTCCGCTCCGGCAAAAGTGGGTGACGTAGTCAGATCCGCACAGTGAACTCCCATGGAAATTGGCCAGCGAATTGGCGATTACGAGATTGCCGGCATCCTCGGCGCCGGCGGAATGGGCAAAGTCTATAAAGTCCGGAATGTCATTTCCGACCGGAATGAAGCCATGAAGGTGCTTCTGCCCAGCCTGAAAGCCGACCCCGAATTGGGGGATCGCTTTCTGCGCGAGATAAGGGTGCAGGCGAGCCTCGATCATCCCAACATTGCCGCTCTCCACACGGCGCAAAGTATTGGGGATCAACTGGTGATGATCATGGAGTTTGTGGAGGGCGTCTCACTCGATAAGCTGATACAGCGAGGCCCTGTCCCCCTCGACAAGGCGCTCAGCTACACGGCGCAGGTACTCTCCGCCCTGGCTTATGCGCATGCCCGCGGAGTCGTTCATCGGGATATCAAACCGCAGAACATCATGCTCGCCGAAGGGGAAGTTGTGAAGCTGATGGACTTCGGGATCGCGCGGCTTGCCGCCGACCGCCGGCTTACCCAGACAGGACGCACGGTAGGCTCTCTCTATTACATGTCGCCTGAACAGATCAAAGGGGCGCTCGATTTGGATGGGCGGGCCGACCTTTATTCCCTGGGCGTCACGCTGTATGAGATGGTGACGGGCAGGAAGCCGTTCGAGGGGGACAGCGACTTTTCCATCATGGCCGCGCACCTCGAAAAGGCTCCGGTTCCGCCGGTCCAGGTGGACCCGGCACTCCCGCCGGGGTTGAACGACGCCATTCTGATGTCCATCGCCAAGGACCCTTCGCAGCGGTTCCAGACCGCCGAAGCTTTTGGCAACGCTTTGGCGGCAGTTCGCGGGACCGTGGCGGCGCTTGGCGCCACACCCACCATCGGCAGCACGCAGCAGCAGCCCCCTGCGGCCGCACCGGTTGCGGCAACACGAAACAGGCGCGGGTTGTATATGGCTGTGGGCTCCGTGCTGACGCTGGCCGTGCTTGTTGGTGCGGCGACGCAACTCCCCAAGCTCTTCCACACCAGCGCCGGCGGACCTGCGGAGAATGCGATTGTCGAGCCTGCACAAACACCACCGCAGCCGGAACCTGTCGCGGAAACACCGGATATCTCTCCACAGACCGCCGCGCCACAGACCGCCGCGGCGCCAGCGCCGGCCGTCGAACCTCCGCCGGTTAAGGCGCCGGAGATAGCACCAAAACGCGCGGAGCGGCAAGCCGCAAGGGTCACCGTCTCCGCACCTGAGATCAATTCTCCGGTCCCCGCCTCGGCCAATACTGCCGCTGCCATCCCTACGCCAACTCAATCGATTCCATCAACCGCTGTCGCGGGCGGGGAGCCAGCCGGAGGGCGTTCCGCTCAAACTGCTCCCGACCAGGCGGCTCTCCAGAAACTCGAGCAGCGCATGATGCTGATGGCCGCGCGCGTCGCTGGTGTCTCCGCTACCTTGACACGCATGGAGCGGGAGATGGCGGCGCAGGGGTTGGGGATGAGAAGTGATTTCGTCTCCGCGCAGCGGCGCCTGGAATTGCACATGGATCAGGGCGAGGCCGCACTGAAAAGAGGTGACGCAGCCGCCGGCGGACGGAGCCTGGATGCGGCGGAGCGCGAACTCGAAACACTCGAAAAAGCTCTCGGCAAGTGAAGACTTGCGGGCTTTCTTATGACCGGGGCGGTTGGACTCATAGCCTACCGCTCCGTTACCGTCGCGGCTCAGGTATCACGCCCCCATGCAAGAATAGGAAGGAATGATCGAAAGTGTGCGTCCCGGTGCGTCTGCGAAACGGGCACGGGTGGTTTTGTTTGATTTCGATGGAACGCTGTCGCTCATCCGCTCCGGGTGGGTGGAAGTAATGGTTCCCATGATGGTCGAAGTTCTGGCGGAGTTGAAGAGTGGTGAATCGGAAGCCGAACTCAAGCAGGTAGTGGACGAGTTCGTTGCCCGGCTGACGGGTAAACAGACTATCTACCAGATGATCGAGTTGGCGAACCAGGTCCGCGCGCGAGGCGGGGAACCGGAGGATCCGCTGGTATATAAGAGGTGGTACCTGGATCGTCTTTGGAATCGCATTCGCGGCCGTGTCGACGAACTGGAAAAAGGACATTGCGCGCCGCAGAAGTACCTGGTTCCCGGCTCTATCGAACTGCTGGAAGCCTTGTGCGCAAGAGGGCTCAAGCTATATCTCGCCAGCGGCACCGACGAGAGCTACATGAAGCGCGAGACGGAACTGCTCGGTTTGACGCCATACTTCAATGGCCGCGTCTACGGCGCACTGGACGACTACAAGAGCTTTTCGAAGGCGATCCTCATTCAGCGCATTATCGGCTCGGCGGAATGCGCCGGTGAGGAGTTTCTCGGGTTCGGCGACGGCTACGTGGAGATCGAGAATATCAAGCAGGTCGGCGGCGTGGCGGTGGGCGTTGCGACCGACGAGCCGGAATGCGAACGCATTGACGAGTGGAAACGGAATCGCCTGGCTGGGGTCGGCGCGGATTGGATTGTGCCGAACTACCGGCCGTGCGGCCTTTTGATGGAGGCTCTTTTTCAGTAGCACGCCAATGCCCTCCCGCTACCCGCTGTTTGACCGGTCCCGGCTCCTCATCAAGCCGCTTTCAGAACGTGTCCACGATTTGAATATCGAGCACTGGCTCGGGCTCGCCGATCCGGCTCCTCCGTTTTCCCATCCTGCTCTGCCGGATGTGGCCGCGCGGACGGTCTGCGCGAAAAAGATGGGCGCCGCACGCATCCTGATGATGGGTGCTCATGTGTTAAGGGCGGGGGTGAGCCGCCATCTCATCGATCTCATGGAACGGGGATTCATAGATCACATTGCAATGAATGGCGCCGGGACCATCCACGATTACGAGCTGGCGCGCATCGGCGCGACCACGGAGAGCGTTGCCCGTTATATTCGAACCGGTGAATTCGGATTGTGGCGGGAGACGGGCGAGTTGAACGAATGGATCACCGGCGCCGCCTCCGCCACCGAGGGGCTCGGAGAACACATCGGCAAAAGGCTGGAGGCGAGTTCGTTCCGCTATCGTGACGTGAGCATACTGGCGGCAGCCTGGCGCCTGAGGGTTCCGGTTACGATCCACGTTGGAATCGGCTACGACATATTGCATGAACACCCGAACTGTGACGGCGCGGCGCTCGGCTCCGCGAGCTACACAGATTTTCTGATCTTTGCGCGTTCGATGGAGCGGCTGGAAGGTGGAGTTCTGCTGAATTTCGGCTCCGCTATCATGGGACCGGAAGTGTACCTCAAGGCGCTCGCGATGGCGCGCAATGTGGCGCACCAGGAGAAGCGTGTAATTCGCGATTTCACGACAGCGGTGTTTGACCTCGTGCCAATTGAAGGTGACATCCATAAGGAATTGACGAAGCGCGATCCGGGCTACTTCTTCCGGCCGCATAAAACCATCCTGGTGAGAACGGTGGCGGACGGAGGGACCAGTTTTTACTTTTGCGGCGATCACCGCGCGACAGTACCAGCTTTTCGAAGCGCTTTGCTGGAGGCGGCATGACGGCGGAACGGATTCTGGCCGCCTTTCCCCGGCTTTCGGCGCTGGTGGTGGGCGACATCTGCCTCGACCGCTGGTGTACGTACGACCCTGCCGAAACAGATCTCTCGCGCGAAACCGGGATTCCGAGAATCGGTGTCGTCTCGACCCAGATCACACCCGGAGCCGGCGGCACTGTGGCCAACAATCTTGCGGCCCTGGGCGCGGGACGCGTAGCGGTGTTGGGTGTGACCGGTGATGACGGTTTTGGATTTGAATTAGGCCGTGCGCTCCGCTCGAGAGGAATTGAGCCGGACCTGCTGATCACCACCGCGGATGTTCAGACCTTCACCTATACGAAAATCATCAACGGGAAGAGCGGCGTGGAAGACCGTCCCAGGTTGGATTTCATCAACACGCAACCGCTCGCACCCGATGTGGAACGCGCGATGATCGAGCGGCTGAACGCGAATGCCGGTGAGTTCGACGTCATCTTCGTTTCAGACCAGGCGGAGACCAGCGCCGGGGGCGCAGTCACGGAAGGTGTGCGCCAGTGGCTTGCGCAATGGCGGACCGCCTATCCAGACAAGATCGTTTGGGTGGATTCACGGATGCGCGCCGACCGGTTCCGCAAAGCGATCGTGAAGCCGAACCTTCAGGAAGCCGAAGAGTGCTGCCGCCGTCTGTTCTCGCGGGTCGATTTTGAAGCGCTACGGAGGCATATCGACACCGACCTGCTTTTCGTCACGCACGGTGAGCGCGGTGTCCTGGTTGTGGAGCCTGGAAGCGAGTCCTGGGTGGAAACGCGTCCGGTGGAAAATCCAGTGGATATCTGCGGGGCAGGGGACAGTTTCTCGGCGGGAGCCGGACTGGCTCTTGCTGCCACGCGTTTGCCGGTTGCCGCGGCGAGGATGGGCAACCTGGTGGCCTCGGTGACCATCATGAAAAAGGGTACAGGAACCGCATCGCCGGACGAAGTGCTCGCAGCCGAGAAGCGTCTGCAGGTATGAGAATTCTCGCCGTGGACATTGGCGGCACCAAGTTTTCGATGGCGGTGTTTGAAGACGGGCGAATCACCAACCGCTTCACGCTACCGACCGATCGCGAGGGCGGACCGCAATGGATGGTGCAGCAGATTGCCAGGACCGGCCGGGAGTGGCAGCAGGAAGGCCGCTTCGAACGTATCGGTATCGGGTTCGGCGGTCCAGTGCTGTTCGATAGGCAGCAGATAGCTCTCTCGACGCACGTTGGCGGCTGGAGCGGCTTCCCCTTGCCGGAGGTTCTGGAACGGGCGTTCGGAACACCGGCGGTGATGGATAACGATGCCAATGTAGGCGCGCTCGGGGAGTGGCGTTACGGAGCAGGCGCCGGCTGCGATCCCTTCTTCTACATGACCCTTTCGACCGGCATTGGCGGGGGCATCCTGGCAGGTGGACGGCTGTTGCGAGGCGCAGATTGCTACGCGGGCGAGATCGGACATCTCACCATACGCCCCGGTGGTCCGGAATGCCTGTGTGGCGCACGCGGGTGTTTCGAACGCATGTGTTGCGGGCTGTGGCTGGAACGGGATCATGGACGGTCTCCGGATGAATTGTTGCGCGATGCCGGCTTCGTGAGGGAGTACGTCGTCGATCTCGCCCTTGGACTGAAGGCCTGCATCATGCTGTTGAATCCCGCGAGAATAGTCATAGGTGGCGGCATCAGTAAAGCGGGCGAAGCGCTCTTTGGGCCTCTTCGCACCGAACTCGGCCGGCAGATTACCGCCTGGTCCCGGGCCCGTGTTGAGGTGGTTCCCGCGGCGCTCGGCGATGACAGCGTGCTCTATGGCGCGCTGTGCCTCGCGCAGAATTAGAGCCCGAACGAGAAATGGAATGGTTATGAATTCAGCCGAGCTTTATAAGAGCGCACTCATGGAGACGGTCGGCAAGATCGACACCGGTAAAGTGCAGACGGCTATCGAATGGTTTGAGGAGGCGCGTGATAAGGGACGGCACATTTTCGTGTGCGGCAACGGCGGAAGCGCATCAACGGCGTCTCATTTCGCCTGCGACATCGTCAAGGGCGCCAGTTACAACCGCGATAAGCGATTCCGTATTCTGGCGCTGACCGATTCGTTACCCACGCTCACGGCCTATTCAAACGACGTCAGCTACGACTGTGTTTTCGCGGAACAGTTGAAAAACTTTGCCGAGCCGGGAGACTTGGTGATGGCGATCAGCGGTTCCGGCAACTCGCCGAACGTCGTCTGCGCGGTGGAATACGCCAATTCGATTGGATGTAAGACCATCGCCCTGACCGGACGCGACGGAGGCCGGCTGGGTGCTCTGGCCGGATTGAACATCCAGGTTCCCGTCCAACATATGGGCCGGATCGAAGATGCACACCTGATTGTCTGCCACATGATCGGCTATCACTTCATGGACTACAGCGGGTAGCGCGGCGGAACCCGAACGTCTGTAAGCGTGAGCCGGATTTTGCCTATGGTACTGGTATTACCCCACCGGTACTAGAAGGGAGTAGTTTCGGTACTTTCCTCTGGTATCATTTTTTCGTTCGTATCTGGGAGTGATGTCTGTAAGGGGGGCACACATGGGTACTCAAGAATTTATGGCGCGGAGTCCAGTTCCTTCACTGACGGGAGTGTTCGTGTGGGAACTCCCCGATCACTCCGTGACGGTTCACTTGCCAACGCGAGTCATCTCGGAACTTGCCGGCAGCCA
>CAADGY010000143.1 GCA_900696665.1 uncultured Acidobacteriota bacterium
GCACCACCCTGGTGCAGTGTGCGTTGATTGCGCAACGGTACAGCCCTTATTTGAAGCGCTACTACGAAAAAATCAAAGCGCGGCGTGGGACCGGCAAGGGGATCATCGCCTTGGCGCGAAAGCTCCTCGGCATCATCTACCGGACGCTGAAAAACAACTGGGTGTTCGAGGACTTTCCCAATTTCGTGCTGGCGGAGGCGGCCTAATGGGGCGGACGCTATTCTTTATACCGCGCCAAAAGCGCGCGGTAAGGTACGCGGGGCGCTGCCCCGCACCCCGCCAGGGGGACACCCCCTGGCCCCCCGGCCCGCTTTCCCTTCTGCCCCATGTCCCAGAACGGTCTTCGCCGTCAAGGGTTCGCTTCGCCGCGCACAAACCGCGCGCCCTTGACCGCTCCGGGCCGTTCCGAAGATCGACTGAGATAAGGGAAAGCGGGCAACTGCAAAGCTCGCTTGCGGCTTCGTGCGGCCCCCCGTTGGTCGGCCCCGGGCTGCTCAAAGACATTGGAGTGGACAAAACATCATAGGAGGGGCTCATGCGTTTGCATTTCGTTCTCTGTCTTGCCGGATTGGTCACGACTGCAGTCGCCGCGGCACAGCAGAAAAAAATCGTCGCGGTGGGCTTGTCGCCTGCCGCCGTTGAGGAACTGAATACGGTCGCGCCGGGCGTCCGGGTAGTAAGAGTGGAATCGGACCGTCTTCCCAGCGAAGTCGCGGACGCGGATGCGCTTTTTGGCACCGTCAATCCGCGCCTCATACAGGCGGGCAAAAAACTCAAATGGGTGCAGACGTACAGCGCCGGCGTCGAGTCCTATATTTCACCAGAGTTGCAGAACAGCGGCATTGTCCTGACGAACGCCAAGATCATTCAGGGGCCGCAGATCGCCGACCACGCCATGGCGCTGCTGCTGGCCTTAACCCGGGATCTCTACCTGACGATTCCGAGGAGGCCTTCCCAGGAGTGGCCCCGCGGGGGACACCGCCCGGTCGAGCTCAACGGCAAGACAGCGGTTGTCATTGGGGCCGGCGGCATCGGCATGCAGATCGCACAGCGCGCCAGCGCATTCGGCATGGAGGTGATTGGCGTCGATCCGAAAGACATCTCCTACACGAGTTTTCTCAAAGAAGTGGTTCCTCCGGACAGGTTGGATACAGTGCTTCCGAAAGCCGATGTCGTCTTCGTCAGCGCTCCGTTAACCGCAAAAAGCGAAGGCATGATGGGCCCGAAACAGTTTGAGTTGATGAAGAAAGGATCGTACTTCATTGCGGTATCGCGTGGCAGGCTCTATGATTCGGCGGCGCTCGTCAAAGCTTTGGACAGCCGGCAGTTGGCCGGGGCGGGGCTCGACGTCACGAACCCGGAACCGCTCCCCAAAGGCCACCCGCTCTGGAATTTCGAGAATGTGCTGATCACCCCCCATATCGCCGGACAGTCCGACCGGATCGGGGAGCGACGGATGGCGCTGCTCAAGGAGAACATCCGCCGCTTCGCTAAAGGCGAAACGCTGATCAACATCGTCGATAAGGCAGAGGGGTACTGATCCGATATAGCGTGCCGGTATCGGAGTACCTCGTGTCTCACAAAAGGTGAAACGGTTTAGCAGCTAACGGCCCGGCAGCGAAGTTCGCCACGAGGCCTCTTGTCGATTTCCGGCATTCCCAATCGATCATCCTGGTGAGCAGGCAAGACACAATTTCTTATGGGGATGTCGAGATGACGCACACAACCATTACGGAAGCAGAATTTGCACCACGAACCTACCTCGTCTGGCGGAAGGAGATTGCGATCGCCAGTATTACCGACCAGATGATGTGGCAAACCGCTTTCAGGAAGGTCCACGAATACATTCAGAAAAACAACGGCACCATCGTCGGACCCGGAACTGCACTTTACTTCAAATGGGATCAAAATGCGGGGCGAACCGAGCTTGGCATCGGCAATGCAGTCCGGGGGATAGCGGAAATCACGGATTCCGAGCTTTCCCTGGTTCCAGTATCCGAATCCAAAGCGGTGCAGGTGACCGTAAAAGGCAGCTACGACCAACTGCGCAAAGTTCACCACGACATTCAGGCTTATGTTAAGACGCAAAACTTGAATCCAACCCTTACCGTCGAGGAGTACACCGTGATGGGCATGGACAAGCCCGATCCGGAAGAGTGGGAGACGAATGTGTACTACTTGTACGAGTGAAAGGAGGCACATGACGCTCTTTTCGTTTGTACTGGTGCTGGCGGCCGTTCTTTGTTCCCTGGTGGCCGGGTTTTTGTTCGCGTTTGCCGTTGTGGTGATGCCGGGCATCGCGAAACTCGAGGATGAGGGTTTCATCCGGGCTTTTCAGGTGATGGACGGTGTCATCCAGCGCAGCCAGCCATTGTTTGTCTTTGTATGGGTGGGTTCCGTTTTGGCGCTGGTATCCGCAGTTTTGTTGGGCATCCGGGAGTTGAACGCGGCCAATCGTTTGGCACTGATCGTTGCCACGCTCGTTTATATTCTTGGCGTGCAGTTGCCGACGTTCACCATCAACATACCGATGAACAACAAACTTCAAAAACTGGACGCCGGCGCAATAAGTGAGCCGATGAAGCAGCGTGCACGGAGCGAGTTTGAGCCGCGCTGGAATCGATGGAACACCATCCGTACAGCGTGCTCAATTCTCGCCTCCGTTTTGTTACTGTTTGTCGTGCTCGGCCGGAACTCGTAACCGGTTCACCGTGCCGCCGTGGAGGGTCTAAAAAGCAGGGCGGCAAATTTCAGTTTGAACATTCACAGCTAGGCGAACAAAAGGCGAATATCATGGTATTCTGGACCTGTTATGGGGAGTGTCTTTCGAACCGAGGCAGCCTCTGCGCCGGAACGGGCTACCCGCCTGCGGGAGACGATTGAGCCGCTGGTGGCGATCCAGCGGCGATTTTCGCGAACGGTGCCGGTTTCCCAGGAGATCGATGCCGGACTCCCTTACCGTGGCTTGCCGCTCGGCTGTATCCATGAAGTGAGAAGCTCCGGTCTCGCTTGTGGAATTGCTTTTGCCGCGATGCTGGCGGCACGCATCTCTTCCCCCGGTGGGCAAATTGTTTACGTCGCCTCTGATCGAACCCTTTACCCGTTGGGGTTGCTGGCTTATGGCGTCCAACCGGAGCGGCTGATTCATGTCGTGGTGCGCCGCCCGCTGGATCTGGCCTGGGCCACACTGGAGGCATTGCGCTGTCCCCAGGTGGATGCGGTCCTGGCCGTGGTGAAGATCGCGGATCTGACCCTTTGCCGCCGGTTTCAGCTTGCGGCGGAAAGCCATGGCGCAACGGGTTTCCTGCTGACGGATGTGGTCTCCCGGGCAACCACACCGGTTGCGTCTGTCATCACGCGCTGGCAGGTTTTTCCTATCCCCGCGCCACCTGAATCGACATTCGAAGAGCCGTGTTGGGAAATTGAACTTTCCTACTGCCGGGGTGGACGCCCAGGGCGATGGAACGCCGCGTGGAGAAATGGGCGGCTGGAACCGCTAGCATCCAAACCAGTCCGGCGAGCAGGCCTCCTTCATCCGAACACCTTGGCGGGATGAGATGCGGCAGCGGTTTTTGTGCTTATTTTTTCCTCGTTTGGGGATTGATCGCCTGGAGCGCCAAAACCCCCAGCGCCGATCTTCCGCCTTCGCGGTGGTGAGGGAAGAAAGGAACCATCTTTACATTGCCGCGGTCAACGATCCGGCGAAAGACGCTGGGATCCGGCCCGGCGCGCGGCTAGCCGATGCGCGAACGCTTCTGCCTATCCTCGACATCGTACTGGACGACCCGGAAGCGGACGAGCAACTGAAACAAAGTCTGGTTGAGTGGTGCGACCGCTACTCGCCGCTGGCCGCTCACGATGGTCCCGATGGGATCGTGCTCGATATTACAGGCTGCGCCCATTTGTTCGGCGGCGAGGCCGCGCTGCTCGAGAAAATACAAACCCTGCTTCGAGAAATGAAGTTTCACGTTCGGGGTGCGATTGCGGATACGGTGGGCGCGGCATGGGCGCTCGCCCGTTTCAGCAAACAGGGGGTGGTGACAAGGGAAGAGCTGACGAATGCGCTCGATCCACTGCCGGTGAAGGCGCTACGCATTGCGTGTGAGACTGCGGCCCGACTCGACCAGGTCGGGCTGACGGCGATCGGCCATTTACGGCGGATTTCCCGCGATTCGCTGGCGGCCCGCCATGGCCCGGGAGTGTTGTTGCGATTGGATCAGGTGCTTGGACTTGCGGAGGAGCCGATCACCCCGTATCGTGCGCCCGCGCCCTACCGCGCCGGACGGACCTTTGCGGAACCCATAGGAACGGCGGCGGCCATTGAACGAACCGTACTCGATCTGCTCCGGAAACTCTGTACGCGTTTGGAAAAAGAGCATCGCGGGGCGCGCCTGTTCAATCTCGATTGTTACCGCGTGGATGGAAGTGTTGTCCGGCGGCAGGTACGTACCTCCAAGCCGGGCCGGTCCGTCACGCACCTGATGCGTCTTTTCTCGGAAAGGACGAGTTCCTTCGATGTGGGGTTCGGCATCGAAATCATGGTTTTGAGCGCCGCCGATATCGGCACGTCCGCACCGGTGCAGATGACGCTCCCGCATTGCGGCGATAGTATCGAGAAAGATACTTCGCTCGATGAGTTGCTCGACCGTTTAGGTTCGCGGCTGGGCTTCGACCGCGTGTGCCGGTTCCAGATTCGTGAAAGCCTGCTGCCCGAATCCTCCACCGAATTCGTTCCTGTCACCAATGCTTTGCCGTCCAGCGCCTGCTGGCCGGAAAATCGTGTGCGCCCGGTGCGCCTGATCGAACCGCCGGCGCCGATTGAAATCGCCGAAATCATACCGGGCAAATCACCGGTGCAGATCCGCATCGGCCGTCAATTACACCGGATCGTGCGTGCCGAAGGGCCGGAGCGGCTGACTCCGGAATGGTGGCGCGATCGTCCTTCCCGCTGGAAAACGCGCGACTATTACCGGATCGAAAACCAACGGGGAGCGCGATTCTGGATCTTCCGCGAAACAACCTGGTCCGGAGAGCGCTGGTTTTTGCACGGGCATCTTCCGTAGCGGATATGAGCGAATACGCCGAGCTTCAGGTTTCGTCGAACTTCAGTTTCTTGCGGAGCGCGTCGCATCCACGGGAACTGATGGCGGCTGCGGCGCTGTCCGGCCTCAAAGCGATTGCTTTGACGGACCGGAATACACTTTCAGGGATTGTGCTCGCGCACAGTTTCCTGAAGCAGAATCCCACCTCGGGCACTCGCTTCATTGTGGGTTGCCGGCTTGACCTGGCTAACGGTGCGGGTTTGCTTTGCTATCCCACGGACCGGGCCGCTTACGGGCGCCTGACCCGGCTTCTCACGCTGGGCAGACGGCGCGCCGCGAAAGGAATGTGCGATCTCAGCCTGGCGGATGTGGCCGGACATTCCGAAGGACAGCGGTTTATCGTTCCATTCCCCCATGCGCTGAACGAAGCGGCGGCCGGGCATATCCGAACTTGCGCCACGATGTTCCCCGGCAGAGTCCATCTGGCGCTGACGCATTCCTGCCGGGGCGACGACCGGCGTTGGATTCAAATCGTAGCCAAATTCGCCCGGGATATCGGAATTCCAGTGGTCGTTACGAATGACGTTCTCTATCACTCGCGCGAACGCAAACCGCTCCAGGACGTGGTCACCTGCATTCGCGAAGGATGCACGCTGCGGAATGCGGGGTTCCGGCTACAGGCGAATGCGGAGCGGGATCTGAAGTCTCCCCGGCAGATGCACCAGCTTTTTTCCGCCTATCCCAATGCGCTCGAAGCCACGCTCGAAATCGCGGACGCCTGCCGGTTTTCTCTGGATGAGCTGCGCTACGAGTATCCGGAGGAGGCCGTGGAGCCGGGAGTGTCTCCGTATCAGGATCTGGAGCGGCGCGCGTGGGCCGGAGCGGCATGGCGTTACCCGAAGGGAATTCCGGATGCCGTCAGAAAACAGATCCGGCATGAACTGCAACTGATCCAAGAACGGGAATATGCGCCGTATTTTCTGACGGTCCACGAGATCGTGAAGTTTGCCGCGAGCAAAGGCATTCTTCACCAGGGCCGCGGGTCGGCGGCGAACTCGGTAATTTGTTTTTGCCTCGGAATTACCCAGGTGGACCCGGTCAAACACGGGCTGCTGTTCGAGCGGTTCATCTCCGCGGCGCGCGACGAGCCGCCGGATATCGATGTCGATTTCGAGCACGACCGCCGCGAGGAAGTGATCCAGCATATTTACGAGAAGTACGGACGCGACCGTGCCGGATTGACCGCAACCGTGGTGCATTACCGCACGCGCCGCGCCGTCCGCGAGGTAGGCAAAGTCCTGGGTCTTTCCGAGGAGGTGACCAGCACGCTCGCCGGTTCGGTGTGGGGTTGGAGCAACGATGGCGTATTGAAAGAGAGCGTGCGCGAGGCCGGGCTCGACCCTTCGGACCGGCATCTGAGTCTGACGCTGCACCTCACGAAAATGCTGGTCGGATTCCCGAGGCATTTATCCCAGCACGTCGGGGGATTCGTTATCTCGAGGGGACGTCTCGATGAGCTGGTTCCTGTCGAAAACGCGACGATGAAAGGCCGCACCGTCGTGCAGTGGGAGAAAGACGACCTGGACGAGTTGGGCGTGATGAGGGTGGATATTCTTGCACTCGGCATGCTCTCCGCCATTCGAAGAGCGTTCGAGCTGATGGAGCAGCACTATGGCAGGAAACTTACTTTGGCCACTATTCCGCATGAGGATTCCGCCGTCTATGAAATGTTGCAGAGAGCGGATTCCGTGGGTGTTTTTCAAGTGGAAAGCCGCGCGCAACAAACCATGCTGCCGCGGCTCAAACCGAAAGAATTTTATGACCTGGTCATCGAAGTGGCCATCGTGCGGCCAGGGCCGATTCAGGGCGATATGGTGCATCCTTATCTGCGGCGAAGAGAAGGCAAGGAGCCGGTGTCCTATCCGAGCCGGGAACTGGAAACGGTTCTGAAAAAAACTTTGGGGGTTCCGCTGTTCCAGGAACAGGCGATGCAGATCGCTATTATCGGAGCCGGCTTCACCCCCACCGAAGCGGACCGGTTGCGGCGCTCCCTGGCCACGTTCCGGCATGTCGGCACCATCGCAACGTTTCGCGAGCGTTTCATCGGCGGGATGCTTTCCAATGGATATCCGCAGGACTTCGCCGAGCGTTGCTTCAGCCAGATTGAAGGCTTCGGCACGTACGGCTTTCCGGAAGCGCACGCCATTTCCTTCGCCAACCTCGTCTATGTCTCGGCATGGCTGAAATGCCGGTATCCGGACGTGTTCTGCGCCGCTTTGCTGAACAGCCAACCGATGGGTTTTTATGCGCCGGCGCAACTGGTTCGGGATGCGCGCAACCACGGTGTAGAGGTGCGCCCCATCGACGTGAACCGGAGCGAATTGGATTCGACGCTCGAACCGGTGCAGGGATCCACACGGCACGCGGTACGGCTGGGATTGCGCCTGGTTGCGGGTCTCGCGGAAAAAGATGCGCTGGCGCTCGTACAGGCACGCGGCGAGGGATATCGCTCACCGGACGAAATTACCCGGCGAGCCGGATGTAGGCGCCCCGCGCTGGACCGTCTGGCCCAGGCCGATGCATTCGGGTCGATGCAACTCGAACGGCGGCAGGCGCTTTGGAAAACGAGCGCGTTGGAAGGAAAGATGCCGCCGTTATTCCTGCATTCGGAGGCGAATCTGTTCGAAGAGCCGGAAGTGGAACTACCACCCCTGACACCCAGCCAGGAGGTGGTGAAAGACTACCGGGCGACAGGGCTGACGCTACGCGAGCACCCGCTGGCTTTCCTGCGGGCCGGTCTGCGGACGCGGCGCGTGATCACCGCGGAACAACTCGGGCGGACCTCCAACGGAAAAGTCGTTACCGTTGCCGGGCTGGTCCTGTTCCGGCAGCAGCCGATGACAGCCAAAAACACGATTTTTCTGACGCTCGAAGATGAGACCGGAGCGATGAATCTGATCGTTTGGAAGCACGTCCACGAAAAATATCGCCGTGCGGTCTACGGGGGAAAACTGCTCGGCTGCCAGGGCTTGGTGCAGAGAGAGGGCCAGGTTTTGCACGTCGTGGTCAACCGCGTCTGGGACTGGACAAGCGATCTTACCCGGCTGAATAGCGGCGAAATGACGCCAGCCATTCCCGTTCACAGCCGGGATTTTCGATAGCAGTGCCGGGCGGTTCTTGCACCCTCAGATGTAGTACATCAACGCGCCCGCATCCTGTTTTTTCTTGCGCGCTTCATCGACCCGCTTGCACAATTCGGCGAGCGTAGTCCGATCGAGGATGCGCGCAATGGCGTCCCGCACCTCGCGCATCACGATCCGTGTCTCACACGTCTCGACGTCGAGGCACTCATCACACTTACGGAAGCGGGTCTCGCTCGCGCAAGGCAGCGGCGCCAGCGGACCTTCAACCATGCGGATTACCGACCCGATCGTGATCCGGTCCGGCGGCTGCGCGAGATAGTATCCGCCGCCCCTGCCCTTTTTGCTTGCGACCAGGCCGTGACCCTTGAGCGACAACAGAAGTAGTTCGAGAAACTTCTTCGGAATGGCTTGCTCCTGGGAAAGCTGCGTAATGAGCGTCGGCCCGCTTCCGTAGTTGCGGGTAAGGGCGTATAGAGCGCGCAGGCTGTATTGAGTTCTTTTGGTAAGAGTCTTCACAGGCTCCGCTTGTAGTGTCTCATGCAACACCGGCCAGGGCGCCAACCAGGTCAGATCGAATAGTCATCCAGAAACACTTTCGCCTCGCGCGGATTCACGAACACCGCGTCATCGCGGCGCAGCGAGAGTTCTCGCAGCCGGTCGTGGGACATTTCCACCAGAATCGGCTGCCCATTGTCTCCGGCCAGTTCCACTTTTGCGCTGGGCCCCGCCGACTGTATCCGCCTCACGCGCGCCCGCATCGGAGCGGCGCCCCTCGCCTCCCGGTGAATCTCCAAATCGAACGGCCGCACAAAAATGGGCGCTCCAGTTGAAGCGTCGTTCGATACCACCGCTTTGCCCGACTCCACACGCCCATGAAACAGGTTCACATGACCCAGAAATTCCATTACAAATTGCGACGCAGGGTTGTGAAACACCTCTTCCGGTGTGCCCGTCTGCTCGATCCGCGCCTGGTTCATCACCACGATCCGGTCCGCCACCTCCAGCGCCTCGTCCTGGTCGTGTGTCACCAACACACTGGTCACATGGATCTCGTCGTGCAAGCGCCGCAGCCAGCGCCGGAGTTCCTGGCGCACCTTTGCGTCCAACGCGCCGAACGGCTCGTCAAGCAGCAGCACTTTTGGTTCAATCGCCAGCGCCCGCGCCAGCGCCACACGTTGCCTCTGACCACCGGAAAGCTGCGCCGGATAACGATGCGCCAACCCGTCCAGTTGAATCAATTCGAGCAGCCGGTTCACGCGTTCACGGATCCCGGCTTTGGCGGGACGCTCCTCGCGAGGCCGCACTCGCAGTCCAAACGCGATGTTCTCAAACACCGTCATGTACCGGAACAGAGCATAGTGCTGGAACACAAAGCCGACGCGCCGCTCCCGGGCATTGCGTGCCGAGATTTCCTCCCCGGCAACGATCACCGCGCTTCCGTCAGCAGCGTCAGGCACTTCCAGTCCGGCGATGATGCGAAGCAGCGTCGTCTTCCCTGAGCCTGAAGGACCAAGCAGCGCAACCAGCTCGCCGTTGCCGACACAAAGGCTGACATTACGTAGCGCGACATAGCCGCCGAACGTCTTGCTGACGTTCCGCACCTCAATACTCACGCTGCTTCCTCCACTTGTAGCGCCGCCTCCGCGCGAATCTTCCATTCCAGTGCACTCTTGATTACCAGCGTCAGAAGCGCTAGCAGGGCGAGCAGGCTCGCCACCGCGAACGCACCGACAAAATTGTACTCGTTATACAGGATTTCGACATGCAGCGGGACCGTGTTCGTCTTCCCGCGAATGTGTCCGCTCACGACCGAGACGGCGCCGAACTCGCCCATCGCGCGGGCGTTGCACAGGATCACGCCGTAGAGCAATCCCCACTTGATATTGGGCAGCGTCACACGCCAGAACGTCTGCCAGCCGCTCGCGCCGAGCAGCAACGCCGCTTCTTCTTCTTCGCTGCCTTGTTCCTGCATTAGCGGAATCAACTCGCGCGCCACAAACGGAAACGTCACAAACACCGTCGCCAGCACGATGCCCGGCACGGCGAAGATGATCTGGATGTTATGCTGCGCCAGCCAGGGACCGAGCGCGCCCTGCATTCCAAACAGCAGCACGTAGATCAATCCCGAGATCACCGGCGACACGGCAAACGGAAGGTCGATCAGCGTGACAAGCAGATTGCGCCCCGGAAATTTAAACCGGGCGATTCCCCAGGATGCCGCCAGACCGAATACGAGATTCGCCGGAACCGCGATGCCCGCCGCCAGCAATGTCAACCGGATCGCCGACATAGCCGCGGCATCGCGAAAACTCGCCAGGTAGGCTCCGAAGCCACGCCGCAGCGCCTCCGTAAACACCGCCGCCAGCGGCAGCACCAGGAAGCACAGCAGGAACAACAGCGCGATGCCGAGCAGAATCGTGCGCATCCAGGCAGGCTCGGTGGTCTTCGCGGTCTGTATCATGTCCGGAATCAGTTTCCTTGATATCGCCGTGCGGTCCACCATTGCAGCGAATTGATCGCCAACAGGAGCACAAAGGAGATCGCCAGCATCAGGCTTCCCAACGCGGTCGCGCCCGCGTAGTCAAACTGCTCGAGCTTGGCGATGATCAGCAGCGATACGTGCTCCGTCTTCAGCGGCATATTGCCGGAGATGAACACGACGGACCCGTATTCGCCCACCGCGCGCGCGAACGCCATGGTAAATCCGGTAATCAGCGCCGGTGTGACCGCCGGTAGAATCACGCGAAGAAATGTCTGCCAACGTCCGGCGCCCAGAATGGCCGCGGCCTCCTCCACCGCCGGATCGAGATCTTCGAGCGCCGGTTGCAGTGCGCGTACCACGAACGGCAGCCCGATGAAGATGAGCGCCACGGTGATCCCGAGGGGCGTGAACGCTACTTTGATCCCTAGCGGTTCCAAAACGCTGCCGAGCCATCCGTTGCTCGAGTAGATCGCGGTCAGTGCGATGCCCGAAACAGCGGTCGGCAATGCGAACGGCAGATCCACGATCGCATCGATTGCGCGCTTCCCCGGAAATTGGTATCGCACCAGCGACCACGCCACCAGGAAGCCCATGACCGCATTCACCGCCGCCGCGGCGAAAGATGTCAGCAACGTCAACCGCAGCGAAGCCAGTGTCCGTGGGTCCACCACGATCGCCCAGAACTGAGCCCAACTCAGCGAAGTCGTACGCAACACCAGGAACCACAGCGGCACCAGCACAATAACGCTCAGGTAAAAAACGGTGAACCCGAGGGTCAGACCGAATCCGGGAATAAATCTATGTCTCGCCACCGATTACGTTCCCGGCTGGTAGATCTGGTCAAACAATCCGCCGTCGCGGAAGTGCTGCTGGTGCGCAGCCTTCCAGCCGCCGAACATCCCGTCCACGGTAAACAGCTCGACCGGTTGAAAATCAGCGTGGTGGCGTTCAGCCACCTCCGGCACGGACAGCCGGTAGTGATGTCTCGCCCCGATCTCCTGGCCTTCGGGGGTATACATAAAGCGCAGGTAGGCCTCCGCCACTTTTCGCGTTCCGCGTTTGCCGGCGATGTGATCTACTAGCGCGACGGGCGGCTCTGCCTTGATGCTCACGGGAGGCACCACGATCTCAAATCCGTCGGCGGCGAACTCCTTCCGCGCCAGGTACGCCTCGTTCTCCCATCCGATGAGGATGTCGCCAAGCTTGCGTTGGGCAAAGGTGGTTGTCGATCCGCGCGCGCCTGAATCCAGCACGGGAACGTTTTTATAGAGTGCCGAAACAAACTCCCGGGATTTTGATTCATCGCCTCCGTACTTCCGGCTCGCGTAGCCCCAAGCCGCCAGATAGTTCCAGCGCGCGCCGCCGGAGGTCTTGGGATGCGGCGTGATAACTGCCGTTTCGGGCTTCGCCAGATCTTCCCAGTCGCGGATGTTCTTCGGATTGCCTTTCCGTACCAGAAACACGATCGTTGACGTGAAAGGACAACTGTTGTTTGGCAGCCGCTGTTGCCAGTTCGCAGGCAGGAACTTCGACCGCTCTGCAATCGCATCGATGTCATACGCCAGCGCCAGCGTCACGACATCGGCTTCCAGTCCATCGATAACGGCACGGGCCTGTTTGGCGGATCCGCCGTGCGATTGCTCGACCATCACTGCCGGATTCCCCGCCGCCTGCCATCTGCGTCCGAATGCCTGATTAATCTCCTGATACAGTTCACGGGTCGGATCGTAGGAGACATTGCGGAGCGCCGCCTGTCCACCACTGTTTCCAGAAGACCCGCATCCTATGAGAGAGAAAGGGAGTGCGGAAGCGGCATAGAGAAAACGTCGGCGATCCATTCAGGTCCTGGATCACATTCTATCAATTCGATAGAGAATCAGGTATTAGCGGCCGACCAGGATTGTAGCTTCCCTATCAGTGTCCCGAGCGTATCAAACCGATCGAGGCGCACACCGACAGCTCCGCCTCCCGGGTGGACCTCCACGAAGTGGGGCTGAGACCAAAGCCCAAAGCGACGATAGAAAGCGTTTCGAATGAAGGACTTAACACTTTCCGGATCAGCTTTCTGCCGATCTACGTGCACCTGGAAATAGTCCCCCTGCCCGGCCGCATTAACCCGAACCGCCACCGTGTTTTCGCCAAATGCACGCTTGAGCATCGCCTCCGCCACATCAATTAGCGCGAGGCCGCGGAAGAAGTTTGATCCCTCCAGACGGTGGAATTCCGGCGGCTTTTCGCCGGTTAGCGCCGCGTCATCCAGCCCTCGATTGTAATCGGCCGGAGTCGCCTGGAATCGCCGCAACCATTCCTCGAGAAGTTCCGGACCGCTCCAGTCCCGCTCCCATTCCAAGGGCCGCTCCATATCCGCGCGGGAAGGAAGCCTAACCGGATCGATATCGAAGCAGCGGTCGCCTCGCTGCGAGAGCGTGACATATTCGATCCACCGCTCGGGATGATGGAGCAGGTAGAAGTTTTTTGCCACTTCACCGAACAGGTAGGCCACCATCGCGCGGAGTGGGACGCCCTCTTCGCAAACAACGTTGCCGGAGGAGTCGCACCGTTTTAGCACCGGATTCCGCCATCCGGCGAACAACGACTCCAGCGTGACCGCGGCCTGGTGTTCAGCCGCGGCGGGTTCGATGCCGTTGACGGCCGCGATCTGTTCCGCATACCAGGCCCGGTTCGCCATCACACGGGTCCTCAGATCATCCTGAGAGGAGAGCAGGGGAAGCTCTTGAAGAACCGAGCAAATCCAGCGCCGGTTCTCCTCGCTCAGAAGGCCATCCTCGAAGAGGTCCTGTTCGATGAATTGAAAGAAATCCCGATCCAGCGGCAGCCGGAGCAGGATGGCGGCGATTTCGGCGGCCTTTCCGGTAAGCTTTCTCATCTCTCCAGTTGTGAGAGGACCGGAACCGGCCATTTCGCCGTATGTGCCACACGACCATCGCCACGCAGTTCTGTCGCGTTCCACTGTGTAAGGGAAGAACATGCGAAACCGCTCGGACGGCACGGGAAATGTCCCGATGACGCGGTAGTTCTCCCGCGGATTCGACGACATGAGCGCGCCTTCGTTGTAGCGTCCTTTCTGCTCGGTGGCCTGATCGAGGGAGCCTGCGCGAACTCCCGTTCCGTATTCCGCCTGGCAAGCGAGTTGGACCAGCACGTCGGGGGCGATGTCAAGATCCCAGAGAGCGTTGATGGCGTTCTGCGTCGCCACGGTTACGGCGGAAGAACTCGAGAATCCGCCTTCCGGGATGCTGCCAGTCGAAGCCAGCCTGAGGCCTCTGAACGTGTCGCGCGCCAGGTAGCTCCGAACGCGCGTGCCGTGATCGCCCGAAGAGAGCGTGCGCAACGAGGCGATCGCATTCTGCACGAGCGCAAACGGGCGCCGCATGCTGTTGGATACCCACAGCGCCGGCGGCGGAACGGGCAGTCCGTTGCGGCGGCGCTGCTCCAACTCCTCGTCGCTGAAATAGCCAAGAGACAGCAGCAGGCTTTCGCTCATACGCGTGCCGAACTGTTCGTATTCATGCCAGCCGGAGACCTGCTCCGGGTACATATGATCGGCGGTTGGGATGGAATCGATGCGCTCGCGGAATTTGAAGCTCGTCGGCAGCAGGTGCACGCGGCCGTCGTCTGCCGCCTGCACAAGCATTATGATCTGCTCGCGCCCCGACGCCGTGGCCGCGCCGATCGGCATCTGCCAGGCCGGTCCGTAAAAGCGCCCCATGTCCGGATGCATGAACGCGATCCGGACGCGTCCGCCACAGATTCCAATCGCTACCGGCCGGTCGGGACGAAACGACAAGTCTTCGGCGGCGATGGTGGATACAAGCTCCTGAAGTTGCCTCGCGATGGACGCAATCTGCCCCGGGTGGCGATCCGCGGTAATGGCCCGAACTGCCTTTTCGATGGCGCCGCCGGGAGGGGCGGCCCTGCGGGTGAGAACGGTTTCAAGAGTTTCCAAGTCCGCGGGCCGTGTCACGTCGGCGCACAGGATTTCATACTCCTCGTCTTCGGGTGTGATCGTCAGAGTACGGATCTCTCCCCCGGCTTGGGAAATGGATTGAACGATATCGGTGAGGTAATACTGGCCCTGCGCATTCCCATTCGTCACTTCCCGCAGGTGGCGGAATAGAGACTTGGCTCGAATGACGTACAACGGGCAGTTGCATTCGACCGGTCCGGAAGGCGATTCGCCGGGCGGCAGGTCACGCTCTTCGACGATGTTCAAGACGCGCCCGGAATCGTTGCGGCGAATGCGGCCTTTACCCGCCTGGCGAGGCACTTCATGCACCGCCGTCAGAAATGTAAGCTCCGCCTCACGCGCGCCCTCGTGATGGACTCCGAGAATCCTGCGAAAAATCGACGCCGGAACAACCCGGTCGCCCATCGTCAAAACGAGAAGGAAATCCCGTTCCGCCAACTCCGGTACGCTCAGGGCTTCGAACGCCGCAAAGCCGGTTCCTCCCGCGGGGTTTGCCGAAGCCACATAAACATTGCGGTTGCCCAGCGCTGCCGCCACGTCCTCCTTGCGGTAACCTACGACGCATACGGCGGGCACGGGGGCGATTTCCTGAAATGCGTCGATAGAATGTGCGGCGAGCGGCTTGCCGTTCACGGGCTGGATGCATTTCGGGTCGGCTCCGAACCGGGTGCCTTTGCCGGCCGCGAGAACAACCAACGCGGGCCTATCATCGCGCTGTGCGGAGAGGCCGGATAATCCCAGGGCCGCCAGTACCTTCGATGCATCGGGTGCTAAAACCTCTTCGAGCCGCTTGAACAGCAGGCCTTCGTCCGGTTGTGAGTGAGCCATATGCCTGTACTCATTATTATCAGGCGCGACAGACGGAAGGCCCGAGTGATGGTACCCGCGCGCGGATTACCGAACTCTTACCGGCTCTCGAGGATAAAGGTGGGCGCAAGGCCGGAGATGGAGGAGAATCCCGCCGGACCATCCGCCGTGACCCAACTTGAGCAGCCCTGCACTTTTCCGAGGTAGGAGTGCGGATGCACGTCCACTTTCAGTTCGCGTATCTCCAGGGCGCCCCACTGCAACACCGGAAACATCGCGCTCGCCGGGGCGACTCGCTCCTGAACGACGTAGGGATTGCGCATCGCGGCTTTCAGCGCACGCTCCCACCCGGCATCGTCGGTCTCCGAACCATGCACGGTGTGCTGTTCACCTGAATCGTCGTTCGGCTTCAGCACGAGTTTCTCGCGGTTCTGGAGGATGAAGTCGATCAGGTCCACGGTCTTGTCGTTGTAGGAAGTTTTCGTCGCGCTTACCAGTCTCGTCCAGGGGATATAGTCCCGGATGGCTTTGCGTTCGGCGGCTGGAAAACCGGCCGTGACGTTGTCGTCCGTGAGGAGATCGAAGATCGCTTTTTTGTGGCTGAGCTCGGAGCGGAAGCTGTTCACCATGCACACCGCATGCTCGCGATATGCGCGCACCAGGGGATGCGTTAGATCGAACCGGATCAGAAATTCCTGCGCTCTTACACGGCGATAAATCAGGTCGATCTGGAAATCTCCCTGCTTCAGTACGCCGGCCCGGTATTCCAGTTGATCGGGATAGATCACCTGGGTCGGGTAGCCTTCGCCCTCAAAATACTCGCGAAGCAGTAGATACTCGCCCGAATCCACCGTTTGAAAGGGCTGACGGAACTCCAGAATGCCGATCTGCGGGGACTTTTTACCGCCAAATTGCTTGTACGCCTTCAGCAGCGCCTGCAGGAAATACTTCATGCCGCCCAGTTTGGTCAGCGTGTGCCGCTTGCGAAATTCTTTCACTGGCAAAGCATCATAGAACAGCTCGGACAGCATCTCCCCATAAACCACGCCACTGGCGGTGTCCGAGTTGCATTCCACAAATTGCAGATGTCCGTTTTCGATGTGGGTGTCGAGCAGCGAAGTGACCGCCGGATACTGATACCCCGGATCGACCGAAGCCAGCATTTTTTCGGCTGGCAACAACTCCATACGTGACAGAAGCGCGGGATTGGCAAGCGCCAAGTGCTTGATCCGGTCGAGCGCGCCGAACAACGCCTCGGCCGCTTTAACCAGATTCTTGTACTGCCGCCGCGTGATAAAATGAGGTCTCAATACCGGGCAAATCGGCCGTCCGCCAACGGTCAGATGCTTGGCTTGCATCTGTTCGCGTAGCTCATCCGCCCAAGCCAGGTCCTTGTAAGGACTCGTCTCAATCAGTTTGTTGTATCGGGCTACCGCCGCGCCCAACTGCGTCATGGCTATTAAATATCTCTATAACTCAGTATCGCACAGCATGTTAAGAAAGTGAACTATTGATCTCAGTAAAATATTGATAATAAAGAAGTTATTTATATTGATGATCGTAGAGCATACGAATTGCCAAACTTCTGTAACGAGCGCCGCCCCGGATGCGTCATCGAACAGTTAGCGTGCAAACCCTCCTGCTATTTATGCCCAAACGCACCAGCTTTATACCGATACTGATCCTTCTCGCCATCCCCGCCGTTCAAGCCGACGAAGGCCTGTGGTTGTTCAATCGTTTTCCGAAAGATCTGGTAAAGGAGCGATACAACTTCGACGTCACAGACCAGTTCCTCGATCACCTGCGGCTATCCTCCGTCCGATTCAACAACGGCGGATCCGGCTCCTTCGTTTCGCGGGACGGACTTCTGTTCACGAACCATCACGTCGGCGCCGAGTGCATTCAACAACTGAGCACGCCGGCGCAGGATTATATGGCCAATGGTTTCTACGCCGCCTCACAGGCCGAAGAAAAGGCCTGCCCGGCGCTGGAAGTGAATGTTCTGCTCGACATTCAAGACGTCACCGGCAAAGTGAATATGGGCGTGACGGACTCCACCCCCGACGCCGAGGCGAACCGGGTTCGAAAAGCGAATATGTCGCGCCTTGAAAAGGAGTGCACGGCGGAAACAGGGAATCGCTGCGATGTCGTGACGCTCTATTCCGGCGGGCAATATCACTTGTACCGATATCGAAAGTACACAGACATCCGTCTGGTTTTTGCTCCGGAGTACAGCATCGCGGCATTTGGAGGCGATCCGGATAATTTTACCTATCCGCGATACTGCCTCGACTTCGCAATGTTTCGCGCGTACGAGAAGGGCCGTCCCGCTACCGTCAGCCATTTTCTGAAGTGGAGCAAGGAAGGCGTTCAGGACGGCGAACTGACATTCGTTCCCGGCCATCCGGGCGCCACCGGCCGCCTGATGACTGTGGCCCAACTCGAATTTAGCCGTGACCTTTCTTACCCGCTGGTACTTGCCCGGCTGCATTCGCAGGTTCGCGCCATTGAGGCGTTCGGTGCGGTCAATGCGGAAAACCACCGGGTTGCGCAGGAAGAACTGCAAAGCGCCCAGAACAGTTATAAGGCGTACTCCGGGTTTCTACGCGGTCTTCGCGACCCGAAGCTGATGGCACGGAAGCGCGCCGAAGAAGAAGAATTGCGAAAAGCGGTTCAGTCGGGCGCAACCAGCCGGACCCGGTACGGCAATGCGTGGGATGAAATCGCGTCCGCCTATAAGACGTACCGGACCATCTACAAACCCTACTGGCTTCTCGAATCGAGTGCCACGCGAGGATCCCGGATGATGTCGCTCGCGAGAAACATCGTCCGTTATGCCGCAGAGAAGCAGAAGCCGGACGGCGAGCGTCTCCGCGAGTTTACGGATTCCGCGCTCCCATCGCTCGAACAGGAAATGTACAGCACGGCGCCCATCAACACGGAGATGGAAAAGGCCGTTCTGACGGATTATTTTCGCTTCCTTGAGCAGCACCTTGGGGTGCGGGATGCCACCTTCAAAGCGATTGTGGGGGGAAAGACCCCGAAACAGGCTGCCGACTACTATGTCTCCACCAGCCATCTCGATAACGTGGAGTACCGTAAACAATTGGCTTCGGACCCCGCAGCCGTCCAGAAGTCCCCTGATGGAATGATCCGCCTGGCCCTGATTCTGGACAAACCCGCGCGCCACTACCGCAAACAGTACGAGGACCGCGTGGAGGCCGTGGTCGTGGCGAATGCTTCGAAGATCGCCCAGGCCAAGTTTGCCGTGGAGGGCGAGCGCAGCTATCCCGATGCAACCTTTACGCTGCGTCTCAGCTTCGGACCCGTGCGCGGCTATGAGGATGCCGCGGGTAAGCGCGTACCTTACGCCACCACGGTGAAGGGGATTTACGAGCGGGCGACC
>CAADGY010000144.1 GCA_900696665.1 uncultured Acidobacteriota bacterium
GCAATGATCGATATCGCCGCTCCCGACAGCGACGGATTCGGGCCACTGCTGGAATTGGCGAAATTCCCCAATGTGTATATCCGCACTTCCCTACACAATCCCTCCAAAACGAAGGTGATGCCGTATCGGGATGTCTGGCCTTTTCTCGAGCGGCTGTACCAGCGCTACGGAGGGAAGCGCATGGTCTATGCGAATTTTTTTGAGTACGTGATCATGAAAGACCTGATCCCTTTCTTCACTGCCGAGGACAGAGAGTGGATTCTCGGCCGGACCGCCATGAAGATCTACCGTATCCGGTTGTAGGCTTCATAGGCCGGTGGCGATTGACGGCCCTGGCGCCACATAGCGACAATGAGGGCGGGAAGGTTGTGAGAACGGCGGTGTGAAGTGCTGTCTCAGGCAACCAGGGTTCCCCGTTCCGAAGGGCAATGCAGGAGCCTTTTCCCCCGGGATGAAGATGGATTACGGTTTTAAGAATATTGCTTTGAGGGTTGCCCCGAAGCGTTTTGAAAGTTGGGAGGACTTCGTCAGGGAAACGCCGGAGTACTCCATCGGCTTAGAGGTGGTGGATGACACGCCGGGCCACCGCAGCCACCACGTACATTTTGACCATCACTCCGGAGTAATCCGGGAAGCCACCATGAGTGCCGCGTTACAGGCGTACATTGCCGTGCGCCAGGGGCGTCTGATGGACCGCTGGCTGCGGAAACGGAAACCGGTTCCCGTTTACGTTTGGAACGCCGACCAGGACGTCTGCCTGGCAGCGTTCGTTCTGGAGAACCACGAACTGCTGGAGCGCAGCGAAGGTTCGCCGTTACTCCGGTGGATTGTGCAGTACAACAACAAGATCGACGTTTGTGGAGGCATCTACCCGGTCAACCTCCACGAACTGGAAGAGAACCATTTCACGTGGGTGTTTGAGCCATACCGCCAGCAGCGGATGCGAGGCAAAGACCAGAACGACGAGGCGCTGGTGACCGATACAATCGCACAGGTCTGCGAGCGTTTGCGGCGTCTTCTGGACGGAACGGCGGGGACGGCGCGGATCACGGCAAAACCGGAGATCCTTTACAACTCTCCATATAATTTCGTCATCGCCGACGAGAAGGGCGATCCGCACTCGCGGCTCGTGCTGGCCGCGCAAGGTTACACGAACCTGATCAGCAGGGTTTGCACGCGTCCGTCCGGACGTTTCACGTACAGTCTGATCCGCGGCTCATCCTACGACGAGGACACGTTCCAGATCGGGAAACTCATTGAGGCCTTTCAAGCCGCCGAGGACCGTCCGGACGTGAAGATCTGGGGCGGGTCGAATCTTGCTGCCGGCTCCGACAGCGAAATGGGCAGTTCGCTGCCGTGGACTACCCTGCGGGACATTGCGGAGCCGATTGTTCGCGATGCGTTCCTGGCGAACATGAGCCAATCGCTGCCGGCGAACGCAGGTACGCGCTCGGGGGTCCTGCTGGTTTCTCAGCCGGGCCGCTATTCCGGGATTCAGCGGCACCTTTCAGCCTGCGGCCTGGAGGTCTTCGCGGTTGCGGACTGCGCGGAAGCGCGCAAAGTTCTGTCGATGCATTATCAGATTGCCGCCGTATTTGCCCCTGTGCTGCTGCCGGACGGCAATTTCCACCACCTCGTGGAAATGGCGGCGCAACGCCCGAATCCAGTGCCGGTGGTCGTCTGCATACCGGAGCTCGACGGCGGCTGGGTCGACCTGCTCGAATCGGGAGCTTTTCAAGTTGTCAGCGAACATTGCGAGCTTCCGGAAATCCGGAGGGTGGTGAACTCCATCGTGGGTTGCCGGCAGTATGTGATCGAAGCCACCGTCTGACGGCGTTATTCCTTAAGGCTCTGGCGCATCCGCTTCTCGATGCGGTGCGCGGTGGCCATCACGAGCGAAGGAATCCGCTTTTCCAGGGCGGGAGTCAGCCGTGCGGTTGGCAGCGAGACACTGATGGCGGCTTCAACGGCTCCGTTCTTTTCCGCAATGGGGGCTGCAAAACAGCATCCGCCTTTTACCGTCTCCTCGAACTCGCGGGAGAAGCCGCGCTCGCGCACACCGGCCAGTTCCTGCCGGATAGCCGCCGGGTCGGTAATGGTGTTCTCCGTGGTGGCGTAGACGCCGTAGACCTGGAACAGTTGCTGAAGCCGCTCCGGCGGCTGAAACGCCGCTATCGCCTTTCCCAGCGAAGAAGCATAGGGCGGCAGAATGCGGTTCGGGTAGTTGGACATGCGGATATGCTGCGAGCTTTCGCGAGTCTCCACGACGCGGATGTGATCCACCATCAGCACCGCCAGGGTGACGGTCTCCGCCAGTTCCATCCCCAGCGCTTCCATCTCAGGCCGGGCCGCCGAAACCAGCCGTAGCTGCCAGTCCTGTGTCAACGCCGGCACCCATACACGGTTCAACTCGTATACGCTGTCCTCCCGCTGGCGGACGTAACCAGTGGCAACCAATGTTTGAAGCAGCCGGAATGCCGACGGCTTTCCAAGGCCCACCATGTGGGCAAGTTCCGCAAGCCCGAGCGGATGCGAGCACTGAGCCAGACGTTCCAACATCTCCAATCCCTTGGCAAGCGCGCGAGATTTGAGCCGTTCCTCCTCGCCGGAAGCAGCTCCGGCTCCTCTTTTCGATTCGGCTATTGCCATGTGTTTACCGATTATACGTGAATCTTGCTCAGCAATCGCAGCTTTCTGAAGAATATCGAAACCGGGTTTCATCTTGTGGTTCATTTCATCTCAATATTGAGTGTCACGACCTTAAGCGGTCCCCCGGGCCCTGGCTCGACACGCACGTGCGCCAGTGAGTTTTTGTCCGCGTCATAGACGTACACGCCGTGGGCAGTCCCGAAATACAACGTGGAACCATCGCGTGTGATGTTGGCAACGTAGTCATTGACCGGGTATTTCCGCGCTGAACCGGATTGCATGTCGAATCGGAGCACCCCGCCGCCGCATGCCGCGCCCTCCGGTTGCCGCATGAGTCCGATCCAGATTGAACCGGAATCGAGCAACAGCGCGGAGCCGGACCATGGCGCGATTTCGGGAAGATATCGCATCTCGTAGCGGCGGCTGTCAAGATCGAAGCTGCCTACAGCCCCGACTCCGGATAGCCCCTCGCCGTCGTAGAAATAGTTGGCAAACCAAAGCTTCGCTCCGTCGAATGCATAGGGCCCAATCGAGTTCCTCAGACCGTCTGGAGACGGGCCGGGTGCGAATGCAACCTCACCGGTGCTACGTCGCAGTCTGTTATAGAGCGCGGCCGTGGGAACCGGAACGGGGTGGAATTGCGCCGCACCTCGCGAGTTCACGACATATACACCCGATTTCTGATAGCCACAACACGGTGGTCCCCCGGGCGCCACATAAAGCCAGAGGTTGGGCTTTGCTTTCAGGATTTGTTCCGCGCCCGGGAGGCTGCCGTTTGGTAGACGGATGGCATTGAGCACGGGCGCCGGAATGCGGGCGATTTCCGGCGATTGTTCCGTTTCTTGGAAGACCGCTGAGGGTTCCTCACGGGCGTACCATTGCCCGTCGCTTTTCCGACGGACCAGCATGATGCTTGCAGGCAAAGCTTCCGTACTCATCTCACTCGAAGCCGAGTAGGAACCAAAAAACGCGATACGGTCCGGCCCGGGTTGCACAGTCTTTACGGAAAAGCGATGGAACCGGTAGCGCTTGGGAGCGCGCCGCGTTACAAGATGATACAGGTATTTTTGAGTGCCGCCGTAGAGTCCGTAGTCGCCAATCCAATCGGCGTACACGAATTCGCCGGTTGCGTTGCGCAGTTGAAGGCCGCAGCACGGTGGCGCCGGACAGATGTCCAGCACCATATACACCTGGTTCGTTTTTCCGTAGACCACGAAAACGCCAGCCCATTGACCGGCCGGCGGCGGTTGGGTCTCGTCAAAGCCCGTGACAACCATCACGGCGTAGTCGCCCTCGATGGAGCGCTTGTCGTGCACTGAAAATTTCGAGAGCGCTGGATTTTTCTTCTTCAGCCAGGCCGTAATGCTGGTGAGGTTCTCCCGCTGAAGTGCTTCCCATCTTTGCTGCCAGATTTCAGGCGCGGCGTAAAGGGCGGCGCCGCTGGCAATCAGCAGCAGCACATTCCGGCAGAACATGTCTACCGGATCATACAACTTCTCCCGGACGGCCGCCGCTATCCAAACCGGAAGCCCGGTTTCAGTTCGCACTGATACAACTGGGTGCCATCCGGGCGGAGTTCAACCCGGCAAGCGGCCCATGACAGGCGAAGTTCCGGCCCCAGAGGGAACGCGATCTCAGTTCCATCCACCTCGGCTTCAATGCTGGGTCCTTTGGCCTGGGCAGGTAGCGTAAAGTTGAGTGACCGGCCGAACATCACCGGGTACGTGTGGCGGATCAAGTCGGTTTGTATCGTTTGCTCGACCTCGGCTTCGAGTACATAAGTGACGCGATCCGATCAGTTGCGAACTATGACGCTGATGGCGCGGCCGCCGCGCGAGAAGCCGTCCGATTCGATCGAGGTGAACGGACACGGACCGGCAATGCACGACACTCTCGCGTTGCGGAAGTATTTGTTGTCCTCACCGGTATTCATTGAGAGGGAGCCCAGCATTGCTTTCCATTTCCCGTCGGGCGAGCAGGGCGGCCGGCCGTCACACGGAACGTTGCCCCGGTTCAGGATGTCGAAAGTACGAACAACGCTGCCGACGTTCACCGTGTTGGTGGCCTTGGTTGCATACCGGACACGAATATTCGCGAGGCTAACCTGCTTGTGCGCGGGCAGCGGACCGGAAGCCGGTGCTTTTGGAGTGAGGCGAAGCAACTGAATCTCATCACCGGCAGGCGCGCCGGCCGTGAAGGGGTAATAGCCGGGATGCTCGACCCGCAGGGAGATCTGGTCCCCCGCGGGCACCGGCGGTTCCAGCCGCAGCCGAAAAAAGCCCGTACCATCTGAAGTGGCTTTGGCGTTCCTGCCGCCCGAGCTGGCAACGACGAGCGCGTGTTGAATGGGCCGTTGCTTGTGCGGGTCGGGATCCTTTGTGAGAACAGCGCCTGTGACCGTACCGATTTCCGGCGCTCGAAGCCATCTCCCGATGAGCAGGGCTGCGGCCGCCACAACCAGGGCCGCAGCCATGGCGATCACAGTAATCCTGCGCGGCATGACCTGGAGCACCCCATAAAAATAGTACGATGCGTATAAGGACGCCAGATTATCGGGGGGCGTTCCTCGCATTGTGAGTTCCGGAACAGATCATGCGAATGTTGCCTCATCGCGCCGCGAAGCACTGAGGCGCATCGCGATCTTGACCGGAGCATCGGCGACCATGGACGGGCTGTCCTCGTTTGCCGAAATGGGCGAGCCGGATCTCGTCGCGGGACAGGCTGCTTTGTCCGCAGACGACGACGCCTTTCTCGACGAACTCGAACACGCTGCTTTTCTGTATTTCTGGGAGCAGGCCGACCCTAACACCGGCCTGGTAAAAGACCGGTGCAATGTACGGAGCGGCAACGACACTGGCACGGTCGCGAGCATTGCCGCGACAGGCTTCGGCCTCGCGGCGCTCTGCATCGGACATTCGCGCGGCTTCGTTCCGTTGGCCGACGTACGCGCCCGGGTGATTGCGGCGCTCCGGTTCTTGAATGAGAAGATGCCCGCGCATCGCGGCTTCTTCTATCATTGGACCGATGTACACACCGGGGAACGGACGTGGAATTCGGAGATCTCGTCCATCGACACCGCCATTCTGTTATGCGGCGTTCTCACCTGCCGCCAACATTTCCGGTATCGCGAAATCAGCCGGCTCGCGAGGCTGATCTTCAATCGCGTGAACTGGACATGGCTCTCCGCGGATACCAGCCTGCTGCCGCACGGCTGGACTCCGGAACTTGGCTTCCTCCAGTATCGCTGGGATTATTACAGCGAACTCATGATGATGTATCTTCTCGGCCTGGGTTCTACGACACATCCTTTGCCGGTTCAAACCTGGCACGCCTGGAAACGGCTAACGTTCGAATACGACGGCCTCCGTTATATCGGCTCCTACGCGCCGCTGTTTGTGCATCAGTATTCGCAAGCCTGGTTCGATTTTCGAGGCAAGCGAGATCGATACGCCGATTATTTCCGCAATTCGACGGTCGCGACACAGGTTCACCGCCGCTTTTGTCTTGAGTTGTCCAAACGCTATCCGCATTTCAGCGAAGACCTTTGGGGCATTACGGCGTCCGATTCCAGGAACGGCTACGTGATATGGGGCGGCCCGCCGGAAATGGGTCCCATTGATGGAACAGTGGTTCCGAGCGCGGCTGGCGGTTCGCTAGCCTTCCTGCCGCGGGAGACGCTGCGGGTTCTCAAGCATATTCGAAGCCGTTATGGCGAGCGTACGTGGAGCCGGTATGGATTCGTCAACGCCTTCAATCCCATGACGGAGTGGTACGACACCGACGTGGTGGGAATCGATACGGGCGTGACGCTGCTGATGGCCGAGAACTTGCGAACTGGGTTCGTGTGGGACGCTTTTTCGAGGAATCCTGAAGTGGTGGCGGCCTTGAAGCGCGCCGGCTTCACCGAAGAGTAGCGCTTGCCCGGAGCCGGAACCACACATTCGAGCCGCTGGCGGAAGACTTGCCTGGAGGGTCAAAGCCATGGAGGGTATGAGAAAGAGTCGCCCGAAGATGCGGGTCCCCTTCCGCTTTCATCGTACCCACCCCGGAACATCCGCGTTGCGGCGGGTGAACCCGTCAGCGCTCGACGCCGCGCAGGCGGCGGTACATAGCGGCAAACTGCTCGAGCGTGAGTTGCTCCGCGCGCAATCCCGCCTCCGGCCAGGCATCGACCTGAGGACCATAGCCAGGCCGAAGATTATTCCGGATCGTCTTCCGCTTCTGCCGGAAACATTGTCCGGCGAATGCGAGAAGTTCTTCCGGGCGTTCGCCCGGTGGGGGATGCGGCGTTAACCGCACGACGGCCGATTCCACTTTTGGCGGCGGGTGAAAGGCCGCAGGCGGCACTGTAAACAGATACTCGGCACGCGCGTAGATCATGGTCGCAACCGTCAGATAGCCGTAGTCGCGTGATCCCGGTTCAGCCACCAGCCGCTGCGCAACCTCCTTCTGAATCAGGAAAACCGCGCGGGTCATCAGAGGCCCCAGGACCAGCACTTTTTCGATAACCGGCGATGTGATGTAGTACGGAAGATTGCCGGCGACAACGGCCGCGCCCCATCGGGCAAGATCAGTGGTGAGAATGTCGCCGGAGATCACGGTAATACCGGGAAACCGCGACCGGAGGCGCAGTGCGAGCCCTTCGTCCAGTTCGATCGCGATCACCTCGCTGGCCCTGGAGACCAGGTGGGCTGTCAGGGCGCCTTTGCCGGGGCCGATCTCGATAACTCGCGGCGCAGGTTCGGGGCACGCGGCGCGCGCAATTCGCTCCAGAACGGAGGCGCGGACCAGGAAATGTTGCCCCAGCCGCCGCCCCATCGTCTAACCACGACGTCCTGAAGGTTTACACGAAGATTTGATTAGCCGCGGATGGACATAGGTGAACACAGATAAGAGAAATGCAAGGCTTGACTCGTGTGAATTCGTGTTCATCCGTGGCTGGACTTGCTTTTCCAGATTGCTGCGAATCGCGTGGAGAAACTCAGCCTTTTACCTCGATATGGCTCTTGCTGAAGGAGACGCGCACTTTTCCGGCCGTCGGCTGTCCGAAGGTAGTGGCCGGAGTGAATGTTGTAAAAAGCAGGTTGTTTTCGATGATCCGCAGCAGTTCCGGATCCTCGGAGACTTTCGACGGAAACGAGTAGTCCACCATCCTGCCCTGTTCATCAACGGTGAGTTCAACGATAATGTCGTCATCTCCGAACGTGAACGGACCGGTGCTCTTCACGGTTGCTTCGGTATAGAGAGCGGTTGGCACATCATTACCAGTGAAGCTTTGGTAGGTGGCGACGTTCGGCACGACCATGCCGAACAGGAAAACCGCCGATGCAAGCCCACCAGCAAGTGGAATCGCCAGCGGACGCATGAGGTTATCCCTCCAAAGCCGGGTGTTGGCGGCCCAATTCTCCCAAATCTTGGAAAAAGTGGCGCTCCTACGCCGCCGGGTCTGCTCCTTAGAGCCAATTACCCGGAGCGAAAATGTCAAACTGACTGGCGGCGCCTGCGCGGGCAAACCCCTCAACCGGCTGCGCAGAGTATTGGTCTGCTCGCAGCGCACAGTGCATTTCGGGCAATGCTTAAGGTGCAGGGAAATAGTCTGGCTCTCCGTCTGCGGGAGAAAGCCATCCAGGTACGCCGACAGATTCTTTTCCACCTCATGGCACTTCATGGCTCGCACCTTGGTCCCAGAGCCGGCTGTGGTGTCCAACTCCAGGCGGGTCCCGGCTCCAGTTGACCCGCCAAGGTCTTACGTAAGGCCTCGCGTCCGCGGAGAATTCTCGATTTTACGGTGCCCAGTGAAACTTGCAGGACATCCGCGATTTCCTCATAGCTGAGCCCCTCGATGTCCCGCAGAACTACAGCGGCGCGGAACGTCGGAGTCAACTGCGCGAGCGCACATTCAATCAGGGCCTGGGTTTCGTGGCTGAGCGTCTCTTCGAAAGGCGAGCGGCCCGAATCGCACAGCGTCTCCTGGTAATTCCGATTCCGCTCCTCGTCGATCTCCAAACCGACTTCCTGGCGGCGGTGGCGTGTGAACCAGCGTCTCTGGTTGCGCGCCTCATTCACCGCAATTCGATAGATCCAGGTCTTGAGACTGCTTTGCCGGCGGAACGAGCCAATATTCCGGAAGACCTTCAGGAAGACATCCTGGACGACATCGTAAGTATCTGAGGTATCCGTGAGCAGGCGGTGAACCAGGTTATAGACAGGCTGCTGGAATTGGGAAATCAGCGCCTCGTACGCCTCATTTTCGCCGGCTTGGAGCCCTTCCACCAACAGTTCTTCCTCCTGCCGGTGACAATCGGTGCAGGGCGCCAGATCGTAGGTCGCGACATGCGAGCCGAATTGATAGCCAATGGTCGTATCTGCCATGGCGAGCCTCACCCGTATTCTACATCAGCGGAACGCTCTACCTGCGCCAGCCCGCTCCAACAGCATGGGCCTCTCAAAGTTGATTAGACGGCTCCGGGCGCTGAAAGTTCCCGCTAACCGGAATCGGACTCTTTTGTTCTGATTATTGTGGATTTGCTAACGGCGTCGAGTACTCCATTGACGAATGCGACGGAGTCGTCGCCCGAAAACCTGCGGGCCAACTCCAGCGCTTCATCTATGGCTACTGGCGCGGGAGTGCCGAGATACCGCATCTCGTAGACGGCGCAGCGCAGGATATTGCGGTCTACCGCCGGCATCCGTTCAATTCGCCAGTTGGCGGAATGTCCGGCAATGAGCAGATCGATACCGGCCAGTTGGCGGATGGTGCCACGAACCAGATCCTCCATGAATGCATCCTGTTCCTCCAGATCCGCCGGATGCGCGCCGGAAGAAGAGAGTGTGCCGTAAAAGGCGGCGATCGCCTCGTCCACCTCCTCCTGCTTCCGCATGTCCAACTGATAAAGAATTTGAACGGCTCTTTCGCGGGAGGAATGGCGCGAAGGCATGCCGGTCTACCGTCCGGCGCGAAGCTGGCGCAGGAGGTTCCCCATCTCGACGGCGGTCATGGCTGCGTCGAATCCTTTATTGCCGCTCTTTGCGCCTGCGCGGTCGATGGCCTGCTCAAGCGTGCCGGTGGTGAGGACGCCGAAAGCTACCGGTACGCCGTGTTGGAGAGAGGCCTGAGCCAACCCTTTCGCGGCCTCCACCGCGATGTAATCGAAATGGGGCGTTTCGCCTTTTATGATGGCGCTGAGGCAGATGATGCCGTCGTGTTTCTTCTGCGCGGCGATTTCGCTCGCGGCCATGGGAAGCTCCCAGGAGCCGGGAACTTTCACGATTTCGATATCTTCTTCAGCGCACCCGGTGCGCGCTAGCGCATCCAGAGCGCCCGCGAGCAGACGCTCCGTAATGATGCTGTTGAAGCGGCTCACCAGAATGGCGAACTTCAGTCCTTGTGCGCTGAGATTTCCTTCAATGATTCTATGCGGCATGTGCTATTTCCCTGCGAAAACAGCCTTTCTTTTTTCGAGAAATGCGCGGGTTCCTTCCCGGCGGTCCTGGGTGCCGGCGATCAGGCCGAAGGCGGCGGCTTCAAATCGCAGCCCCTCCTCCAGCCCTGCGCTGGTTCCCACATCCACAGCTTCC
>CAADGY010000145.1 GCA_900696665.1 uncultured Acidobacteriota bacterium
GAAAAGCCTTCCTGGGGCCACTTTTTCGTGGCGTCGATGCCCATTTTTGAGCCGAAATCCTGCAATCTGGACGCGTGATCCAGCGTATCCACCGGCCCATGGACGAACTCGATGTCGCGTTCCGGGTCGATGTTGTTCAGCGCCCGCCAGGCCACTTCGCTGTAGTTCTGGACATCCACATCCTCGTCCACCACCACGATCACCTTGGTGAACATGGCCTGGCCGAGGCCCCAGATGGCGTGCATGACTTTCCGCGCCTGCCCGGGGTAGGACTTGCGGATCGAGATCAGCATCAGGTTATGAAAAACGCCTTCGGCGGGCATGGCCATGTCGCGGATCTCGGGGATCTGCATCCTCATGAGCGGCAGGAAGATCCGCTCGATGGCGCGGCCCATGTAGTAATCCTCCATGGGCGGGGGGCCGACGATCGTCGTCGGGTAAATCGGGTCCTTGCGCGTCGTGACGCAATCGATGTGGAACACCGGGTAGTCGTCGTCGAGGGAATAGAAACCTGTGTGGTCGCCAAAGGGGCCTTCGCGGCGCAATTCACCGAGCTTCACATGGCCTTCGAGCACGATTTCGGCGTGCGCGGGCACTTCCAGGTCGCTGGTGATGCACTTCACCATCTCGACGGGCTTGTTGCGGAGGAAGCCGGCGATCATCATCTCGTCGAGATCGGGCGGCAACGGCAGGATCGCTGAATACATGGTGGCGGGGTCAGCGCCCAGGGCCACCGCCACGGGCATCTTTTCCACCTTGCCCTCTTTCAACAGGCGGCGGTAGTGTTCGGCGCCCTGTTTCTGGGTCTGCCAGTGCATGCCGGTGGTCTGGCCGTCATAGACCTGCATGCGGTACATGCCGCAGTTGCGCTTGCCGGTTTCCGGGTTCTTCGAGAACACCATCGGCAGGGTGATAAACGGGCCCCCGTCGCCCGGCCAGCAGGTCAAGACGGGGAACTCTGCGAGCGAGAAGCCCTCGCGGCGCACCACCTCCTGGCAGGGCGCGGATGTCACCATTTTCGGGAAAAAACCGGCCATATCGGCCAGTTTTGGCAGCATTTTCAGCTTGTTGATCAACCCCTGCGGCATGCGCATCTCGAGCATTTCCGTGATCCGCGCGGCGATCTCGCGGACGTCGTCCACGCCCAGAGCAATTTGCATCCGGCGTTCGGAGGCGAAGGCATTGATGAGCAGGGGGATGTTGGATCCCTTGGGCTTTTCGAACAGCAAGGCCGGACCGCCCGTCTTGACGGCGCGGTCGGCGAACTCGGTGATCTCGAGGTGAGGGTCGACTTCGAAGCGAATTCGCTTAAGTTCTCCTTGTTTATCAAGAGCTTGAATGAACTCGCGAAGATCCTGGTAGGCCATGCCGGGCACGTCCCCCCTTTCGTTTACTATGATGAAGTCTGAAATCGTTCAGAAGCAAGGAGCCTACATGTTTCATCGCGTTGCGTTGGTGACCGGAGCGAGCCGGGGAATCGGCCGAGAGATCGCGCTCACGCTGTGCCGCGGCAACTTCGACATCATCGTGGCCTCGCCCGAGGTCGAAAATAACGAAACTGTGGCCGAGATGATCCGGCAGTGCGGCGGCAAGGCGATGACTTTGGATCTGGACGTCAGCTCTGAGGAGTCGGTGAAGAAGGGCGTGGCGGAAGCGATCAAGCAGATGGGGCGCATCGATGTGCTGGTGAACAACGCCGGGATCACGCGCGACGGCCTCGCCATGCGCATGAAAGCGGCGGACTGGAGCCTGGTGCTGCAAATCAATCTGACGGGCGCGTTTCTCGTGTCGCAGGCTGTGATTCCAGCCATGATCAAAGAGCGCTGGGGGCGGATCGTGAACATCGCCTCGGTGGTGGGTGAGATGGGCAATGCCGGGCAGGCCAATTATGTCGCGTCAAAGTCGGGTCTGATCGGGCTCACGAAGTGTCTGGCAAAAGAACTTGCCAGCCGCAACATCACCGTGAACGCCATCGCTCCGGGTTTCATCGAAACCGACATGACCGAAGTGCTGCCCAAGGAAGTGAAAGATCAGATGATGGCCGCGATCCCGCTGAAGCGTTTCGGCAAGCCCGCCGACATCGCCAACACCGTCAAATTCCTGGCCAGCGAGGAGGCCAACTACATCACCGGCTCTGTGCTGCGCGTAAACGGCGGCATGTACATGTAGCTTCGGCTCAGCCGCGGCCGGGCAGAATCGAGAAGTACTCGGCCAGCCGTTTCTTCGATTCCGATTTCGACTTCTTCGAGACGTCGCCTTTGCGGCCGAGCGTGCGGTTCGCGAAAACGGTGAATTGCTTCCCGAGTTCGCTATCCGGCTCCACCGCGCGCCCGGCCTGCAAAGCCCGGTGCACTCCCTGGTAGTCGTTCGGGAAAGACATGTAGACGGGCACCCCGAGCAAGTTCTCGATCTGCTCGGTAGTGACCACGGCGCGGCGGTGCATGCGGTTCAGCAGCACCGAGACGCGGTCGGCCAGGTCCAACTGTTGCAGAAAGGTGAGCTTTTCGCGAGCCAGATGCAGCGAAGGAATCTCGGGCGTCACCACCAGGAAGATCTGCTTGGATTCCTGCATCACCTCCAGCGAATAGCGCTCCAGGTTGCCCGAGATGTCCACACACACCGAGGAATAGTGGCTGCGTGCGTACTCCATCAGGCCTTGCACCTGAGCGCTGTTGATACGGAAGTCCGGGTTGAGCCGCCCGGAATGCAGGATCGCCAGGTTGCCGCGGACCGTCACGAGGCGGTCCCAGAGCGATTCGTCAATATGATGCGCGTTTTCAGCCGCCTCGACGACACTGTGCAGGTTAGTGATCTTCAGCATGAACCCCACAATGCCCGAACTGAGGTCCATGTCCAGCAGTAACCCCTTCTTGTCGCCAGCAGCGCCGCGCGCCATGGCCGTCGCGGAGTTCACCGCGACCGTCGTGGTGCCCACCCCCTGCTTCGAGGGCAGGAATGTGTAGATGTTGCCGGTTTCGACGGGCGCGGCGGGCCGTTTGGCCACCAATTCCTCGATGCGGCCGAGTGCTTCAAACACCACCGGCACCTGAAACGGCGCCGTGAGAAACTCGCGAACCCCATTCCGTACCAACTGGATCAGGACATGCGCGTCGGCGTGGGTACTCACGGCGACAACAGGCAGACCCGGCAGGTGCTCCTCAACGAGTTGGACCGCCGCCAGCGCTTTGTCCAAATCCTCCGTGCTCAGAAACAGCACATCCGGCGTGTGCGCGCGCAGGCTGCGCAGTAGTTCGAGATTCTCGGGATACCGGTCCAGATCGCGGACCATCTCGGCCTGACGGGTTTCCTGCAACACCTCTTGCAGGCTCGCGGCGAGTTCCGTGTTGGGGCAAATAATCAGTCCACGCAGCATTGCGCCTCGTTCTCCATCCATCCCCAGAGTAGAGGTGAAAACAGGAGTCAAACAATCGAACAATACTCTTAGAGCCGCAGATATCGGGTGAAGTTGGCTCCGTAGGTCCGGGCGAAGCGGTAGGGCGATTAACTTAGTCGCCGACTACGGCCTTCGCCCTAGAAGGAATTCCGCCGTTGTAGCGCTTGCCTGCCGGCTGACGCCAGCGCCGGGCGCGTCCGCTCTCTTTTATTGTACCTCTTCAGTACGATATAGCTGCACCATAAGGTGGCAGGCCCGGAATCCTCCTTTCGATCGACCGGAGATTGCGCTTCGCCTCCTGGGATCTTTTCTCACACGAGTCCGGGAGTGGGAGCGCGTCTGCGTGCCTGCCCCGCGCGCGGGATTGTGAAAAAATCGAACGCTACGCCAAGCGCCCACCGTGTCTAC